>JAEMTM010000052.1:4555-12180 GCA_016462305.1 Sphingomonadaceae bacterium | reverse complement strand
GGGGCAGACCACGGCGCATTATCTGGCCGAACGGCTGGAACAATTCCCTATTCGCCTGACCCAATTGGCGCATGGTGTGCCAGTGGGCGGGGAACTTGATTATCTCGACGATGGCACTTTGGCGCAAGCCTTGCGTGCGCGACGACCTGTCGGTTGATTTATCCAAAGACCGTCCCTATTTGCGACCCATGGCTATATTACCTATTCTTGAAGTGCCCGATGCGCGGCTGAAAATCATTTCGAAGCCTGTTGAGAGCTTCGACGGTGACTTAAAAACGCTCGCCAATGACATGATCGAGACGATGTATGCCGCGCCCGGCATTGGCTTGGCCGCCATTCAGGTGGGTGTGCCAAAGCGCCTGTTGGTTATCGACTTGCAGGAAGAGGAAACGCAAGGCGACGCGCCCGTTCGCAACCCGCGCATTTTTGTGAACCCCGAAATTCTGGACCCGTCCAACGAACATAGCCTGTATAATGAAGGTTGCTTGTCGGTCCCCGACCAATATGCCGAGGTCGAGCGCCCCGCCCAAATCCGCGCGCGCTGGCAGGACTTGGATGGTAAGCTGCATGAAGAGACCATGACTGGCCTGATGGCGACATGTCTACAGCATGAAATGGACCATCTGGAGGGCATATTGTTCATCGACCATTTGTCGCGCCTAAAGCGTCAGATGGTGTTGAAGAAGATCGAAAAGGCCCGCAAAATGGGCGGCGGTCATGTCCATGGCCCGGATTGCCGCCACTGATGCGGTAAGTTGCGCGTCCCCCACCCAAGGCGGGGTTCCTTATTTCACAAACTTTGACGGTGCCGCGCTGACGGTGACGAATTTGCCCGCCTGGATTTCCTGCACCTCAAGCATACGGTCGGTCATTCCATTGGGGTTGAAGCGGAACGCGCCGTCAACGCCGATAAAACCCTGAGGATCGGTCAATTGTCCTATGGGAAAGCGTGTGCCCGGACGCCAGTCGCGGGCGACGCGGGCCACCAACAGCACCGAGTCATAGCCCAGGCTCGATAGACGCAATGGTGCTTTGCCAAAACGGGCGCGATATTTGGCGGCATATTGGGTGTAGAGCGTGTCCGATACACTTGCGAACCACGCGCCATACATGGGCGAGCTACCCGCAAGCGTGCCGTCGATATTCCACAAATCAGTGCCCAAGATTTTGGCCGTGCGAAGCCCGCTGCGGCGCAACGCAGGCACGGTTGCCATCGCAGCCCGCCCGCTGTCGGCAACCAATATGGCGTCAACAGCGCCCATCTGTGCCAGACGACGGGCGGCGGCATCGGCAGACGCGGCGGTGCCATTTGATTCCTGAATACCCACTAATATGCCGCCGGCAGAACGCACGGCAGTCGTTATGTTCGATTGCGCACGTTGTCCGTAGACATTCGATGAAACGACAGCGGCAAAGCGGTTCATGCCTTGTGACTTGGCATATAGCACCACGCGTTCAATCGATTGGTTCGGTAAATGGCCAAGCAAGAATACATTTTGTCCGGCAACGCCGACATCGTTGGAGAAGCTGATGATGGGCACACCCGATGGACGCACAATTTCTGCGACCTCAACCACATTGTCACCGCGCAGCGGGCCCAAGATGACCTTATTTCCATCCGCAATCGCGCGCTGTGTCGCGGCGGCCACGCCAAGGCCGGTGTCATACGTAACCATGCGGATGTTGGTGACTTTGGTATCTGAAAGCGCCAGTGCCGTCGCATTGGCAATCGACTGCCCCACTTCGGCATCTGGACCGGTTACAGGCAACAAAAGGGCAACGCGGTGCATCCCGTCCGATGGTTCAGCGACGACCGCCGGTGGGGCTTTGCTGCGCGGAATTGTGCTACAGGCCGCCAGCAAGATAAGCGACGCCAAGATCAACAGCTTTGTGATCGGGTTTGCTAAGGCTTGCGGCTGCGCGCCTGTTACGGCAATGGATGCACTCATTTTGGGTTCCTTGGGAAGAAGCTGCATATTCCGATGACTTTCGAATCAGGCTTATATGTCGTTGCGACCCCCATCGGCAACCTTGCAGATATATCGCACAGGGCAATCGACCTTCTGAAAGCCGCAGAAATCGTCGCGGTTGAGGACAGCCGCGTTACCGGAAAATTGTTACATCATTTTGGCATAAAAAAGAAAATGCGCCGCTATAACGACCATAGCGGGGACATTGAGCGCGAGTCCTTGGTCGCCGCCGCGCGGGACGGTGTTGTCGCCTTGGTGTCGGACGCTGGCACGCCATTAATCTCCGACCCCGGATATAAGCTGGTCCGCGCCGCACGTGCCGCTGGCGTGCCGGTGTTCACCATTCCGGGCGCAAGTGCCGTGACCGCGGCTTTGTCGATCTGTGGCCTTCCAACAGACCGTTTCTTGTTTGCCGGGTTCCTGCCCAATAAAGCCAAAGCGCGGGTCGAGACATTGACCGAGCTGGGGCAGGTCAGGGCGACATTGGTGTTTTACGAAGCTGGTCCGCGTCTGGCCGCAAGCCTGGCCGCCATCGCCGACACTTATGGTGATCGCGAAGTTGCCGTGGCCCGCGAACTGACCAAGAAGTTTGAGGAGCTTGTCACCGGAACGGCGGCGGAGCTGGCGGTGCGCTATGCCGCACAGGAACCGAAAGGCGAAATCGTCCTGATCATTGGCCCGCCTGCCGATGACGTGGCGACCGAGACGGGGGATGTCGATGCGGCGTTGCAAGAGGCGCTGGAAACCATGTCAGCCGCCAAGGCAGCGGGCGCGATTGCCAAGCGCTTTGGCCTAGAGCGCAATGCGGTTTATGCGCGCGCTACGGCGTTGAAGGCAAAGTGAACCGCCTTGCCGCCGAAAAACGCGGACGGCGCGGGGAGGCTATCGCCGCTTGGTTCCTGCGGCTGAAAGGATGGCGCATTGTGGGCGTGCGCGTGAAAACCCCGCGTGGTGAGGTGGACTTAATCGCACGGCGCGGCAAAAGCATCGCCTTTGTCGAGGTAAAGGCACGGACAAAAGCCCTTGACCTTGCTACGGCGATTGATGCCAGTCGGTTGCGCCGTGTGGCCGCTGCGGCAGAAATTCTGCTCCCCAAATATGGCAAAGAATGCGAAAATATGCAGATTGATGTAATTTTAGTTGCGCCATGGCGATGGCCCAACCATTTGCCAAATGTCTGGCACGGATAGGAACGCGCGAAATGGCAATTAAAATGGCGGTCCAGATGGACCCGATGGACGGCATCAACATCATTGGCGATTCCAGCTTTGCGCTGATGCTGGCAGGGCAAACGCGCGGTTATGATATTTGGCATTATGATGTTGGTTCATTGACGCTGGATGCCAATGATCGGCTGATGGCTTGGGCGCATCCGGTGCATGACCTGCAACGGGTGGAAGGCGCGCATTACCGTTTTGGCGCGCCGCAGAAGATTGATTTAGGCGCTGACATCGACGTGGTGTTGATGCGGCAGGACCCGCCCTTTCATGTCGGCTACATCACCGCCACGCATTTGCTTGAGCGCATCGCGCATGAAACTTTGGTGGTCAACAACCCCGCCAGCGTCCGCAACGCGCCCGAAAAAGTGATGGTGCTCGATTATCGGCAATATATGCCGCCGACAATCATCACCCGTTCGGCAGACGAAGTGCGCGACTTTCAAAAAATACATGGCGCAGTGGTGGTAAAGCCGCTGCACGGCAATGGTGGCAAAGCCATTTTCCGCATTGACGCCGACGGAAGCAATCTGGGTGCCTTGTTTGAGGTGTTCAACACCACATGGCCGGAACCGCATATGGTGCAGCCATTCCTGCCCGATGTGGCGCTGGGCGACAAACGTATCGTCATGATTGACGGCGAAGTGACGGGCGCGATCAACCGCCGTCCGGGCGAAGGTGAGTTCCGGTCCAACCTGGCCGTTGGCGGCAGCGCGGAGTGGACGCAGCTTACCAACCGCGAGCTTGAAATATGCATGGCTATGGGGCCGCGTTTGAAGGAGCTTGGCCTGATATTCGTGGGCATTGATGTCATCGGTGGGCAGTGGCTGACCGAAATCAACGTAACATCGCCCACGGGAATCGTTGCTATTGATCGCTTTAACGGCACGGACACGCCATCGCGCATTCTTGACGTGATTGAACATAAATTGTCGGGGCAGAAATAATGGAAGATTGGATCATTCGCTTGGTTGAATGGGGCCATTATTGGGGTGTCGCGTTGCTGATGCTGCTCGAAACGATATTCCCGCCGATACCGTCCGAAGTCATCATGACCGTGGCGGGCGTATCATCGGCGCGGGGCACGATGAACCTTGCTGGCACCATTGCGGCTGGCACGGCGGGCGCGATGCTCGGCAATTGGTTATGGTATTGGGTGGCGGTCAAATTTGGCGAAAAACGGATGCATATCTTCATCGACCGTTACAGCCGTTGGTTGACGCTCGATTGGGATGAGGTGGAGCGCGGCCAAAGCCTGTTTCGCAAGCATGGATCGATCATCGTATTGATTGCGCGGATGTTGCCCACATTACGGTCGCTGATTTCGATACCCGCTGGCTTGTTCGGCATGACGTTCCGGCGGTTCATGATATTTTCGACGATTGGCACTGCCGGATGGACCTCGGCCTTGGCAAGTGCGGGCTATTTTCTGGGATCGCAGTTTGACGATGTTGAAAAATGGCTTGGGCCATTGTCGACCTTAGTGATCGCAGCTATCGTCCTGACCTATGTTTGGCGGCTGGTCCGCTGGAAGCCTAAGCCCTTGCCTAAGCCCGAGGATGTGCGTTCTGATATTCATCCAAAAGCATAGCGGTATCGACAGCGGTATAAACCTGAGTTGACGACAGGCTGGCATGGCCCAATAATTCCTGCAAGCTACGCAAGTCCGCGCCGCCCGCCAGCAAATGCGTGGCAAAGCTGTGGCGCAGCGCGTGCGGCGTTGTCCGGTCGGACAAGCCCAATCGCGTGCGTGCGCCCTGAACTGCGCGGCGAACCAATGCGGGCGATAATGGCCCGCCTTGTGCGCCGCGAAACAATGGCTGGTCGGCGCCGGCGGTATAAGGGCACAAAGCGAGATATTCTTGAATGGCGGTGCGGACTATTTCCAGCAAGGGCACGATGCGCGTCTTGTTGCGCTTGCCTGTGACCCGCAACGTGCTGCTTAGCGGCAATATGTCGCCCATCAGGCCGGTCGCTTCGCTCACGCGCAGGCCGCTGCCATAGAGCAACAAAAGCAGCGCCCAATCGCGTGCGCCGATCCACATATCCTTTGCATTTTCGGCGACGTCATCGGCCAGTGCCAGAACATCATCGGGGTTCACCGGGCGCGGCAGGCTGCGCGGCACACGCGGCCCCTTCATCACAGGCAAAGTAACATCATCGCCCAAGGCAAAGCGCAAGAAATGCCGCGCTGCGGACAGTTCACGCGCCGTGGAACGATTAGTGAGGCCATCGCCGCGCCGGTCGGCCAAAAATGCGCGCATGTCCGCCGATGAAATATTGTGCAGCGTCACGCGGGTAACTTCGCCGCCCCAATGGCGTTGCAGGAATCCCACCAGCCGGTCTGCCGTCGCGTAATAAGCCCGCACGCTATGCGGAGACATCCGGCGGTTGTCGGTCAGGAACGCGAGATATTCGGTGAGCAAGGATGGCATGAATCTCATGCTATCAGGCTGCGACATCCGCCTCAATATTTACTATTTGCGGCAGGATGGCGTCGAGCAATGGCATGCCTTGCGGTGTGACGGTGACATGATCTCCGTCGCGCACGATAAGGCCAAGCTGCGCGATTTTGTCGACTGCATCAATGTCGAGCAAGTCGGCGGCAGCGATGCCCGTGCGTTGCGACAGGCGGCCAAGGTCAATCCCTTGCGCCAGCCGCAATCCCATCAGCAAGCCTTCGGTGGCGCGTGTGGCCGCATCGAGATGGTCTTCGCTGCTGATGCCGTGCGCGTTACGATCAATCGCGGACAAGAAATTCTCCGGCTTTTTATGGCGCTGGGTTGCGGCGTGAAGCCGCCGCCCATGTGCGCCGGGGCCAATGCCGATATAGTCATCATAGCGCCAATAGCTTAAATTATGGCGGCTTTCGCTCGCCGCACGCGCATGGTTGCTGATTTCATAGGCCGGGATGCCTGCGGCAGATGTCATCTGTCCGGTCAGTTCATACAAGGTCGCGGCATCGTCATCATCGGCGGGGATGAAATGGCCCGTGCGCACCAAAGATTCAAAGCGCGTGCCGGGTTCAATAGTAAGCTGATATAGCGACATATGATCGGTGCCGAAGGAAAGGGCGCGTTGCAGCTCCGCCCCCCACTGGTCGGCGGTTTGTTCGGGGCGCGCATAAATCAGGTCGATGTTGACGCGGCCAAAATGACGCTGCGCAATGGCCAGCGCGTCCAGGCTTTCCGCCACCGAATGCGTGCGCCCCAGTAATGCCAAAGCGGCATCATCCAGCGACTGAAGCCCAAGCGATACGCGGTTGACGCCTGCTGCTGCGAGGTCAGCAAAGCGTGCCGCCTCCACCGAAGACGGGTTGGCCTCCAAAGTGATTTCGATGTTGTCCGCAAAACCCCAATGCCGTTCCGCCGCGTCAATCAGCGCGGCGACGGTGGACGGCGGCATCAACGACGGCGTGCCCCCGCCAAAGAAGATGGAGGTCAGCTTACGATCCGCCGTGCGCCCCGCCTCATAGGCCATATCCGTCAGCAATGCCGCACACCAAGCCGCATCGTCCACCGTGTCGCGGACATGGCTATTGAAATCACAATATGGGCATTTGGAAACGCAAAATGGCCAATGGATGTAAAGGGCGAGGGCTGGCTGCAATTGTCGTGTCATCGTCATCAGCCAACAAAGACCATAGCCCCGAGCAGCAGCCGGGCATCGGCTGCGTCCGTCGAAGGGCGTGTCGCCGTCTGGCAAGATGCTATACTGAAAAGCGCCCTTCGACTTTCGTCAGCGCTATCGCACTGACGGCTCAGGGCTATGGTGTATGATGGCGCTGGGGCGTTCAAAACACCGCCGCAACCAATTTGCGGAATGCGTCCGCCCTGTGGCTCATGGCGTGCTTCTCTTGCGGATCAAGTTCGGCAAAGGTCTCGCTGCGTCCCTCAGGCACGAACACAGGGTCATAACCAAAGCCAAGCAACCCACGTGGCGGCCATGTCAGGCTGCCCTGCACACGGCCTTCGAAAATTTCCTGATGCCCGTCGGGCCATGCCAGCGCCAAAGTGCAGACGAAATAGGCGCTCCGGTCGGTGTCGGGGCCAAGTTCGGCCAGCTTGCCCTCAACCTTGCCCATCGCCATATACCAGTCACGCCCCGGCCCGCCTTCGAACATTTGCGTTTCCGCCCAGTCGGCGGTGGTGACCCCCGGCGCACCGTCCAAGGCGGCAACGCATAGGCCGCTGTCATCGGCCAGCGCGGGAAGGCCGGAACCTTGCGCCGACGCATGGGCCTTCAGCAAAGCATTTTCGGCAAAGCTGGTGCCGGTTTCGTCAGGTTCAGGCAGGCCAAGTTCGCCCGCCGACACCGGTTCGATCCCAAAAGGCGCAAGCAAGGCACGGATTTCACGGACCTTGCCAGCATTATGGCTGGCGATAACCAGCCTGCCGGGTTCGAGTTTGCGGTGGTTCATATGAAACGTCGCCTCAAG
>JAEMTM010000052.1:0-4455 GCA_016462305.1 Sphingomonadaceae bacterium | reverse complement strand
CCCGCTTTCGCGGGAATGACACAGGATTTTAGGTTATCAAGGTTTCCTATTTAACCGCATCGGACTGCGCGGCGAAAATCCGGTCGGTTCCCATCCGCGCGAGGCGGAGCAGGCGCAATAGGCCTTCTTCGTCATAGGTCGCGCCTTCGGCGGTGGCTTGCACTTCGGCAATCTGGCCACCTTCGATCAGGACGAAATTCGCATCGGCATCTGCGTCGGAATCTTCGATATAATCAAGGTCCAACACGGGCGTACCTTTGAAGATACCGCAGCTTACCGCAGCAACCCGGCCATTAATGGGGTCTTCCTTAATCGCGCCCGACGCCAGCAGGCCATTGACCGCAAGCCGTAAGGCAACCCAAGCGCCCGAAATCGCGGCGGTGCGTGTGCCGCCATCGGCTTGCAACACGTCGCAATCGATGGTGATTTGGTTTTCGCCCATCTTCTTCAAATCAACGATGGAGCGTAACGAACGGCCGATAAGACGCTGAATTTCCTGAGTCCGGCCCGATTGCTTGCCCTTGGCTGCTTCGCGCTGGCTGCGCGTATGCGTGGCGCGGGGCAGCATCGAATATTCCGCCGTGACCCAGCCTTCACCCTTGCCGCGCAACCATGGCGGAATACGATCTTCGACGCTGGCGGTCACGAGCACACGGGTGTCGCCAAAACCGATGAGGCAGCTACCTTCGGCATGTTTGGTGAAATGGGTTTCAATCGAAATGGCGCGCATTTCGTCTGGCGCACGGCCGGAAGGACGCATGATAAACTCCTGATAATAGTTATGCGTTCACGGCCTTAGCCTGCCCCGCTTGCTTTGCAAGTGCGCGGTGCGCTACACTGTCGCGGTGAGCCAAACACCCATCCATGAATTGAATGACCGGACACGCATGATTTTCCGGATGGTGGTGGAAAGCTATCTGGACAATGGCGCGCCGGTTGGATCGCGGACAGTTTCCAAATTTGCAGGGTTAAACCTATCGCCAGCCTCGATCCGCAATGTCATGCAGGATTTGGAGGAAGCGGGCTATCTCGCCGCACCGCACACAAGCGCCGGGCGCGTGCCAACCGAGAGCGGCCTGCGCCTGTTCGTGGATGGCATGATGCAATCGGCGGAGCCATCGGTTGCGGAACAGCGCGCGATTGAATCGCAAATCCGGGGCGAGGGGCCGATTGAAGAGGCGCTGGTGGCCGCAACTTCGGTTTTGTCGGGCCTGTCCGCCTGCGCCGGTATCGTGCTTGTGCCAAAGCGGGACGCGGTCCTAAAGGCATTTAGCTTTGCGCGCCTGTCCCCGTCACAAGTGCTCGCGATCATGGTCGGGTCCGACAACAGCGTTGAAAACCGGCTGGTGTTGATTGACCCGGCAATCAGCGAAACCATGTTATTGGAGGCCGCAAACTATATCACGGCGCGCCTTTCGGGGTTAACGCTGTCCGAAGCGCTGGAGCGCCTCGACAGCGAAATACGCGCTGAAAAGGCGGAGCTTGACGTCGCCAGCCAAAAACTGGTGCGCGATGGGCTGGCGATTTGGTCGCTCGATGCCAATGACCGGCCAGTGCTGATCGTGCGCGGGCAGTCGAACCTGATCGACGAAGCCGCCGCAGCCGACCTCGACCGCGTCCGGCAATTGCTTGACGAGCTAGAGAGCAAAGAGGAAATCGCGCGGCTGGTCGACAGCGCACGTGAGGCACAATCGACGCGGATTTTCATCGGTTCGGAAAATAATCTTTTCTCGCTTTCGGGATCGTCGGTTATCGCCGCGCCCTATCGGGAGGCAGGGGGCAAGGTGGTTGGTGTCATTGGCGTCATTGGCCCGACACGCCTGAATTATGGGCGCATTGTGCCGATGGTCGATTTTACCGCGCAAGCGCTAAGCCGATTGATTAGGCCGTGAACGCCTAAATGGTGCGGGGGTTGATGAAATAAAATTGCTTTCTATATGCGAGACGCAACAAAAGACCATGAAGTCGCAACGTAATTGGGTTTATCAGGTTTATGAAAAAGAAGAAATCAGCCGCAGCCGATCCCGCTGTAGAAAAAGAACTTGAAGGCGTACCAGAGCATATGAAGGACGATACGCTAGAAGCGACCGACGCTGCCGATGCAAAGATTGCGGCGCTGGAAGAAGCGCTCGCCGCTGCACAGCAGGATGTTTTATACGCGCAGGCCGAAACGCAAAATGTGCGTCGCCGTATGGAGAGAGAGGCGCAGGATGCGCGCGCTTACGCCGCCACCGGCTTTGCCCGCGACGTGCTGTCGGTATCCGACAATCTATCGCGTGCGCTGGAGGCTATTCCGTCTGAAATGCGGGAGAGTGAGGCGATGAAACCGCTCGTCATCGGCCTTGAAGCAACGGGCCGCGAGTTGGACAGCGTTTTTGCCAAAAACGGCATAACGCGCATTGCCGCGATGGGCATGCCGCTGGATCCCAATCAGCATCAGGCGATGGTTGAAATTCCAAGCAGTGATGTCGCACCCGGCATCATCGTCGCCGAAATGCAGGCGGGGTATATGATAAAGGACCGCTTATTGCGGCCTGCTTTGGTTGGGGTGGCGAAGGCGGCGGAGTAAGCACTGCCGCAATATGGCCTAAGCCGGGGGTGGCGTAAGTCAGCACGCTCCGCTATCGAGCGCGTCATATGACCACAGCGGCAATCCCCACGGACCGTCAGTCCCCTTGGCGCGATGAACTTCGCGCGACCTTGTCGCTTGCCTGGCCGTTGATCCTGACCAATCTGTCGATGTCGTTGATTGGCGCGACCGATGTGGTGATGGTGGGGTGGCTTGGGCCAACCGAGCTGGCGGCGGCGTCGCTTGGGTTCAACCTGTGCATGACGGCGGCGATTTTCTGCATGGGCCTGGTGACCGCAACCGCGCCGATGATGGCGAGCGAGCGCGGCGCAAAGGCGCATTCGGTGCGCGATATCCGCCGCACATTCCGGCAAGGATTGTGGGTCGCGGTTGCGATCATGATCCCGATCTGGCTGATCTTATGGCAGACCGAGGCCATATTGCTGACGCTTGGCCAGCAAGCCGAACTTGCGGCCAAGGCGCAAAGCTATGTGCGGGCCTATATGTGGTCGATCCTGCCATTTTTGTGGCTGATTATCGCGCGCAATTTCCTGTCGGCGTTGGAGCAGCCCATGTGGTCGCTCGTCATCGGTATCTTGGGCGTTTTTGCGAACGCGGCATTCAACTATGTCCTTATTTTCGGGAAGCTGGGCGTGCCGGCCTTGGGCATAATCGGCGCTGGTATAGGGAGCATTCTCGCCAATATATTCATGTTTTTGGGCATGGTCGCGGTGATTAGCTATCATCCCAAATTCCGGCGTTATCATCTGTTCGGGCGTTGGTGGCGCAGCGACTGGCCACGGTTTTGGGCGCTGTGGAAACTGGGCCTGCCGATTGGCGTGACGATGGGGTTGGAAGGCGGCGTGTTTGGCGTTGCGGTCATGCTCATGGGGTTAATCGACACCGCCTCGGTCGCGGCGCATGCCATCGCGCTTCAGGTCGCAAGCGTCACGTTCATGGTGCCCTTGGGCCTTGCGCAGGCCGCGACAGTGCGTGTGGGCATTGGCTATGGCCGGCGCGATCTTGCGCTTATCCGCCGCGCTGGTTGGACCAGCTTCGTCATGGGAACGGGGTTCATGGCGGCGATGGCGGTGCTGATGTGGCTGTCGCCCGAATTGCTGATTTCGCTGTTCATTGACCGCGATGCCACGATCAATGCAGAGGTTGTGCGACTGGCCGTCAGCTTCCTTGCCATTGCGGCCTTGTTCCAGATTGTCGATGGCGCGCAAGTCGTGGGCGCTGGCATGTTGCGCGGATTGCACGATACGACAATGCCCATGCTGTTTGCCGCCTTTGGCTATTGGGTGGTTGGCATTGGCGTCGGCGCATGGCTGGCGTTTTCGCAAGGGTGGAATGGCGTTGGCATTTGGGTCGGCTTGGCGACCGGGCTTGGCATTGTCGCGGTGCTGATGCTCATGCGTTGGTCGATGCGCGCGCGGCTTGGGCTGTTGCCGTCAGAAGGGTAAAACGCCCTCATATTGCGACAGCGGCGGCGCGCCTGCGACCTTCGCGCCTTTGCGCAACAGAAATATATGCCGGACGATTTCGGCTTGCTGTTCCAACCCATATTGGTCGAGCTGCCACCCCGGCTTCAAGCTATAATCATAGCGGCAAAACGGATGCCGCTGCAGCGGCAAAAATATGCCCTTTTGGTGCTGCCACACATGCACCAGTTCGTGGATGAACAGGCCTTGCGCGCTCAGGCTCGCGTTGCAAAAATCATCGCAGAACATATCGCCCTTGGGGTGAAACCATATATGGCCGTTCGGGGCCATGGTCACGCGGCGCGGCTGAAACCAAAAATATTTGCGGTTATGGATGCGGATGCCAGCATAATCGAGCGCTGACCCAAAAACGGATTGCGCCAGCGCCCGTTCGCGGACGGT
>JAEMTM010000051.1 GCA_016462305.1 Sphingomonadaceae bacterium | reverse complement strand
GGCGGTTATAAGCCAGTTCATTTCGAATGGGCCGACGCCGTCAAGAATGCAAAGCGCCGTTATCGACCCTGAACGTCGTTTGTCGAAAATTCTTCAATTTTACATTGTGTTTGGCTGCGCCGTCGCTATCTCATTCTGCATTGATTCTTAGCTATAGGAGCAGAATATGATACGTAAGTTAACGCTTGTCCTTATGATGTCGGGCTCGATGCTCGCGGCGCAGGCACCCGCCTTTGCGCAATCAGCCGCGCCCGTTTCGAAATTGGTGGAGGCGGTAAATATTCCGCATGAAAAATTCACACTCGACAATGGTCTGACCGTTTTGGTGCATGAAGACCGCAAGGCCCCCATTGTTGCCGTGTCCATCTGGTATGGCGTCGGGTCCAAGAACGAGCCAAAGGGCAAAACGGGCTATGCCCATTTGTTCGAACATATCATGTTCAACGGCAGCGAAAATGCGCCGGGCGATTATTTTGAATATACCAAGAAAATCGGCGCGACCGACCTGAATGGCACCACATGGTTGGACCGCACCAATTATTTTCAGACCGTGCCAACCACGGCGTTGGAATCCGCATTGTTCCTCGAAAGCGACCGTATGGGCTTTTTGCTTAACGGTGTGACGAAGGAAAAGCTGGATAACCAGATCGGCGTTGTTTCCAACGAAAAGCGTCAGGGCGACAATCAACCATTCGGCTTGGTCAGTTACAAGCAGTCAGGGACATTGTTCCCGGTTGGTCACCCTTATCATCATAGCACGATCGGCAGCCTTGAAGACCTGTCGGCGGCCTCGCTGGATGATATGAAGACATGGTTTACCGACCATTATGGTCCAAATAATGCCATTCTGGTTCTGGCCGGCGACATCAATGCGGCGCAGGCAAAGCCATTGGTGGAAAAATGGTTCGGCGGCATCAAGCGCGGCAAGGAAGTGGCACCCGTTAACGCGCCAATACCAACGCTGGAAAAAGACATCAAAATCGTCATGAAGGACAAGGTACCGACCACGCGTATTTATCGCAACTGGGTGGTGCCGGGCCTTGCCGACCCTGATGCAAATGCATTGTTCATCGCGATGAGCGCGCTTGGCGGCCTGTCGAGCTCGCGTCTGGATAATATATTGGTGCGTCAGGAACAAAGCGCGGTGGGCGTTTCTGCTTACCTCATCCCGTTCGTCCATAGCAGCCTTGTCAACATTCAAGCGGACGTAAAGCCCGGCGGTGATGCCGATGCGGTTGCGAAGCGTCTGGATGAAATCTTGGCCGATTATATCAAAACCGGCCCGACCGCCGAAGAAGTGCAGCGCGTTGCCGCGAGCAACATTGCCGCGCAAATCGACGGCCTTGAACAAGTTGGCGGCTTTGGCGGCAAGGCCGTCGCTTTGGCCGAAGGCGAATTATTTGTGGGGGATTCGTCCTTCTACAAAAAGGAACTCGAACGGCTTGCATCGGCAAAGCCAGAAACGGTGAAGGCCGCGATGCAGAAATGGCTGACGCGCCCCGTGCTTGAAATTCGCGTCGAACCCGGTGAGCGCGAGGCGTATCAAGAAGTCGCCGCAGGATCAGGTAGCCGGACAGGTACGCTGACGGCGCCTGCATTTTATACGCCTCCAGGGGCCGATTATGTATCGATGTCGGCACCCGTCGCCTTTCAGGATCGCAGCAAATTCCCTGAACCGACAGGCACGCCTGCGCTCGATTTCCCGACGGTTGAAGAAACAACCTTAAGCAATGGCATCAAAGTTTTCTTCGCACGCCGCGCCGCGGTGCCAACGGTCCGCGTCGCGGTCAGCTTCAATGCGGGTTTCGCAGCGGACCCAGCCGACAAGCGCGGCATAGCGTCGATGATGTCGACGCTGCTGATGGAAGGCACAACGTCGCTGACCTCGACACAAATTGCCGAAACCGAAGAGAAATTGGGCGCTGACGTCAATGTTGGGTCTTCACTCGACCGGACGGTAGCCAGCCTGCGCGCGGTCAAGCCAAATCTTGGCCTTTCGCTTGATCTGCTGGCGGATGTTATCAAAAATCCGGCCTTTGCGCCCAATGAACTGGAGCGCGTTCGCGTGCAGCAACTAACCCAGATCAGTGCCGAAGACAACCAGCCACAGGGCATCGCCGTGCGCCGCCTGCCGCCATTGCTATACGGCAAGGGCCATCCTTATGGTGGGCCACTAACGGGCAGCGGATATGCAGAAACCGTGGCGAAAATCAGCCGTGTTGATGTTGCCAATTTCCATCAATCCTGGATGCATCCATCGAAGGCGGAAATTTTTGTTGTGGGTGACACCAGCCTTAAAGAAATCAAGCCCATGCTTGAACAACGTTTTGGCAATTGGAAGCCCACAGCCGCACCTGCGCCAGCGAAGAATTTTGCTGTGGCAGTGCCAGCGCCTGTATCAAAAATTCTGCTGATTGATCGTCCAAATTCACCGCAATCCTTGGTGCTCGCTGGCCTTGTTCTGGATGCAAAGGGATCGGACGATTTGCTGACCTTGCGCGCGGCGAACGAGATTTTCGGCGGTGACTTCCTGTCGCGTATCAACATGGACCTGCGGGAAACCAAGGGCTGGTCTTATGGTGTGGGCAGCCGAATCACTGGTGCCGAAGATCGCGTACCATTCTCCATGGTCGCGCCAGTGCAGACCAACCAGACCGGACCATCGGTCAAAGTGTTGATCGACCAGTTGAAGGACTTTAACGGTGCAAAGCCGGTTACGCCGGACGAACTTGAAAAAACGATCAAGGGCAACGTCCTTGAACTGCCCGGCAGTTATGAACAATCGTCGGCGGTGCTTGGACAAATGCAGTCGGATCGTTTGAACAAACGGCCGTTCACTTATGCCGAAACGGTTGCAGCCAAATATACTGCGATGACGGCCAAGGCATTGAATGACGCAATGCGGGTCAAGGTGGATCCATCCAAGATCACTTGGCTGATTGTCGGCGACGCGGCGAAGGTGAAGCCGCAGTTGGAGGCACTTGGATTGCCAATTGAAATGGTGAAGGAAGCTGCTAACACCAGTGCAAGCAACAATGCTAAATAAGGAGCAAGGATATGGCAGCAGTTGATGGTGACTGGGACGTAACAATCAAAAGCCCGATGGGTGACCAAAAAGCCGTGTTGACCGTCAACAGCGACGGCGGCAGTTTTTCGGGCCAAATGTCCGGTGGACTTGGTTCCATGGACATTACCGATGGCACTGTCGATGGCGATATGTTGAGCTGGGGCATGGACATCACTGTGCCTATGCCGATGCATTTGAACGCCACAGCAACCGTGTCGGGCGATGCCATGACCGGCGAGGTGAAGGCTGGTGCCTTTGGTTCGATGGGCTTGACCGGCACCCGCAAGTAAAAGCCGCAGCGCACGTTTGCGCTGACACGCACATGCAAGGCCGTCTATCCGACCGGGTAGGCGGCCTTGTTCTATGTGGCGTCAATGCTTATCTTGAGGGCGAGCGCGTTTCTAACCGAATCGCGATGATAAAGATCGGAGCCTCGTCATGAACCAGTTTCCACCTTCGTCGCAGTCGCGCATGTCCTTGGTGCGTTTGGCCTTGTTCGTGATCCCGACGATCATGTTCCTCGGTTTTCTCTCCGGCACTATGTCGGGCTCAACCGCCGACAACGCATGGTACCAAATATTGCTTAAGCCCGATATTCAGCCGCCGGGCTGGGTATTCGGCGTCGTTTGGCCCACTTTATATCTCATGATGGGCCTTGCATTTGCGATGGTGTTGAACGCGCCCGGCGGGCGGGACCGCAATTTGGCAATCGCACTTTTCCTCTCGCAATTCGTGGTCAACCTAGCATGGTCGCCAACATTTTTTGGTGCGCATCAGGTGACGACCGCGTTCTTCCTTATCGTCGCGATGATCGGGCTAGCTATCGCCACTACCTTCGTATTTGCGCGGGTTCGCAAGGCTGCGGCGTGGTTGATGGTGCCCTATTTGGTGTGGATCAGTTTCGCGGCCATCCTGAATTTTCAGATCGACCAGCTTAATCCCGACGCGGAAAGCCTTTACGTTCCGGCTGCGACTTCCCAAATAGGGTGAACTGGCCCATCCCCTGACCGCAATGGAGTGAATGACATGCAAAGCGAAAAGCGCATTTTTGACGATTTGGCTAAGGTTTTGAACGGCGTTGCCGGAACCGTTGCGGGCATGGGTCGTGAGGCCGAGGCGAGCATGCGCGAACGCGCGCGCGAATGGGCGGGCGGCCTTGACCTTGTGTCACGCGAAGAATTTGACGCCGTCAAAACCCTCGCGGCCAATGCCCGCGCCGAAGCCGATGCCCTTGCTAAGCGCGTTGCCGCCTTGGAAGCGGCCTTACAGACAAAAGGCGGCGCAGCAGCCGCCAAGACGAAGCCAGCGACCAAGCCGGCAAAAGGTCCATATTGAACTTTTCCACAGTTGGCCCACAGCCTAATGTTGCGCGTTGACGTTAGCCCCTTGCGTGCGAGTCCCTCAAGGGGCAGACTCGGACCAACACGACAGGCGCAATCAACATGCACGACGCAGACGAACAATATGAGCAATTCGAGCGCGATGAATCCGCGCCCGTAGACATGCTCGCGGCTTTGTTTGAGGCGCGCGGCTGGTCATTTGAACTGGATGGTGAAGACGAAATCACCGCTGAATATAAGGGCAGTTGGGCCAGCTATCAGCTGCGCGCGATCTGGCGGGAGGAAGATAACGCGCTTCAACTGATCATATTGCCGGATATAACTGTGCCCACGGACAAGCGGGCGAGTGTGTACACGGCGCTTGGCCTCATCAATGAACAATTATGGCTTGGCCATTTCGACATGTGGTCGGCCAATGGCATATTGTTGTTCCGCCATGGCAGCCTGATGGCATCAAATGGCTTGTTGGGTGTTGACCAGGCGCAAACCATCATTGACGTCGCGATTGACGAATGTGAGCGTTTTTATCCGGTGTTCCAGTTCATCATCTGGGGCGACAAAACGCCAGAAGAGGCCATTGCCAGCGCCCTGATCGAAACACATGGCGAGGCTTGAGTTCGCTCAGCCCGCCCGCTTTGCCTTAATCAGATAATGCATATAGCCCATGGCGATGGGCTTATCCCGGTCTGCCTGCCATGCCCGCGCCTCAACATTGGCCATCGTCCGGCCAAGGCGCGTGACTTCGCCGACCGCATAGGTCATCTGATCAAGGCCCCCGCGCATGAAATCGACAGTGACATTGACCTGTTTGATATTGGAATCGCTGCCTTTGGCCCAAAGCGCCTGATGAATGGCGGCGATGGCGGCAATTTCGAGCATTCCGGAGATAGCGCCACCATGAAGGAAGCCCGGACGGCCTTGCACGCGGTCGGCAAAGGGCATGGCGATTACAGGCGCGCCGTGGATTTCGTCGACAATGTTCATATCGAGCGCACGGGCATAGGGCGGAAGGGCTGGCTTATCGGTCATGATATGCGGTCGCCAATGCGGATGAACGTGCCGCTGGCATGCGCCAAGGGCTCGTCTGGGTTGCCATTATGCGCAAAGCCACGGACGAAGCCGATGCTGTTGGTCAAATGGTAGCAAACCCCCCGACCATAAACACGTTCACCCGACGGCGAGGGCCGCAGATAGTCGATCCGCAGGTCCATCGTCACTTGCGGACGGAATTCACCAAGTTTAGTCCAGATCGACATGCTGGTGGCGTTATCCATCAGGCTGATGATCACCGCAGAAGCCAATATGCCTGTGTCGGGGTCCGCAACAAGGTCTTCGCGCCAATCAATCGCAAGTTCAACCCAGTCGTCGCCATGGCCAACATATTCCATGTTGAGAAATCCGCCATGGCCGAATTTACCCATCATCTTGTTAACCAAGGCAGGGTCGAAGGCAGCACCCTTTGGCGTGATGCTGCCCAGATCAGGTTTGCCAAATGCCATCTTATTTACCCGCGATCGTTGCAGGGAATATAGGCGCAACCCGCGCCTTTGAAAGCTGCTCATAGGCAAAGCCCGCTTTCAGAACATCATGGTCATGCCATTTTGGGCCAATGAAGCTAAGGCCAATCGGCAGCCCGCCAGACAGGCCCATGGGCACCGTCAGATGCGGGAAGCCGGCAACGGCGGGTAACTGGCTGGCGCTTGGCCCGGAAAAGGCATCGCCCTTACCCAGGCTGGAAACCCATGCAGCGCCGTTGGTCTGCGCGATGATGACATCGACCTTATTGTTGGCAAACATCTGGTTCAGCGCGTCAGTCGCCAGCCCGCGTGACGTGGCCAAGGCCTCCAGATAAGCTGGGTCATCCAGCCCTTTTTCCTTATCCGCCGTTTCAAATATGTCTTGGCCGAAATATTGTAATTCCTTGTCGGCGTTCGCTTTATTGAACGCGATAATATCAGCGAGCGTTTTGTGCGGGACCAGACCGTCGGGCAAGCCCTGCAAATAAGACGCAAGGTCGGCCTTAAGCTCTGTGAGCAATAGCTTAAATTCGCTTTGTCCGATTTTTTGCTGGTCAATCTTGCTGGTGTCGAGAAGGATGACTTGGGCCCCGCCATCCTTCAACTTGGCAATGGCGGCGTCGAATAAGGCTGCATCGGCATCGGGTGCGCGAATGACGCCAATACGCATGGCTTTTAGGCCGTCCACAGATAGGCCAGCCGCATAATTGCCGCGCCAGCGGTCGGCGTCTGCGGTCGCTGTGTCTTGCGGATCGCTGCCGGCCATAAAGGTCAGCATGATGGCGGCATCACGCACCGAACGCGTCATTGGCCCTGCGGTATCCTGACTGTGGCTGATCGGTACGACAAAACGGCGCGAGACCAAGCCGACGGTCGGTTTGAACCCGACCACGCCATTGACGCCAGCCGGGCAAGCGATCGATCCGTCGGTTTCCGTGCCAATCGTGCCCGCCGCCAAAGCTGCTGCCATCGCCGCGCCACTGCCACTGGAGGAGCCGCAACTGTTGCGGTCAAGTGCATGCGGGTTTTTGGTCAGGCCGCCCACCGCGCTCCAGCCGCTGGTGGCATAATCAGACCGGATATTGGCCCATTCGCTCAAGTTGGTTTTGCCCAAAATCACCGCTCCTGCCGCGCGCAAGCGGGCAATGAGCGGCGCGTCGCGGTTGGTAATATTGCCCGCAAGCGCCAGTGATCCGGCGGTTGTCGGAAGCGGGCCTGCAACCTCGACATTGTCCTTCACCAAAATGGGGATGCCGTGCATGGGGCCGCGATAACGGCCAGCGCGCAATTCTGCGTCCATTGCGCGGGCTTGGTCGAGCGCGTCGGGGAATGTGGCAATGACCGCGTTTATTTTTGGTCCGCTGTCATCAATGGCGGCAATACGCGCGAGGTAAGCGGCGGTTGTCGCTTCGCTGTTGAACGCGCCATCATGTATGCCGTCTGCCAGTTGCGCCAGGTCCAAATTTTCAATTGACCCCGCTTTGGCCAGATTGATATTGGCCTGCGCCGTCGATGGCGGGGTCGCAACCGATGCGGCGGACGGCTGCGCCAAGGCGCAAGATAAGGCCAATATGAATGTCCATTTCACTTGGCGTCTCCCTTTGCGAGTTCTGTTCCCCGGTCGCGCGCGGCGCGCAAAGTCTGCGTCATCAATCTGTCTAAAGCATAATCTGCGTCCAGCACCGCAAGGCCAGCGGCAGTTGTGCCGCCCGGGCTGGTGACGCGCGCGGCGAGTGCCTTTGGCGTTTCGGGCGACGTCGCGGCCAAAATCGCCGCCCCTTCGGTCATCGATATGGCCAGTTGCGCGGCGACAGAATGTGGCAATCCCGATGCTTCCCCGCCTTTGGTCAGTGCATCAATGACGCGGTAGATAAAGGCCGGGCCTGACCCCGCCAGCGCCGTTACCGCATCCATATGGGCTTCGTCGTCGATCCAAATGACGGCCCCCAAAGGCGTTAGCCAAGCTGCGATGTCCTCCTTGACCAATTCCGTTTCATTTGGCGCAAACACGCCAAGGGGTGATTTGCCGATAGCGGCGGCCAAATTGGGCATTAGCCGGATAATCCGCGCATTAGGAAATGCCTCCGACAGGCTATGCGTTGTGGTGCCAGCGAGTATCGAAATCACCCATGCTCCGGGCGCAAGCAATGACGCAATATCGGGTGCGAGCGATGACAAAAGCTGCGGTTTGATACCCAATACGAGCATATCGAATGGCCGCGCAGCCCCTTGTGACGCCCGCGATACCGCAACGCCCGCGGGTAGGTTTATGGCCACAGGGTCAACAACATGGAAAGTGTCAGGCGACACGCCAGCGGCCACCCATCCGCGCAGCATTGCGCTGCCCATATTGCCGCAGCCGTAGAAACAGATTTTCGATGGAAAAGCGGACATGGCGACCTTGAGACTGTTCAAGCCCACATCATGCCCTATCCATGCGCTAACGGCAACCGTAGGAACAGTGACAAGCCCTCTGGCGCGGGCAAAGGTGGCGGGCCTGCATGGCGCACCGCATCGGCGCGCGCACGGTTAAGGATAGCCGCTGGCACATGGGCGTCATGGAAAACATGGTCCGCCTCACCCAATAACCGCGCGGTCAGCAAGGTCAGGTCATCGGGATTATCCGACAGCAACGCGATTTCGATTATGCGGTCGCCCTTTGGCTCTTCGGCGGCTTTCAACCAAAGTTCGACGGTGTCAGGCGCGTGATTTCCAAACGGGTCCAGCAGGCCACCTGCGGCAAAGCCCTGATCCAGGGCGCGTCGGCGCTGTGGTCCCTCTGGCCAGCGTTCGCGGATGGCCGCGCGCGCAGCCGAAATTGCATGGGCCAGCGGACCCAAGGTTTCGGGCAATAAGGTTTCAATCCGCTGGCGAATGGCCTTTGCCATGCCCGCCGACGCCCCGCCGGTGCCGACCGCCACCAAAACGGGGGTGCGGTCCACAATCGCTGGCGTGGTGAAATCGCAGTTTTCAGGCCTATCCACGACATTGACGAGCAAACCGCGTGCTTTCAAATCATCGGCGGCGGCGCATGCGGCGTCTTCGTCCGCGATCGCCACAAAAGCAATCCGGGCGTCCTTGTCCCTCGCATCCACACATAGTCCGCCAGCGCGTTCTATCAGGCGTCTTTTGGCATCGGCCATTTCGCCTTCACCGACCAAAATGACATTACGGCCTTTCAGGTTCACAAATATCGGCAACTGGTCCAACGCAATGTCCTATTTCAGCCAGTCGGGCACATGCTCCGCCGCCAAGATCGTCTCCGGCGCAATCCGTTCCGCCACGACCGCGAACTTGTCACCATCGACGAGGACTTCGGGCACCAGTCCACGGCTGTTATATGTGCTCGCCATCGTCGCCCCATAAGCGCCAGCGGTGCGGAAAATGGCAAGGTCATTGGCCAAAACAGGGTCAATCTCACGACCCATGGCGAAGGTGTCGCCGGTTTCGCATACCGGGCCGACGATATTGGCCAGCATCCTTTGCCCATTGGGTACAACCGCTTCAAAATCATGCCATGCATCATAAAGCGCGGGGCGGGCCAGATCGTTCATTGCGGCATCGACGATAACGAACGGCGCATTGCCCGCACCGGGCTTCACGCGGATGACGCGCGTCAGCAAGACCCCCGCATTGCCAGCGATAACGCGGCCGGGTTCGAACATCAACCGCACGCCCCAATCCTTAGTCACGCGCACGACCATCGCGCCATATTCGGCGGGGTCGGGCGGATTGTCGCCGTCACGGTAGCGCACGCCAAGGCCGCCGCCCAAGTCCACATGCGTGACCACATGGCCTGCCGCACGCAATTCCCGCAGCAGCACGCCAACCTTTTGAAAGGCTGTTTCAAGCGGCTCAAGGCTCGTTAACTGACTGCCAATATGCAGCGCGACACCGCGCATGTGCAAATGCGGCAAGATGCTTAGCCGTGCGTAAATGCCCTGCGCGCGGTGGATGCCGACGCCAAATTTATTGTCCGCCTTGCCCGTTGAAATCTTGCCATGGGTGCCCGCGTCCACATCGGGATTGATGCGCAAAACGGCCTGCGCGGTCAGGCCAAGCGCAGCGGCCAGCGCCGCCAGCTCCTGACCTTCTTCTTCCGATTCAATGTTGAACTGGCCAATGCCGATCTTCAATGCGCGGGTCATTTCTTCGGCGGTTTTGCCAACGCCGGAAAAGACAATATCTTCGGCTGCCATGCCGGCGGCCAGCGCGCGGTCCATTTCGCCGCCTGAGACGACATCGGCGCCATAGCCCTGCCGCGCCAGAACTTTCAACACGGCAAGATTCGGGTTCGATTTTACCGCAAAGGCCAAATGCGGGTTATCAAGCCCTGACAAAGCCGCACGAAACACCTCTGCATGGCGTTCGAATGTGGCCCGTGAATAAACATAAACGGGCGTGCCAACCGCCTCCGCAATATCGGGCAGCGGCACGTTTTCGGCGTGCAAGACGCCATTGATAAGATCAAAATGGTTCATGATGGGTGCTTATTTGGGATCGGTTTTGGCAGGTGGCGTTTGTTTTTCGGGGTTTAAGGGCTTGGGCTGCTCCCCCGGTGCGACATCAAAGGGGTCATCCTCCCGCCTTTCCGAACGTTTCAGCAATTCATCGGTTCGCCCGGGCCGCGCTTGCACCGATGGCGTCGTTAATTTCTGCGCGCTTTGTTCGGTCGTCTGGCCATAGGCCTGCGGCGGCATGGCATTGCCCGAACGCGGTTCAAGGTCGCCAACCTTACCGCATGCGGTGGCCGCGAGTGCCATACCGATCACCAACAGGGCGCGTTGCAATTTCATGCCTCAAGTTCCTTTTTTGCCGCAGCGATTGCTTCTTTTACACGCACGGGCGCGGTGCCGCCAGCGCTGGTGCGACTGGCGACGGAGCCATCAATCGACAGGTCGGGCAAAGTACAGCCTGCGAGCAGGGGGCTGATCGCCGCCAAATCTTCAGAGCCAATATCCGACAAGCCAATGCCGCGTGCCTCGCAGTTTTTGACGATGCTGCCCGTGATATGGTGCGCCTCACGAAAGGGCAGGGCAAATGCGCGCACCAGCCAGTCGGCCAAATCGGTTGCGGTGGAAAATCCGGTGTCTGCGACCGCCCGCATACGCGCCGTCTTGAACGTCACATTGGCAACCATGCCCGTCATCGCGGCAATCGACAAAGCGAGCAGGTCATAGGCCTCAAACACCGGGGGTTTGTCGTCCTGCATATCTTTGGAATAGGCCAGGGGCAGGCCCTTCATGGTGATCATCAGGCTGTTCATGCACCCGATGATCCGCCCGGCATGGCCACGCACCAGCTCGGCCGCGTCGGGGTTGCGCTTTTGCGGCATGATCGAGCTGCCCGTTGACCAGGCATCGGGCAAAGCGATGAAGCCAAAGGGTTGCGATGCCCAAAGGATCATTTCTTCGGCCAGACGCGACAGATGCAAGGCGGTTTGTGCCGCCGCCGTCAGAAACTCCAACGCGAAATCGCGGTCGGATACCGCGTCCAGACTGTTACCCATCGGCCCATCAAAGCCAAGCGCAGCGGCGGTGGCGGCGCGATCAATCGGGAAGGATGTGCCCGCCAAAGCGGCGGCCCCCAAGGGCGAGAGATTCAGGCGGCGGCGGCAATCGGCAAAGCGGCTGCGGTCGCGTTTTGCCATTTCATAATAAGCCATCAAATGATGCCCCAGCGTCACCGGCTGCGCCACTTGCAAATGGGTGAAGCCGGGCATGATGCTGCCCACATGTTCGTCGGCGCGGGCGACGAGCGCCAATTGAAACGCACGCAGGCCAGCGTCGATTTCCTGTGTGGCGTTGCGCACCCACAGACGGAAATCGGTCGCGACCTGATCATTGCGTGACCGGGCGGTGTGCAGGCGCGCGGCAGGTTCGCCGATGATCTCCCGCAGGCGCGTTTCTGTGACCATGTGAATATCTTCAAGCGTCAGATCAACGGGCACGCCATTGGCTTGATATTCGGCGTGGACCGCGTCGAGCCCCTTTTGGATCGCAGCATTATCCGCCTCCGAAATGATGCCGCTTGCGGCTAACATATCGGCATGCGCTTTGCTGCCCGCAATATCCTCTTGCCAAAGACGCTTGTCGAATGGGATGGAGGCATTTATCTCGCGCATGATCGCGCCGGGGCCTTCGCCAAACCGGCCGCCCCACATGCTATTGGAATCCGACATGCGCTTTGTAATTGCCCTAATCCTTATGGTGTTAACCGGGTGCGATAAAGAAACCCCAGCCAAGGGGCAAGCGCAACCCGCATTA
>JAEMTM010000190.1 GCA_016462305.1 Sphingomonadaceae bacterium | reverse complement strand
TGGGTTAAGCTGCGGCCAAAGCGGACGCCAGCCGGTCGCGCACCGCCTGCAAAGCACCAAAGTCGAGCGCAGCAACAGATGATTGCGCGGGTGATTGCGCGGGCGCAGGTGCATGAGGCCGCGCATCCTGCGCCCCGCCTTCCGTCAGAAAACGACGCGCACCCTTCACGGTATAGCCTTCTGCATATAATAAGCGATGGATAATGTGCAGCAGGGCGACATCTTCGGGCCGATACAGGCGCCGGCCACCCGCACGCGTCAGTGGCCGCAGCATGGGGAACTGTTCTTCCCAATATCGCAATATATGTGTGCGAACGCCCAACGCCTCGGCCATTTCACCAATGTTACGGAAGGCGTCAGCCGATTTTTCGCGCATAAAAGTTATTTTACCTTTTGGCGCATACCTTGGCTTGCACGGAATGTCAGAACCCTGCGCGGTGTAATTGGCACTTCCACGCCTGTTTTTGGGTTGCGCCCGATACGCTCGGCCTTGTCCCGAAGCACAAAGGTGCCAAAACCAGAAATTTTGACATTATCACCGTGCAGTAAAGCACTGGTCATATGGTCAAGAATCGATTCGACCATCGCCGCAGAGTCTGCACGCGACAAACCGATTTGACGGTTAAACATCTCGGCCAAATCAGCGCGAGTTAAAGTTCCTGCATCAGCCATATTCGTCTCCGGACCTTAAACAACAAATATAAAGTTGATTTCTTATAACATAAATTCGTTTTGTAAAATAGAGATTAAAATAGAAATGATGCAAACAATTTACATCCGTATGATTGACGCGCCCCAGGTGAATCCGCCGCCCATCGCTTCCAGAACTACAATGTCCCCTTTTTTGATCCGGCCATCGCGCACCGCGACATCCAAGGCCAACGGAACCGACGCCGCAGAAGTATTGGCGTGCTGGTCAACGGTAAGGACAACTTTATCCGGGTCAAGCGCCAGTTTCTTGGCCGTCGCCTCAATAATCCGGGCATTTGCCTGATGCGGAACGACCCAGTCAATGTCGGCTGGCGTCAAGTCTGTCGCGGCAAGCACCTCGTGCAATACATTGGTGAGGTTGGTCACGGCATGGCGAAACACCTCGCGCCCCTTCATCCGCAATTTGCCGACGGTGCCCGTGGTGGATGGTCCGCCATCGACATATAATAATGCATTATGTTGACCATCGGCATGCAATTTGGTCGCCAGCGCGCCGCGCATGCCAACCTCGCCCGACAAGACAACCGCGCCAGCGCCGTCACCAAATAATACGCATGTGGTGCGGTCTTCCCAGTCCAATATGCGGCTAAATGTTTCGGCCCCGATGACTAATGCATTATGGGCGGACCCTGCGCGAATCATGCTTTCCGCGATGGAAAAGGCATAGAGAAAGCCCGAGCAAACCGCAGCCACATCAAAGGCAACACCGCCATTGCAGCCAAGCGCATGTTGCACGATGGTGGCAGAGGCGGGGAAAGTCTGGTCGGGCGTAGCGGTCGCCAATATGATGAGATCAATGTCGTTCGCCGACATGCCCGCCGCGTCAAGCGCCCGGCGCGATGCTTCGATCGCAAGGCTGGATGTTGTTTCATCGGGCGCGGCAATGTGGCGAAACTTTATACCCGTCCGCTCGGTAATCCATGCGTCGGTCGTATCCACTCTGCTGGCCAGTTCAGCGTTCGACACGCGGTTGCGTGGAAGCGCCGACCCAGTGCCTTTGATAATGGCACGAAGAGCAACTTCGGTCACGCGCCCTGTATCCGCGCAAGGTCTTGCGTGATGCGCGCGGTAATGTCTTCTTCGACCAATCGCGCCGCCACCTCGACCGCATTGGCCACGCCCTTTATGGTCGCGCTGCCATGGCTTTTGACGACGACACCATTCAGCCCCATGAACACAGCGCCATTATGATTATTGGGGTCAAGATGGTGCCGCAGTAATTCGGTGGCGGGCCGCGATACCAGAAAACCGAATTTCGAACGGATCGAGCTGGTAAAGGCCCGGCGCAAAAGATCCGTCACGAAACGCGCCGTGCCTTCGATGGATTTCAACGCGATGTTGCCGGTAAAGCCATCGCACACAACGACATCACATTCGCCGCGGTTGATCTTGTCGGCCTCAACAAAGCCCTGAAAATCCATATGCAGCCCAGTGGCATCGCGCAAATGCTGCGCCGCGTCGCGCAGTTCCTCGGTGCCCTTCATTTCCTCGGTACCGATATTCAGCAAGCGGACACGCGGGCGGTCAAATCCGAAAATGATACGCGAATAGGCCGCACCCATGACGGCAAACTGGACAAGGTTTTTGGTCTCACAATCGGTGTTTGCCCCCAGATCCAACATCACCACATCGGTATCTTCCAGCGTCGGAAGCAAGGCAGAAAGCGCTGGCCGGTCGATGCCGGGCATCGTGCGCAGGGCAAGTTTTGCGGTAGCCATTAATGCGCCGGTATTGCCAGCGCTGACGGCGGCACTGGCATTGCCTAACTTTACGGCATTGATCGCCATGCCCATGGAGCTGGTTTTGGCCTTGCGCAGGGCGGCGCTGACCTTGTCATCGGGCGTAACGACGACATCGCTATGGAGGATTTCGGAGGCAGCGCGCAAATTGGGGTGCTTATTGAGCGCAGATTTAATCTGCGTTTCGTCACCCACCAACAGAAACTGGAAATTGTCGTGCCGGTGCCGTGCCAAAGCCGCGCCTGCGATCATCACAGGGACGCCTTCGTCGCCGCCCATCGCGTCAATGGCGATACGCGGTTTCATCGACACCAGCTATTCTCCTTGAACAGGATTAGGCGACTGCTACCACTTCGCGGCCATTATAGTGGCCACAGGCATCGCACAGATGATGTGGACGCTTCAGTTCACCACAGTTGGCGCATTCTTGGTAGGCAGCAACTTTAAGCGAATCATGGCTACGACGCATGCCGCGCTTCGAAGGGGATGTTTTTCTTTTGGGGACAGCCATTTCGGCACCTGTTCCATTTCAAAATCAATAAGTTCTAAATCATGCTAGGCGAAAAAGATGGTCGTGGCAAGTCATCGCCAGAACCGCCCTCTTTCATCCGCTTTTGTCGGTGTGAGCGGGGCGCTATACTTGTTTTTCGGTGCTTTGCAAGCCGAGAGATAGCAGTTAAGCACACCAGCACAAACTGGGAGAGAAGATATGTTGAGTTTACCCGTTACCCTTACAATAGCCGCAGGTGCGGCATTGGTGAATATCTGGC
>JAEMTM010000050.1 GCA_016462305.1 Sphingomonadaceae bacterium | reverse complement strand
ATGCTCACCAGCTTTTGCGCTGTCGGCAAGGCCAAGCCGGTTTCCGCAGCAAGGTCAGTGGCCGACACGCGCGCAAAGCCGCAATGGCGCGAAGCTGCGCTCATGATCACCACTGCATAATCGGCCATATTCGACAAACGCATCTTGCGTCCCCTAATCAGATAAATTTACTCCGATTAGGGGCAGATGGTCCCTTTGACGGTGGAAATCAAGCCAGAAAGGATTCAATATCGCGAAAATGGCCTGAGTCGTTTTCAGCAGCCATTTCAAGTGCCCGGCGCAACAGGTCTAATATCATGCAGTTGCCCCTAGCTGCATCGGCGGCTGATAACATAATCCTCTAACGTCTGGGCCTCTGCCACATTGAAACGCAAGCCCAGCTTACTGCGCCGCCACAATATATCCTCGGCGGATTGTGCCCATTCGTGATCGACGAGATAGTCCGCCTCAACAGCATAGAGGCCATGTCCAAAATCCGTGCCCAAATCGGCAAGAGCGTTGGCGTTTGATAAGAAAGAACGGGTCTTTGTTCCGTAGCTCCGCACCCAACGGTGCACGAGTGCGGCGGGCAAATAAGCGTGTTCCCGCTGAATATCCGAAGCGAGGCGATGGGCACCATCAATTGGAAAGTCCCCGCCTGGCAAGGACTGACGCAATGTCCAGCTTTCGCCTTTAAGCACAGCCAAGTGCCTTGAAAGCCGCTCGACCGCGCTCTCGGCCAGATGCCGATAGGTGGTTATCTTGCCACCAAAGACCGAGAGGATAGGTGCCGTTTCATCCGCATCGACATCCAGTTCGAAATGATATCCGCGCGATGCTGTTTCAGGTTTGCCTGAGCCATCATCGACCAAGGGCCGGACACCTGCAAAGCTGTAGAGCACGTCCGCAGCCGTGATGGCTTGCTTAAAATAAGCGCCAGCAGACGCGCAGATATACGCAATCTCCTCTGCCGTCGCGTGAATATCATCCAGCGAACCCTGATGATCGGCATCCGTCGTCCCTATGAGGGTGAAGTCATCCTCATACGGAATGGCAAAAAATATGCGGCCGTCGGGGTTTTGACAGAAATAGGCTTGCGGCGTGTCGAACATCTTGCGGACCACGATATGCGATCCTCTGACCAAGCGGATCGTGCCACCGGATGGCCGGTCATGCCCTGTCGTGCGTGCCAGCAAGTCCAGCACCGCTGGCCCCGCCGCATTGGCAACCGCGCGGGCAAGGACGCGTTCTTGCCCTGCAATTTGTATATGCCACAATCCGTCGTGACGCTTCAGATGCGTGACTTCGGCACGGGTGCGAATATCTGCCTTATGTTCAGCGGCGTCCATCGCGTTTAACACGACCAAGCGTGCGTCATCGACCCAGCAGTCCGAATATTCAAACGCCTTCACAAATTCGGGCCGAAGCGGTTTGCCCGCAGGCTCGGTTTTCAAATTGACCGTCCGGGTTGCGGGCAGCAATTTCCGGCCACCAATATGGTCGTACAAAAACAAGCCAAGCCGCACGAGCCATGCAGGACGAATCCCTTTTTGATGCGGCAAAATGAAGCGCAGCGGCCATATGATATGCGGCGCAATCGCCCACAATCGCTCACGCTCAATTAAGGATTCGCGCACCAACGCAAATTCATAATGTTCAAGATAGCGCAGCCCGCCATGGATGAGCTTTGTCGAGGCTGACGATGTGCCCCGCGCCAAATCCCCGCGTTCAAGCAGGATGACTTTCGCGCCCCTACCAGCGGCGTCCCGTGCGATGCCCGCACCATTGATGCCGCCGCCGATAACGGCCAAGTCATAGATTGCTTGGTTCATAAAAACGCCCATGCAAATGCAGCCGCGGCCACAAAGGCGGTAAGGGTCGCCAGCATCACCGGAAGCAGCGCCCTCCATCCTTGGGTAAGCAACAGATCAAGCCGAGACCGCATAGCCGTGGCCGTTACCGCAAACAACAGCATCGCCTTTGACGCGATCAAGCCATATTCCGCCACCCAGTCGGGCGCGTCAACGACGGAATTTACGGCAACGGCAACAAAGAAGGCGATGATGAACCACGGCAATTTGAGTTTGGAAGCCAGGCTTTTGGAGCGTCCATCGCTTGATCCGATGGCAAGCCCGACAAGCGCCACGGCGGGCGCGAGAAGCGCGACGCGGGACAGTTTCACGATAGTCGCTGTCTCACCTGCCGATTGCGAGAAGCTATAGCCGCCACCCAAGGATTGCGCGACGTCATGCACCGCAGCACCCATCAAGAAGCCAGCTTGCTTGTCCGTGAAATCGAGCTGCGCGGCAATGAGCGGGTAGAATGACATGGCGACCGCGCTTGCCAAGGCTACGCCAACGAGAATAAGCGTAAACTGCGACTGGTTCAGGCGCTCGCGTCCAATGACCGCGTAAATCGCCAAGGCTGCGGACGCGCCGCAAATGGCGGTCGCGCCGCCAGCTAACCAGCCTGCGTAGCGGCTTTGCCCGCTAAGCCGTGCGCCTAAAAGCCCAGCTCCCATGACCAAAGACATGATGCCAATCAGTCCCAAAAATGCGAGCGCACCAAGTCCGCCAATTTGCATTGCGGTGACTTGTGTGCCCAACAATACGATGCCCCAGCGCAGGCAGGACGTGCCGCAGAAATCAAGCCCGGGATGCACCTTTTGTTCTGCCGACACAAAATTGAGCGCAAGGCCAAGTAACAAACCCGCCAGAATGACGGGCATGCCATAATGTTCGGAAAACCAAGTTGCGGCGACTGAGGCAATACCGACGACCGCAAGTCCCGGAAACAGGGCGCTGATCAACAAACGTTTGGCGCGCGCAGGAGTGTCCTGTGCGAGGTAGGTTTCGCCATAGAGGTCAGCGATGTAATTCGCGTTTATGTCTTGCGGTGTCATATCGCCTTCTATAGGCAAGTCGGCGAGGAGTTCCAGCATAAAGCGGGATGCGCTATCGACCAAGCGGAGACAATGATGCAGTGGGGTGAAGCGACATGAAGCCAATCACGCCTGCGCTGCGCTGGACACTGTTTGGGCTGCTGTGTGTCGCCGGCATATTCAATGCCATGGACCGGCCAGTCATCGCGATCCTGAAGCCTGACATTTCGGCTGACCTTGGTTGGACTGATACCGATTTTGCCAATCTCGCCTTTGTAACGCAGGTTGCAGCAGCTTTGTCTTTCCTGTTCACTGGATGGCTGGTTGATAGAATTGGCGTTCTGCGTTCAATGATAGCGGGGGTAACGACGTGGAGCCTTGCGGCGATGGCGCATGGCTGGGCAATTGCTGGCTGGCAAGTTGTGGCTGCGCGTATTGGTCTTGGCGCGACGGAAGCGGTGCAGACGCCGCTGACGATCAAAACTGTCGCCACGCTTTTCGCACCCGACAAGCGCTCGTTCGCCTTTGGTGTGGGCACGGCGATTGCGGGGCTTGGCACAATCACCATGCCGTTTTTCATCCCCGTGATCGCCGCTATCTGGGGATGGCGCGGCGCGCTCATCTTTGGCGGGGTCGGCGGTTTTATAACGCTGGCGCTGTGGTTGTGGTTTGCGCGCGGGGTGAAGTTTGACGATCAGGCCGAAGACGCCAATCGTGACTTTGCCGATGATGGTGCGCCTTATGGCCCGATATTGATGGAACGGCGAACTTGGGCAATCGTGATTGCCAAAATGTTGTCCGACGCGACTTGGTGGCTCATCAATTTCTGGCTGCCGGATTTTTATCGCAAGGAATTTGGCCTGACGACAAGCGAGCTGGCAACTCCGCTGGCGATTGCCTTTTTTGGGTCGGGGGCAGGCGCATTGTTCGCAGGCTGGTTATCAACACGGCTTTTGGAGGCGGGATGGAGCGTCAACCGCGTGCGCAAGACGATCATGTTTGGCTCGGCGGCGATTGTGGTGCCATTGCCCTTCGTTCTCACGTTGAACTCATTCTGGCCCGTGGCGATTATGATGGGCGTGGTGATGGCGGGGCATCAGGGTTTTTCGTTGTCGATATTCTCAATCATCACCGACGTTGTGCCGCGCGGCAAGGTTGGGCGCGTTACCGCTTTTGGCGCATTCATGGGCAATATGGGCGGTGCCTTGATCCAGCTGGTGACAGGCGCCGTCTTGGCGGCGGGGTTAGGTTTTACACCCGTGTTTATCTTTGCTGCGGCGTCCTATATGCTCGCTCTGGCTTGGTTGCATTGGTTGCTGCCGAACATTCAGCGTGCCGAGGCAGGCGCGGTATCCGCCGAATAGAGCAACACCCTTCTTGTAACGCCCCGGTGCGCCGCAAGAAGTCTATAGCTTATGCTGGCTTTGCCAAACCTTCGGTCTCAACCAATTCCTGTAATTCGCCAGCTTCGTACATTTCCATCATGATGTCGGAACCGCCCAGAAACTCGCCCTTAACGTAAAGCTGCGGGATTGTTGGCCAATCGCTATAATCCTTAATGCCAGCGCGGATTTCCATGTCTTGCAGCACATCTACGCTTTCATAAGCGACGTTGAGATGGTCCAGAATGGCTATCGCCTTGCTCGAAAAGCCGCATTGCGGAAACAGGGGGCTGCCCTTCATAAACAAAACAACATTATTGCCTTTGACGATCTCTTCGATCCGGTCGTGAACGCGCATGTGTAATACTCCAAAATTCTAATTCTGAGGAATGGCTGTCGTGAGCTGCAAGGCATGCAAAACGCCGCCCATCCGTCCATCCAGCGCGTCATAAACCGCCTTATGCTGTTTTACACGGGGTAGCCCACGAAAGCTCTCGCTCACTACGCGGGCGGCATAATGGTTGCCGTCACCTGCAAGATCGGTAATTTCCACCAATGCATCCGGCAAAGCGGCCTTAATCATGCCTTCAATTTCGTCTGCCTGCATTGCCATTATGCGGGCTCGATAAACTGGCGGCGCGCTTCGACCATCTTGTCTTCAAGTGCGCTGCGAATCATGGCATCGTCAATTTCAACGCCCGCCGACGTCAAATCACCCAGCAGCTTGCGCACCACATCTTCGTCGCCAGCTTCTTCAAAGTCCGCTTGCACCACGGAAGTGGCGTAAGCCGTGGTTTCTTCTGGCGTAAGACCCATTTTTTCGGCGGCCCACTGCCCAAGCAGCTTGTTCCGGCGGGCGGCTATTTTGAATTGCGTCTCTGCGTCATGCGCAAACTTGTTTTCAAAAGCGGTCTCGCGGTTGTCGAAACTTGTCATGTTGCAGTTCCTATCTGTTGCCTGCCTAAGATAATGGCTTTGCGTTCAATCAACAAGGCTGATGCACGTCAAATGTGCACCACCAGCTTTCCCACTGCCGCGCGGTCACCAAGTCGGGCAATCGCGGTCCCGGCATCGGCCAGTGCGAACGTCTCCGAAATACGTGGCTTGATTTTGCCCGCGGCATAGAGATTAAACAATTCCGAAATGTTGGCGTGGTTCTTTTGCGGCGTGCGCGCGGCAAAGGCACCCCAAAAGACGCCGCAAACGTCGCAGCTTTTCAGCAATGTCAGGTTCAACGGCAGCTTGGCGATGCCGGCGGGGAAGCCAACGACCAGAAACTTGCCTTCCCATGCAATGGCACGCACCGCAGGCTCGCTATAATCTCCGCCGACAGTGTCATAGATGATGTTGAAGCCATCGCGGCCGGCTGCGGCCTTGAACATTTCGGCCACGGCCTTGGATTGGTCCTTATCGAACGGCTGATGCGGGTAAACCACAACTTCATCGGCACCAGCCTCACGCGCGATGTCCGCCTTCGCTTCGCTGGAAACACCTGCAACCACGCGGCCGCCATAGGCCTTGGCCAACTCAATTGCCGATATGCCGATACCGCCAGCCCCGCCAAGGACCAAGACATTATCGCCAGCCTTCATATGACCGCGATCCTTGAGCGCATGAATCGATGTGCCATAAGTCATCAGCAACGACGCACCATCGTCAAAAGACATGGCGTCCGGCATTTTGAAGCAGTTGAACGCTGCGACCGCGACCTTTTCAGTCAGCCCGCCATTGCCGCAAAGGCCTATCACGCGGTCGCCAATGGCAAATCCGCTGACGCCATCGCCAATCGCTTCGACGACACCGGCGATTTCGCCGCCGGGCGCAAAGGGGCGTTCTGGTTTGAACTGATACAGGTCGACAATCATCAACGTGTCGGGGAAGTTGATCGAACATGCCTTTACCGCAACGACGACTTGGCCGGGGCCAGCAACCGGCGCGGGCAATTCGCCCATAACGAGCGTGTCGGGGCCGCCGCTGGCGGTTGATAACAAAGCGCGCATTTCTGTCTCCTAGGCTTGGTTGGGCGATAGCCAGGGCTGGCTTGCCGATATTTTGTTTTCATAAGCCGAAATGGCGTCGCTGCTTTTGAGCGTAAGGCCGATTTCATCGACGCCGTTGATCAGGCAATGTTTGCGGAAGGGGTCAATTTCAAATGCAAAGCGGTCTTGAAACGGCGTCGTTACGGTCTGGGTTTCGAGATCGATATGAATATCATCGGTTTTTGCCACTTCCATAAGGCGATCAATGGCGTCCTGCGGCAGGACGATGGCCAGCAGGCCGTTTTTAAACGCATTGCCGGAAAATATGTCGGAGAAGCTGGGCGCAATGACCGCCGAGATGCCGAGATCAGCCATAGCCCAAGCGGCATGTTCGCGGCTTGACCCGCAACCGAAATTGTCACCGGCAATCAATATTGGTGCGCCTGCATAGGCCGGATCATCAAACACATTGCCCGCCACGCCGCGCAAAGTTTGAAACGCGCCTTTGCCAAGCCCAGACCGGCTTATGGTTTTGAGCCATGCTGCCGGAATGATAATGTCGGTGTCGACATTTTTCAGCCCAAGCGGATAGGCCTTGCCCTTAACGCTGCTGATAGGCTGCATGCGTTTAGTCCGTTTCCGTTTTTGGGTGATTTTGGCTGATTGGTTCGACTTCGGGTTCCGGGGACATGGGTTCAAGCTTGCCCTTTTTCTGGGTCAGGCTGCGTCGTCCGGCATATAATAATGCGGCCATCAACGCAGCTGATCCCACGGCTGCGCCAACTTTTGCTGTGGTCGACCATTTGTCGTGCCCATCGGATTTTTTATCGGTCATATGTCGCTCCCTTTATGGGCTAAACCTTAGCTTTGGCTTCTGGGGCAAGTAAAGAGAATAGCTTATCTTTGCGCAAGGTTGAACCCGCAACTGCACATGGCGGCGTTATATGTCAGTCCATCAAGTTGCGCACGTCGGTAAGTTTTCCTGTGACCGCAGCCGCAGCAGCCATAGCCGGGCTGACCAAATGCGTGCGGGCACCCGGGCCCTGCCGTCCGACAAAATTGCGGTTGCTGGTGGATGCACAACGCTCTCCGGCAGGCACCTTGTCCGGGTTCATGCCCAAGCAAGCCGAACAACCCGGCTCACGCCATTCGAGGCCCGCATCTGTGAAGATTCGGTCAAGCCCTTCGGCTTCTGCCATTTGCTTCACAAGGCCGCTGCCGGGCACGACGATTGCCCATTTGATGTTATCCGCCTTTTTGCGGCCTTTAAGCACGGCGGCAGCAGCGCGCAGATCTTCAATGCGGCTGTTGGTGCAACTGCCGATGAAGATATTTTCCACCGATATGTCGGTCATCGGCGTGCCGGGTGTCAGGCCCATATATTCCAGCGACTTTTTGGCAGCCTCTTGCTTGGATGGATCGGCAAAGGTCGACGGATCGGGCACGACGCCCGTGATTGGCAACACGTCCTCTGGGCTTGTGCCCCAAGTGACGCTGGGCGCGATGTCGGCGGCGTTGATGGTTACGACCTTGTCATAGGTTGCGCCTGCATCGGTGGCGAGTGCGCGCCAATAGGCCAAAGCTGCGTCCCAATCGTCGCCCTTGGGGGCCATCGGGCGACCCTGGAGATAGGCAAAAGTTACATCGTCAGGCGCGACCAAGCCAGCGCGCGCGCCATGTTCGATGGCCATATTCGAAATGGTCAAGCGGCCCTCAATGCTCAGCGCGCGAATGACGGAGCCCGTATATTCAATGACATGGCCCGTCCCGCCCGACGCGCCCAGCACGCCTGTGATATGTAAGACAACGTCCTTTGCCGAAACGCCAGGGCCAAGTTCGCCCTCAACGCGGACTTCCATCGACTTGGACTGGCTGAGCTGAAGTGTTTGGGTGGCCAATACATGCTCAACCTCTGACGTGCCAATGCCAAAGGCCAGCGCGCCCAGCCCGCCATGGCAGGCGGTATGGCTATCGCCGCAGACAATTGTCGTTCCGGGCAAGGAAAAACCTTGTTCCGGACCGACGACGTGGACGATTCCCTGCTTAACATCGGTGGCGTCAATATAAGCGATACCGAACTCCGGCGCGTTACGTTCCAGTGCTTCCAATTGCTGCGCGCTTTCGGGGTCAGCAATCGGGATATGGTTGCCGTTGGCGTCCAAGCGCGCCGTCGTCGGCAGATTGTGATCCGGCACCGCCAAAGTCAGGTCTGGCCGCCGCACGCGGCGTCCGGCAACGCGAAGGCCTTCAAAGGCCTGCGGGCTAGTGACTTCGTGGACGAGATGACGGTCGATAAAGATAAGGCAGGTCCCGTCGTCGCGTTGCTCCACGATATGGGCATTCCAGATTTTTTCGTACAGGGTTTGCGCTTTGGGCATCATAAAAATGCCATAGAAGCGATTGCAGCGAAATCAAGTGAGGCAGCGCTGCTTGCACTTCAAAATTGAAAACTTTGCGTCTATTAAGGTTGCTATGCGCATTTTCAGCATCATCCTTATCGTGCTTACTACCGTCTTCGTCATGGAATGGGTGGCTTGGTCCAGCCATAAATATATCATGCACGGCTGGGGTTGGGGCTGGCACCGTGACCATCATGAGCCGCACGATCATGCGCTGGAGAAGAATGATTTGTATGGCATCGTGGGCGCGGTCACCAGCGTTTCGCTATTTGCAATCGGCAGCCCTTTGGTGCTTGGCAACGACGCATGGGAACCGGCGACATGGATCGGCCTTGGCGTCATGTTTTATGGCATCATTTATACGGTCGTCCACGATGGCCTCGTGCATCAACGCTATTTCAAATATGTCCCGCGTAGCGGCTATGCGAAACGCTTGGTGCAGGCGCATAAGCTGCACCATGCCACCATTGGTAAGGAAGGCGGGGTGAGCTTTGGCTTCGTCTTCGCACGCGACCCCGCCAAGTTGAAGGCTGATCTGAAAAAACAGCGCGCGGCCGGGACCGCGATTGTCCGCGACGCCGCGATCTAGGGCCTGACCCTAAGCCTCTGGCTTAAGCCAAATCCAACCAAGGCAAAGCACGGCTGCTCCCACGGGCACAAGCGACCATGGCAACGCCAAAGCGGCAAAGCCGATGGCGATGCTGACACCAAATGCGATGGTCGCCGACCATTTTCCGCGCCGGCTGATGGCACCCTTTTCCCGCCACGCCACAAGATGAGGTCCAAATTTCGGGTGGTTGAACAGCCGCGCCTCCAGCGCCGGGCTACTGCGCGCAAAACAATATGCCGCCAAGATCATGAACGGTACCGTCGGCAGCAAAGGCAGGACAATGCCGACCGTGCCCACGGCAACGGCCAACACGCCAGCGCACAGATAAAGCTGCTGCTTTATCAATATTGGTGAACTGCCTTGGTCACATAATAGCTATCAAGCCCTTCGGGACCGCCCTCGCTGCCAAAGCCCGATTCTTTCACGCCGCCAAAGGGCGCGTCGGGCATCGAGATCACGAAACTGTTGAGGCCAACCATTCCTGTATCCAGCGCGTCGGCGACGAGGTTCGCCTGGCGTGCATTTTCGGTGAAGGCATAAGCGGCAAGGCCGAAGGGCAGGCGGTTTGCCTGCTCTACCGCTTCGTCAAAGGTCTTAAATGGCCGCATTAATGCAACGGGGCCAAAGGGTTCATCGTCCATGACCTTTGCCGACATTGGCACGTCGGACAACACCGTTGGCGCGAAGAAAAAGCCTTGGTTGCTTTGTGATCCGCCGGTCAGCAGTTTTGCACCCTTTGACGTCGCATCCTCAACCAACGCCGCGATTGCCGATGGCCGCCGCCCGTTGGCCAATGGCCCCATGACGGTTCCAGCATCAAGGCCATTGCCGACTTGAACCTTTTTTGTATGCGCGGCAAAACCAGCTACGAAGCGGTCATAGACGCCCTCTTGCACATAAAAACGTGTGGGCGAAATGCACACTTGGCCCGCGTTCCGGAACTTGGTGGTGGCGGATAAGGTGATGGCTTTTTCAAGGTCGCAATCGTCGAAAATGAGCACTGGCGCATGGCCGCCCAACTCCATCGTGGTGCGCTTCACGCCATCTGCCGCAAGCTTCAGCAGATGTTTGCCGACGGGGACTGATCCTGTGAAGCTGACCTTGCGGATGATAGGGGAAGCAATCAAATGGCGGCTGACCATGTCGGGTATGCCATAGACCAGTTGCGCGACATTACCCGGCACGCCGCCGTCGATGACACATTGCATGATTGCACTCGTGCTTGCGGGTGTTTCTTCGGGCGGCTTGGCGATGATCGAGCATCCTGCGGCTAACGCCGCCGCCATTTTCTTGCACATCAGGTTCACCGGGAAGTTCCAAGGTGAAAATGCGGCCACTGGCCCGATGGGTTGTTTCAAAACCAACGCCCGCTGCCCCGTTGGTCGCACAAGTACGCGCCCATAGCTGCGTTTGGCTTCCTCAGCGAAATAGTCGAATTGCGCGGCACAGGACAGCACCTCAGTGCGCGCTTCGGCCAGCGGCTTGCCCTGTTCGGTCGTGAGCATGACCGCGATTGGTTCTGCACGTGCGCGAATATGGTCCGCGACCTTATGCAATATCGCCGCGCGGGCATTCACGTCCACGCTTCGCCAATGCGCAAAGCCCTTTGCCGTGGCGGCAAGTGCCGCATCAAGGTCCGCAGCCGTTGCCAACGGTAATTCTGCCAGCGCCTCACCTGTGGCCGGATTGATGACCGAATGCGTGTCACGGCCTTCGCCTGTGCGCCAGCTACCGTCAATATATAGGCCCAAATTCGTGGAATAGCTCATCGGTTTTCCTGAAAATTTATTGAACCTTGCTTGTAGGCGTCAGGTGACGGCTTTGGAACCCCTTGCAAGCCGCAATAGCAAGAAAACCGGAAAACCCGCGAGCAATAAGGCAATGCCCCAGAGCAATGCTTCGGAGCCTGCGCCATATATCGTCCAGCAGGAATATACAGCGGCAAGTGCGAGGATGAGCTTAAATCCGGCGCCTACCTTCAACACACCTGTCTGGATGAGTCGGAACGCGGCAGCCGCGCAACCGAAATACATGACCAGCACGATGGCCGTGGTGAGCAATATGAGAAATTCAAACATTGATGCCATCGTCCGGCTGCTGTTCATCAGGATGACGAGCGTCAACAGGCTGGTGGAGACCAGATGCGCGTTGCGCGGCGTGCCATTGGCGGTCGCCTTGCCCATGAACGCTGGAAACAAGCCATCGCGCGCCAAAGCGGCGGGTAATTCTGCCTGACACATGATCCATCCGTTCAATGCGCCAAGCGCGCTGATTGCGCCAATGGCAGCGATAGCGGTGCCAGCGTTGGTGCCCGCATAGACGCTCACAAAATCGGCAAATGGCGCAGCAGAGGCGCTGGTGATCGCCACAGGCAACATCAGGACGACGGCTGAGCAGACCAAGATATATATGCCACCAGCACCTGCGGTTCCGAATAAAGTGGCACGGTTGATGGTGCGTTCAGGGTCTTGCACCTTGTCTGCGGGTACCGTGGCCAGTTCAAGGCCAAGCATTGCCCAAAGGGTCAAAATAGTGGCCGTCGAAATGCTTGCCGTCGAAATGTCTGCCAGTTCGAAACTGCGGACAACGCCGGTGCCCTGAATCGTCAATATGTAAGCCGCAAGGCCAATAACCGCGATGAGCGGGAGCAGTTTGGCAATCGTCCAGATGACCTGAACTTGTCCGGCCAATTTGGTGCCGCGAATGTTGATCAGTGTGAAAGCCCATATGATGGCTATGGTAACGGCGGCGGACACGCCGTGGGTGCCGACGACGGGGAACAACTGGCTAAGATAGCTGACCGCCGCTGTCGCTATGGCGGCATTACCGACCCACATCGAAATCCAATAGGCCCATGCAATCGCAAAGCCCGCAATATCACCGAAAGCCGCCTTTGTATAAGCATAAGGCCCGCCAGCCTTGGGCAATGCTTTGCTTAACGCGCCAAACACCGCCGCCACACACAATGCGCCCGAAACGGTAATCACCCAACCAATAACTGAATTCCACCCCAAGGGTGCAAGGCTTGCCGGAAGCAGGAATACGCCCGACCCGATCATGCTGCCCATGACCAAAGCGAGCGCCATCCAGAACCCCATGGGCCGTGCTGTTGTGGCTGTATCTTGCGTCACTTAAATCCCCCTTGTTTCATGCACGCTGGCATGGAACGGGGACAAAAGCCACGCTTTGTTTTAG
>JAEMTM010000049.1:7380-12534 GCA_016462305.1 Sphingomonadaceae bacterium | reverse complement strand
GCTTTGCGGCTTCGCTTGGCGGATGGTTCAATTCGTGCCATTCACGCCGCCGATGTTTTTCTAATTTAGCAGGGGTGGGCTATGCTGCTCGCGATTGATACGGGTAACAGCAATGTGAAATTTGCATTGGTTAATGACGCTGGCGAAATATTGCAGCGATGGCGCATTGCGACCGATGCGCGGCGCACGTCGGATGAATATGCCGTATGGTTGGACCAATTGATTCAGATGGCCGGCTTTCGCCGCTCAGATATAAACGCGGTCATTATTGCCACGGTCGTTCCGCGCGCTTTGCACAATCTGCAATTGCTCGCGGCACGCTATTTTGGAACTGAGGCCTTGGTTGCCGGACGCGGAAGCGTTGGTTGGGGTATTCCATTACGTGTGGCCGAACCGCACGCCGTTGGCGCTGATCGTGCAGTGAACGCCATCGCCGCGCAGTCATTGGCCGACGGGCACAAGGTCGTCATCAGCTTTGGCACAGCAACCACCTTTGATTATATCGGGCCAGATGGTTCCTATCGCGGGGGCAGCATCGCGCCGGGGGTCAACCTGTCACTCGATGCCCTCTATGCCGCCGCAGCCATGCTGCCGCGAATTGCAATCGAACCACCGCCAAATGAAAGCGTAATTGGCACAACGACTGTTGGACAAATGCAGATTGGCATCTATTGGGGCTATGTGGCGATGATCGAAGGGATGCTCGCACGGATGAAAGCTGAAATCGGCGAACCAGTATCGGTCATTGCGACCGGTGGTTTGGCCATCTTGTTTCAGCAACATGGCCATTTATTTGACCGGGTAGAGCCCGATTTGACGCTGCGGGGGCTGGCGCTTTTATATAGGAATAGAGAAATTAACTGATGACGACCCCAAAAAATGAACTGCTTTTCCTTGCCCTTGGCGGGTCCAACGAAATCGGAATGAACGTCAATTTATACGGTTGTCAGGGCAAATGGGTGATGGTCGACTTGGGCCTTACATTCGCGAATTCGGAATATCCCGGAATTGACCTTGTCCTGCCCGATCTGGAATTCATCGAAAAGCGCAAGGACGACCTTCTGGGTATCGTGCTGACCCATGGCCATGAAGATCATATCGGCGCCGTTGCCTATTTTGCCGCCGACTTAGGTGTGCCACTTTATGCCACACCGTTCACGGCAACTCTCATCCGGGGCAAGCTGGAAGAAGAAGGCATCGCCGACATCGTGGAACTCAACGTGATCCCGATGGACGGTGCGTTTTCCTTGGGGCCGTTCGACTTCAAATTCGTCACCTTGGCCCACTCGATCCTTGAAATGAGCGCTTGCTTGATCAACACGCCTTATGGGAAGATTTTCCACACTGGCGACTGGAAACTGGATCCGCACCCCATATTGGGCACGCCATCGACGCAAGAGGCGCTGACCGCCATTGGCGATAGCAAAGTGTTGGCGATGGTGTGTGATTCCACCAACGTGTTCAATCCGGAAACTAGCGGCAGTGAAGGCAGCGTAAAGGAAGACCTGCTGAAGTCTGTTAAGGCTGCCAAGGGCAGGGTCGTTGTCACAACCTTTGCGTCTAATGCTGCGCGGTTGCAGACCTTAAGCGAGGTCGCGCGCGAAAGCGGCCGCACCTTATGTTTCGCAGGACGCTCGCTCCACCGGATTATTGAGGCCGCGCAGGCGAATGGCTATTTGAAAGATATGCCTAAGACGGTGGATATGGAGAGCGTCGATAGCCTCCCACGTCACGACGTTATCGTGGTCGCCACGGGCGGGCAGGGGGAGGCACGGGCGGCTTTGGCGCGCATATCCGAGGGCAATCACCCGGTGAAGCTGGAAGCAGGCGACACGGTTATTTTCTCGTCGAAGCAGATACCGGGTAATGAAATCGCCATTGGCGTGATCATGAACAAGCTTGCCGAACGTGACATCCTGACCGTTACCGAAAAGCAGGCGCATGTGCATGTGTCCGGCCATCCGGGGCAACCGGAACTTGCCGCGCTCTATGATTGGGTTCGGCCAGAAATCCTTATTCCCGTCCATGGCGAGCGCCGACATATGGCGGAACAGGCGCGGTTTGCGCGGGCGCATGGCGTGCCAAAGGCCGTGGTGCAATCCAATGGCGACGTGGTGCGCCTCGCGCCCGGTGAGCCTCAAATCATCGGCAAGGAACGCACTGGCCGCTTGATCCTCGATGGGGACACCATCATCGCCGCCGACGGCGCGACCTTGAACGAACGCCGCCGCCTGTCATGGTATGGCCTGATCTCGGTCGCCTTCGCGCTGGACGCGAAAGACCGGATGCTCGGCAACCCTGAGATACGATTGCACGGTGTGCCGATTGAGGAAGATCTGGACGATTTTCTGGAAGAAGCCACTGCCGCTGCTGTTAAGGCGGTGAAGGACCATCGCGGTGATTATGACAAGTTGCGCGAAACTGTGCGTTTGGCGGTGCGCCGTGTGGCGGTAAGCTGGACGGGTAAGAAGCCGATCGTGGATGTTTTGATAGTGGAGACCGCATGACCTGGACCTCGATTATTGCCATTTATTTGCTGTTTTGGGTTATGACGGCGTTCGTCATCTTGCCCATCGGTGTGCGCACGCATGACGAACTGGGCCTGCCCAAGACCCCCGGCCAAGCAGATAGTGCGCCGGGGAATTTCCAACCCCGGAAGATTTTGCTGCGGACGACAATGCTTTCGGCTGCTTTGTTTGCGTTATATTACGCCAATTATAGCTATGGCTGGATAAACCGCGACAGCTTCGACGGGTTGTTTAACCCGCCCGTTTAGAACTCATTGGCGCAGCCGCTCAATGGCTTGCGCCAGCGCCACGTACAGCTTGCCTATGTCCGACGACAGCAAGGTAACGCCAATCGCGTTCCCATCGCGCGTGCTGAGCAAAAGGCGCATGATGCTTTCAAAATCATGCACATAACGGTTTACATGTTCGCGGAATTCGCTGTCATCGCCATAATGTTTGGCAATAATCTTTGCCTCACGCGAATCCAGCAAGCGCACGGCGCGACGGGTAAACACGCCCCGGTCGCCCTTTAGATAGGCTGCCCATGCGGTATCGGTAACGTCGTTGGACAATATTTTGGTGACGTCGATAGCGGTCGAATTCAAAGATTCGGTCAAAATCACCATGCGACGGGCAAAGCTGTCATCTTGGACCGATTCAAAACTGTTCATCGTATCTGCGATTCGGCTTTCAAGGCTGATCGTCATGTCATTGAGTTCGCCAAGTTGTTTGGCCACCAAGGAAGAGGCGGTTTGCGACAATTCGATGTTGTGCGTGATCGCGTCTTGCACCGCTTCATTCATCGACGCGACCTGCGCATCCAGTGCATTGGCCAATGCCGCGCGGTTTTGTTCGGTCAACTGATCGGCGATATGCACCAGCTCCTCGTCAAGGATCTTGCGGCTGCTTTCTGCGGCAGCGCGCGTTGTTTCACGCACGCGGAGCAACGATGTGACCAAATTGTCATTTGCTTGATCCGACATGTCTTGCAGCAGAGCCTGCGTTTGCTTGAGCGCCGCGCCGAGGGCATCTACTTGTTCATGGCGTGCGGCAAAATGTGCATCGCTTTGGGCCATCAACGCACCAACAGCGTCATGTTGCGCGGAGATTAATTGCTCAATATCGTTCAGCTTTTCAAGCGTTCCGTCGCTGATATTGTCGAGCGCTTCCGCAGCAGCAAGAGCGGAGTTCACTTGCTCTATGCCTTGCGTCATGCGCGCGTTCACACTGTCCATCGCGGCGGGAATCTTATGGCTTATTTCCAGATTGGCCGCGCTGAGCGATCCAATCAACTTGTCCGATTGGTCCAATAAGCTCGCTGTGGTCGATTGGTTATCGGACAGGGCAATTCCCAGTGAACGGGTGCTTTCGTCCAGCGCCGATACGGCAAAGGCAAGTTTCGACGTCTGGTCGATCGCTGCGCGGTCAATCTCTGAAATCTGCGCGGCACTGTTTTGAATATGTTCGCTAATATGAGCGATCACGGCCTGAATGCGCGCCTCTTCCTGGCTGGATTGCGCTTCAATGTCACCCAAAGCGCGGCGTAGGTCGGCGAGGTTGGCCAGGATTTGCGCTTTGCTGCGGGTGATGAGGGTGTCGGCATCGCTTGATGCCTGCGCGATGCCATGTGAAATCGCTTGTGCGGCGCTGTCCATAAGCGTGGCCATTTCGGCGCTTCGGTCGAGCGCTTCTGCGCTTTTGTCGTCGAGCAGCTTCACATTGTCGATCAACGATTGCTCTAGCCGGTTGGACAAGTCATCCGCGCGCGTTTCGACATTCTCCATATAGTCGCTTACAGATTTACCCGCATCGCTTACGCGCTCAAGGGCAGCAATCATTGCCTTAACCTGAACCTGCGCATCATTACCTGCGCTTCCGATCTGGTTGCTGACATCTTTGGCTGCGCTTGTCACAACAGGCAAATGTTTGCGGAGTTGCTCCAAATTTGCATTGGCGGCGTTGCTCACCGATTCCAGCGTCTTTGCCTTTTCATCGCTATCCGCAAGAGCAGCCGATAACAACTGCGCAGAGTCCGCTAGGTTTTTTGAAGATTGGCGACCGACTGTTTCCAGCTCACGCGCATTTTCGGAGAGAAATTGGCGTGCAAGCGATATTTCTTCGTTCACCGACCGCATCCGTATTGCCAACGCGTCGCTTTCCGTCCGCAACAGCTTCGCCAATTTGCCAAAGCGTGAGGCTTCCCGGCTGCTGTTACGCATGGACAGCAGCCACAGGACAGATATTAAAAGCGTCGGCATGGCCCATGTCGCGATCAGCGTTGCAACCCGATCATTGTTCATACCGAATTGCGCTTCAGACCAATATGTTAGGCCAAAAAACGTCGACCAACCAACGAACGCGACCAACAGCAGGATTGGAGCAATATATTGCCCGGCACCCGCACGGGTTGACGTTTCGTCCGCCCCATGATCATACGCATAATCCGCTGCTTGATTATTTTCCGCAAGGCCTTCGGCATTGCTGTTTACATCCTGCACAGCAGTTTCGGGTTCGGTTTCAGCGATTTCGCGGTTCAGGCCGACGATTTTGGAGCGTTTGGTCATAGCGCCCTTTTTAACACATTATTCGGTTAGAGAAACGTAAACTTATCAAATTGCGAAAAAGTTTATGAAACGACCGTGGATTA
>JAEMTM010000049.1:0-7280 GCA_016462305.1 Sphingomonadaceae bacterium | reverse complement strand
TATCATATTTCTGTTGGCAAAACGGCCTTAACATTCATATCTGGACAATGCTTTCCGTTCGAAATCCGAATTTCCCGACAATCGCTTTGCTCTCCGTCGCGTGCGATAATGGCAGCGGACAGGATGCAGTTCCTGCTACCGGGCGCTCGGACTTGGCGGGCGTATCCTTGATTGAATATCAGATCACGACGCTGGCGCGTGCCGGTATCCACAGGTTCCTGATTGAAGTTGAAAATATCGACGGTGTGTTAATCGCGCTGGCCGACCGCTGCGCTTCGCGAAAACTGACGGTCGATTTTGTCCGTACGGGTGGGGATATCCTGCGTTACATCAACGCCGATGATCGCATATGGGTGCAATCTGGGCAGTTATATGTGCAATTAGGGCTGATTGAAACACTTCTTAAATCTACCGATAATTTCATCGCCACAATCGATGGCCGTGACGAAAATCGCGCGTTTGAACGTATTGATCTCAACACGCGGTGGGCCGGTGTCTCGGTCGTTGGATATGAAGCTATCGCGATGTTGCGTGACCTGCCAGAAGACTGGAGCATTATATCATCCCTGCTGCGGCAGGCGTTGCTGGCTAAAGTTCCCTTCCGCTTATTGTCTCAACAACATGTTCATAATGGCACGCTGACCGTGCTGACGGGCGCGCAGGACTTTTCGGAACTCAATCGCCAGATACTTCGGCGACGTGTTGCAAGCCGGGCAGGCTTTATTGAGGCACAATTGTTCGGGCCGATCCTGGCGCGTCTTGTTCCGCTGATCTGGCAAAGCCCAACGGCGGTAACCGCGACTAAATTCGCTGGCCCTGTATTGGCGTTAGCGGCACTTGCGTTGGGGCTTGGGAATCTGGTGACAGCGGCAACCGTCGCGGCATTTCTATCCATCGCGGCGAATGCACTACGTTTGGCGGTGACAGATGATGCGGATGGCAGTGACCACATACAAATTTTGTCTATTGTCACTTGGACGCTAATCATATTGGCGATGTTCGGTAGCGCTTATGTGGCGACATCCGATGATGACAACGGCTTATTTGCCGCGTTTGCCGTCGCTTCGCTCGCATATCTTACCCACAAAATGGCGCTGCCTGGCTGGGCTAAACAGGTGCTGCATTCACCTGCTGCTTTGGCGTTATGTGCCATCATTGGGGCCGCAACCGTCGGAATAACGACGATATTACAATGGATCATGGTATTGCAACTTAGCGTCCTGATGATCGCAAGCATGATGCGCGACGCCGAAGGCAAAAAATCAAACTCAGCATAAAGCCGCTGACCAAGGCAGCGGCGTATGTGCGGCAGACCGAGAGCGTATATTCGTCAAATTTGAACTTTTGGGTAGGTCGGGCGATGGGCGGCGACCTTACCGTCGGAGATGCCGAAGGCGGAGGGTAATCTTTACCATGCGCCTTCCCCGATAAATCAGCGTGCGTCTAGGCTCGGATAAGGACGGTGATTTGGTCCGGTATACAACTGACGCGGGCGGCCAATTTTCTGTGCGGGGTCCGAAATCATTTCATTCCACTGGGCAACCCAGCCAACCGTGCGCGACAATGCGAATAATACGGTGAACATTTCGGTCGGGAAACCAATCGCCGACAGGATAATGCCGGAATAGAAATCGACATTCGGGAACAGCTTTTTCTCTATGAAATAGGGGTCGTTCAACGCCATTTCTTCCAACTGCATCGCCACGTCGAAAATCGGGTCGCTGATATTCAATTCGGTAAGCACTTCACGCACCGTTTTCTGCATGACGGTCGCACGCGGGTCATAATTTTTGTAAACCCGATGTCCAAAGCCCATTAAACGGAACGGGTCATTCTTGTCCTTTGCCCGTTCAATATAATGCGGGATCCGGTCAGGTGTGCCGATTTCGCGTAGCATGTTCAATGCAGCCTCGTTCGCGCCGCCATGGGCTGGGCCCCACAGGCAAGCGATACCGGCGGCGATGCACGCAAACGGATTGGCACCCGATGATCCGGCCAAGCGCACGGTCGATGTGGATGCGTTTTGTTCATGGTCGGCATGGAGGATGAATATCCGGTCCAATGCGCGTTCAATAACAGGGTTCACAACATATTTTTCCGCTGGAACACCAAAAGTCATGCGCAGGAAATTGCCAGTGTAGGACAAGTTGTTGTCGGGATAGACAAAAGGCTGCCCGACCGAATATTTGTACGCCATGGCCGCGATTGTGGGCATTTTGGCGATCAAACGATGGCTTGAAATCATTCGGTGGGTTGGGTCGCTTATATCGGTGGAGTCATGGTAAAACGCCGATAGCGCGCCAACCACGCCGCACATGATGGCCATGGGGTGGGCATCGCGGCGGAAACCACGGTAAAAAGTAGCCAATTGTTCGTGCAACATCGTGTGCCGCGAAATGGTGTGGCTGAACTTGTCCAATTGCGCCTTGTTCGGCAGCTCGCCGTTCAACAGCAGATAGGACACTTCCATGAAGCTCGAATGTTCGGACAATTCCTCAATGGAGTAACCCCGATGCAAAAGAATACCCTTGTCACCATCAATAAAGGTCAGCGCCGATTCGCAGCTTGCCGTCGATGTGAAGCCAGGGTCAAAGGTGAAATGGTCCGACTCCCCATAGAGCTTGCGGATGTCGATCACGTCAGGGCCTTCTGAACCCTGCATGATAGGCAAGTCATAGCTGGTGCCGCCAACGGTGAGCGTTGCGTTTTTATCGGCCATTTTGAAACTCCATATCTACTAAGCTATTTACCGGGCTGCTTTTTTACAAAGGCATTTTTTAATGACACGGGACGCGGGAGACCCCGTGACGACAATCTAAGGCCCTTCAAGTGCCAATGTTTCGTGGGGAGAATATGGCTATGTCGTTGCCTAGCCCAATGATAGGAAATTCCATGGGCGTCAAGGCAAACAATAGCTTGTGCATCGCGGATAAATTGCGCTTTCATTTCTTGGTGCTAAATAGCTGCCGTGGAACAGAATTCTGACAATTTGGCTGAGGACGGAAACATCCGATTCGGTGCGTCAAGAACGCTGTTTGCCGTTCTGGAAAACTGGCTCGACCGCGAACGCGACCAATTACCCTTATGGCTACCCGTTGGTATCGGATTCGGTGTCACATTCTGGCAGTTTTTTGGCACATCTGCTTGGGCAGGATTGGCAATGTCATGCGTATCCTTGTTGCTTTTGGGGAAATTGGCACCACCCTATAGCCGGTTGCGGCAAATGGCCCGAATGGCTGCTGTTGCGATATTGCTTGGTTTTTTCCTGATTGCCTTTCGATCAACGACCGTTGCCCAGCCAGTGTTAGGAAAAATATGGACTGGGGAGTTTTATGGGCGGGTTGAAGCGGTTGAAAACATCTCCGCGCGCAATGTTTACCGGCTGCGGCTCGCCACTGGCAATAGTTCGGACTTGCCGCCTTTTGTGCGGGTGAACCTGTCACCGGAACAATATCAAGACGACTTTCGGCCCGGCGCGATCATTCGCCTGCGTGCGCGCCTGCTGCCCCCTGCTGGGCCAACTTTGCCCGGCGGATATGACTTTGCCCGGCGCGCGTGGTTTCAACAGATTGGCGCGACCGGAACGGCTTTGGGCGATGTCCGGCTTTTTCAGAAAGCAGATGGCGGGGCATGGTTCGCGACGCAGCGCACCGCGCTAACGGAGCATATACTGGCATCCATGCCCCCAGGGAGCGGTGCCATAGGCGCGGCACTGGTTACCGGCGATCAGGGGCATATCAGCCTAGCCGATGCACAGGCCATGCGGGACAGCGGTTTGGCGCACCTTCTATCCATCAGCGGGCTGCATGTGACGGCGGTGGTCGGGTTCATTTTCATCGCGGTCAGCCGCCTTTTGTCTTTGTCGTCATGGCTTGCATTGCGGATTCCCATACCCGTCATTGCCGCAGCAACGGCAGCTTTAGCTGCGCTGGCCTATACATTGCTCACAGGGGCCGAAGTGCCAACGGTTCGATCGTGCATCGCTGCGATCCTCATCTTGATTGCGCTGGCGTTGGGGCGCGATGCGCTCACGCTGCGATTGGTGGCCTTTGGTGCGTTAATAGTGTTGATATTCTGGCCCGAGGCCATATCTGGGCCGAGTTTTCAACTCAGCTTTGCCGCCGTTGCGACCATCGTCGTCCTGCATGATCTGCCGTTCATAAGGCGACTGACCGAACGGCGCGACGAAAGCCTGGCGCGAAAGGCGGCGCGGGCGGTCGGGTCGCTCATCCTGACTGGCGTGGCCATTGAGCTTGTCCTTACCCCCATCGCCCTGTTTCATTTTCACAAGGCAGGGCTTTACGGTGCCTTGGCCAATGTGGTGGCCATCCCGATGACGACGTTCATCATCATGCCGTTGGAGGCATTGGCGTTGGTTTTTGACGTGATTGGCTTGGGGCAGCCATTTTGGTGGCTGGCGGGGCAGGGCATCGCCGCGATTTTGGCGCTCGCGCATTCCGTCAGTGGCCTGCCCGGCGCGGTCACTATGATGCCTGCGATGCCGATATGGGCCTTTGCTGCTTTCGTTATTGGCGCGTTGATATTTGGCTTGCTGACAAGTGGCGTCCGTTATTGTGGTGTTCCGTTGTGCGCGATTGGCATCATCGCAATGGTGACGGCGCCACGACCGGATATTCTGGTGACGGGCGATGGCAAGCATTTGGCCTTGGTCAGCGCAGATGGTGACGTTGCGTTACTGCGCGGAAGGGCGGGTGATTTTGTCCGCGGGATGATTTTTGAAAAAGCCGGAAGTTTTGCAAAAGCTACGCCGATTGAGGACTGGCCCGGCGTCCGATGCACGTTGGACAATTGCGTGATGACCGTGACGGGTGCAAAGCGATCATGGTCATTGTTGGCCACCAGAACACGCACCCCCATAGCGTCCATGGAAATGGCCGCAGCGTGCAAACGCGTCGACATCGTCGTGAGCGACCGATGGTTGCCGCAATCCTGCCGCCCCAAATGGATAAAGGCGGACCGCCGATTGCTTGAACAAAGCGGCGGTCTGGCCTTTTATCTGGATGCACAACGCGTGGTCACGGCAAACGAAAGCAACCGCCATATGCCTTGGGTGCAGGCTGCCCATGCTGCACGCACGGCGGACGCATCCCATCAATGATAGCGGCGCAACAGTCCGGCGAGCTTACCCTGCACCTCAACCTCATGCGGCGCATAATATTGCGGTTCATAACTCCCATTGGCGGGGTCAAGGCGGATTTGTTGACCTTCACGGCGCAGATATTTCAATGTTGCTTCTTCGCCGCGCACCAACGCCACCACAATTTCGCCATCGCGCGCCGTGTTTGCCTTACGGATCAGGGCATAATCGCCATCCAATATCCCCGCCTCAATCATCGAATCGCCGGACACCTCAAGCGCATAATGCTCACCTGCACCCAATAATGCCATCGGCACCGATAATGAATTCTGACCTTCAAGCGCCTCAATCGGCACACCGGCAGCAATCTTGCCGTGGAAGGGAATTTCCATAACATCATTGGCGGCAACCGGAATCTGAATTTGCGCTTTGCTTTCCTTCACAGGCGCAAAACGGGCCACATTGTTACCGCCCACATTCCCGCCTTCGGGCATTTTCATAACCTCAAGCGCGCGCGCACGGTTGGCCAACCGCCGAATAAAACCGCGTTCTTCCAATGCGCCAATCAAACGGTGCACCCCGGATTTACTCTTCAGATCAAGCGCCTCTTTCATTTCCTCAAACGAAGGGGAAATGCCACTTTCGTCCAATCGCTGATTAATGAATATAAGCAGTTCGTGCTGTTTCGCCGTGAGCATATTCAGGGTCCCATCCTGTTGAACATGAAAGGAACGATTAGAGAACAAAAGCGGTTAAGTCAAGCACAATGTGCGTATCCCCTTTGAGATACGTAGACCATAGGGGTTTGTTGCCCGTCATGGGATTATGAGACCAAGCGGTTCCGCGCCAAAGCCCAACGCGAATATGCACGTATCAGGCAGGCGACGTTGAAAATATGCAAAGGAAGCGGAGTATCGTTTCAACCGTCGGAATTGCGCTTCGATGATGTTGCCGGAACTGATTTTGACTATCCAGCCATCGCCTGCAAAATCGCGTTAAAGGCGGTAGCGTTGCCCATTGGGTAGCACCTATGCTCTTTGACGAACAATGTGATATTGCCAGCTTCACGAGCGTGATGAAGGCTCTCCATAAATTCTGCGCCTTGCCTCTGCCAACATGATCTGCCTGTTGTCCATCAAGTCGAAGCGCGCGCGCGATGTTTTTAAAGCCGCACTTGCGTCACCAGTTTTATCAACGAGTACGCGAAGAGTCGCAAGACCTTCCATGTAGGCTTCTGCGTTTCCGGTTCCGATTACAGGTGATAAAGCTTGCGTGGCTGCAACGTGAGCGGCGATAGTTTGACGCGCTTCCCGCTTCGCTTGCGCTACATCAGTACTATCAAGCACATTATCAGATAGCTCGGTAATAGCAGCGTCAACGCGCGCGCCCGTTGCATTAAAATCTTGCGCCGCCGCAAGATATTGCTGTTGCAAAGCTGCTTCCGTATTTAGCTTGGCAGTGAAACTGTATGTGAAGAGCGCAGCGAAAAACCCACCAGCCAAGGCCGAAACCACACCCCCAATAGCGAGTTTAACCCAGTGTACCATTTGGTCGCGCGAAATTGGCGCAGGATGGGGTGGGGCTGAGGCCATTATTCCTCCTTACTCCCTTTTGGTGCAACTTTCAAGGTCGCGCCGGTAGTCATAGCTGCATCGCTTTTAGCGCGAGTTCCCAACCTATTTGCCTCTTGCAGCCGACATTCGCCCAAAGCCCTTGCCATCGCGTTAACGCACTCCTCAACTTGCCCTTGCACGTCAGAAGTGGCTCCACCGACCTTTTTTAGGTTAACGGTCACACCATTGTTGACTACCTCCGTTGGATTGCACGCCGCGAGGGGAAGCATAGCCATTAGGGCCAGTGCAAATGGCCCTATCGTTCTCACGAAGATTTCACCAGGACTTTGGATGTTAATTTGCAATTCAGCAGCGTTGTCGTCCGGCACAGGTTCCAGACCCATTTGGTAAAAACCCATCTGTTCCGGAAGCGATAAATTTGCATGTTGCCCCATTTCGTGCCGAAGGTAATCGAAGCCGTTGAGCCAAGTTGAGACTACTGACATGTCCTCCGCAGTGAATTTTTGCTTGGAGGTTCTAAACTCGGATACAAAATGCCCCCTGAAAACGAAGTTTCCGTATGCGTGACGATAAACCTCTTCGTGCAGCGAGCGGGCAAGGGCGAACAC
>JAEMTM010000189.1 GCA_016462305.1 Sphingomonadaceae bacterium | reverse complement strand
CCTGCGATCCTCTGCCCTTCGGCTTCGGCGAGCAATTGTTCGGCGTATGCGTTTTCCAGCGCGGTCAGGATATTTTTGCGCATTACCGCATAGGCCACTGTGGGGCCGTTGGCGAGCCGGGTGGCCAGTGCGCGGGCTTCTGCGTGCAACGCTTCATCTTCCACACATTTGTAGATCATGCCCCAATCAGCCGCTTTTTCACCGCTGATTTTCTCGCCAAGCATCATCATTTCGGTTGCGCGCGCTTTGCCAACCAAGCGGGGTAGCATCCACGATGCACCGCCGTCGGGGACGAGGCCGATATTCACAAACGCCTGAAGGAAATAGCCTGATTTGCCCGCAATGACAAAATCGCCGCACAGACCGATGGAGCAGCCAACCCCTGCCGCCGCGCCGTTGATGGCGGTGACAATGGGCATATTCAGACGCGCAAGGTTCATCATCAGCGGGTTATAATGCCGGGTCAGTGCGATGTAACTGCCCTCCCCTCCCGAAATCGAGCGTTCTGCGCGTGCGGACAGGTCTGCGCCGGAACAAAAGCCGCGTCCTGCGCCCGTGAGGACAAGACAACGTGCATCGCCCAACCCATTGGAAACGGCATCATTTATTTCACCCGCCATTTCGAGCGAACAGGCGTTCATGCGTTCGGGACGGTTGAGGGTGATGGTTGCGATCCTGTCGGTAACGTCCAAAATGATCGTTTGATAAGTCATCATTACGCGCCCTCCTGTGGCGCTTGGTGCCAAAATGCGCCGGCGGCAGGATAGCTAAACCCGGGCGGGTTGGCCTCTGAGGCGCTAAACACCGGATTATGCGCGACCAAGCGCGGATCATTCGCGGCATCCAACATCGTCTTGTGGGCGGAATGGACAATAGCTGCCGCATCAAGCGCCGACATTGTGTGTTGCCGCCCTTATTTTTCCGGCGTCAATGTCTTATTATCCTTGGCATTTTCATTAAAGTTCGACACCACCGAGTCGACCAGAATCTGTATCTCTTCGGCAGCAAACTTCTCCGCGTCGGCTAGGCTTGAACCATAAGAGCGTTCGGACTTCACCAACAATTCCCTATAGGCTGCGCGTTCGGTCGGGCATGCCGTATCGGATGTTTTGATGAACGCGCTTGGGGTGCTTTTCTCCGTCACTGCAACATTGTGTACTTCAATCATGCAGTTGTTGAATGCCTTGCGCGCATTGTCCAAGGCGTCGCCCTTCATGGCGGCCATGCTGAGCAATGCGGTTGCGATGCGTGTGATCATGTTTCAAAATCCCTGATGTTCATTCCCGGTCGGTAGTGCGACCAGTGATGTGTCAGTTTACACAAGCGTTACCGCGCAATCAATGCGCTATGACAGATTGCATAACGCGCATTCACCGGACGATTTTGCCGCCCTTTACAACCGCGTCGACCGACTCCAGTTCCCGCACATTGGCCAAAGGATCGCCATCGACAGCGATAATATCGGCAAAGCGGCCAATGGCAATCGCGCCGACATCCTTCTCACGGCCAAGCGCTTGCGCGGCGTTGCGCGTTGCGGCCTGAATGGCCTCAATCGGGGTCATGCCATATTCGACCATGACCTTGAACTGTCCGCCGACAAGCCCGTGCGGCATCACGCCCGCGTCGGAGGCAAAGACCATCTTCACGCCGGCCTTATGCGCTTTACGGAAATTGTCGCGCTGGATTTGCCCAACTTCGCGGTCCTTGCGTAAATTGTCCTCCAACACGCCGTTCTTCGCGCCTTCGGCCTGAGTATAGTCGGTGTTGAAGATATCCATTGAAAACCACACAGGACGCACGCGCGTGGCGGCAAGCCTTATGCCTTCATCGTCGACAAGACTTGCATGTTCAATCGTGTCGATGCCCGCCTTGATCGCGGCCTTAATGCCGTCGCCGCCATGCGCATGTGCCGCAACGCGCAGGCCCCATTGATGCGCCTCTTCGGCGATTACGCGTAATTCACGTTCGGAAAGCTGCTGCTGACCAGGTTCGGTATTGCGCGAGAACACGCCGCCCGTGGCGCAGACCTTGATGACTTCAGCGCCATATTTACGCTGGCGGCGGACTTCGTAGCGCAGTTCGTCCTCGCTATCGGCGATGCCCTCTTCCTTCGAAGCGCCCTCAAGGCTTGGCGGGAGGAATGTCGAGTCGCAATGTCCCCCCGTTGCGCCAATGGAATAGCCTGCTGGCACGATCCGCGGACCAATCGCATAGCCATTTTCAATTGCTTGTTTCAGGCCAATGTCATTGCGGTTTTCGGACCCAACATTGCGCACGGTGGTAAAGCCAGCCTTGAGCATGGCTTGCGCTGCGCCGACGGCCGACATACCCCAAAAGCTGTCGGTAAATTCAAGGCCGCGATAGCCGCCAATATCGGCTGGGCTATCCAAATGGACATGCATGTCAATCAGGCCGGGCAATATGGTTTTGCCGGACATGTCGATATGCGTAACGTCGCTGCCCCATTTTACCGTGCGGGCATCGGCGATGCTGGTGATGCGGCCATCTGCGCCAACAAAAACGGCGGGGAAATCTACGGTTTTACCGTTCAAAACATCGACCATCTTGTCAGCAGTAATGACCGTTGTCTGCGCCTGTGCAGTCGAGGACAAAATAAAGACGCCTGAAACCGCCAAGACCCGCAGATTCTTCAGCAAGTTCACACCATATGACATACCCAATTTTCCTACATATTCTAGTTGCCCGAAAGGATGGCAAAAAATGGCCGTGTAGGACAGCGAAAACGTCGTCATCCTTATATAATGAACGTCATCCTGTTGGTCCCAACCACCTTGGCTCACATATGAATCATCTTGCCGTAAGCGCCGAGCACGCTTTCGTGCATCATCTCGCTCAAGGTTGGATGCGGGAAGACGGTGTGCATGAAATCGGCCTCAACCAATTCGGCGGTTTTGCCGATGGTATAGCCTTGGATCAACTCAGTAACCTCCGCGCCAACCATATGTGCGCCAAGCAACTCACCGGTTTTGGCGTCGAAAACGGTTTTGATAAAGCCTTCTGCCGCACCCAACGCAATGGCCTTGCCATTGCCCAAGAATGGGAAATTGCCAACCTTGACGTCGTAACCAGCCTCTTTTGCCTTGGCTTCGGTTAGGCCGACACTCGCGACTTGCGGATGGCAATAGGTGCAGCCGGGGATGTTCAGCGGGTCCATCGCATGGGGGTGGCCGCCGGATATGGCTTCGGCGGCGATCACGCCTTCATGGCTTGCCTTATGCGCCAACCAAGGCGGGGCGGTAATGTCGC
>JAEMTM010000048.1:9012-12575 GCA_016462305.1 Sphingomonadaceae bacterium | reverse complement strand
TGGTGCCCGGAAGAGGACTCGAACCTCCACGCCGTTACCAGCGCCAGCACCTGAAGCTGGTGCGTCTACCAATTCCGCCATCCGGGCACGAGACATGCAGGATTGTCCGCATGTCGGGTAGGGGCGCTCCTTTAAGCGATTAGGTGATATTGTCAACGTCTGTGCCACGCACAGCAGATTAAATCAACGCGCCGCGACCGCCATACACATGTCGGCCTTGAAAGCTGCTTAGCGGTGGTGCAAAGCGCGCGCAGGGTTTCACGCTGGCTGACGGAGCATATATGCAGGGCAAGTTGATAACGGTTTTTGGTGGCGGCGGGTTTTTGGGCCGCTACGTCGCGCAGGTGCTGCTGGGTCAAGGTGCGCGGTTGCGTATTGCGGGCCGTAACGCCAATAGCGCCAATCATATCAAGCCGCTGGGCAATTTGGGCCAGGTGCAATTGATGGCAGCCGACATCCGCAAGCCCGCCAGCGTTGCGCGCGCGGTGATGGATGCCGATGCTGTCGTCAATCTGGTGGGTAGCTTTGCCGATATGGATGCCGTTCAAAATATGGGCGCGGGCATCGTGGCACAGGCCGCCGCGAACGCGGGCGTTGGCGCTTTGGTCCACATCTCCGCCATTGGTGCGGACGCACAAAGCGACGCCGCATATGGCCAAAGCAAAGCGGGCGGCGAAGCTGCGGTGCATGCGGCATTTCCCGCCGCCGTCATCTTGCGGCCGTCAATTGTGTTTGGCCGCGAAGACCAGTTCATCAACCGCTTTGCCGGGCTGATCCGCATGTTGCCGGTCGTGCCGGTTATTGGCGCGGCCACAAAGTTCCAGCCTGTCTTTGCTGGCGATGTTGCCAAGGCTGTTGCCGCTGCTTTGGTGCATCAGGATGGCCGTGTGCTAGAGCTTGGCGGGCCGGAGATATTCTCCATGATGGAGCTGAACCGCTGGATTGCCAAGGCGATTGGCCGGGACCCCCTGTTCGTTGAAGTGCCCGATATTGCCGCAAAGATGCTCGCCAAGGGGACAGGGTGGATGCCCGGCGCGCCGATTACCGATGACCAGTTTAAGATGCTGGGCCGTGACAATGTGGTGACGGGCACCGACGGGCTGGCGGCTTATGGCATCGTGCCGACGCCGTTGGATGTCATTGCCGCCGATTGGTTAAACATTTACCGCAAGCATGGCCGCTTTGGCAGCAGTCCCACAGCATGAGCGATACGATGATCGCTTTGCTCCTCGGCTTTATTGAGGGGCTGACGGAGTTTTTACCCGTATCATCGACTGGGCATCTTATTTTGGCGGGCGAGCTGGTTGGTTTTACCGACAATAGCTCAGTCGCGTTCAAGATTGCCATTCAGCTCGGCGCGATCTTGGCGGTGCTATTGGTATATTGGCGGCGGTTTTGGGCGGTGGGCACGGGGCTGTTGAAGCAAGAGGCTGGCCCCGTCGCGTTCACGCGCAATATCCTCTTGGGCTTTGCACCTGCTTTGGTGATTGGCGTGGTGGCTTATGATGCCATTCGCGCCGCGATGCAGACACCGCAGATTGTGGCCATCGCGTTGATCGTTGGCGGCATCATCATTTTGCTGCTGGAGCGCGTGGTGAAGACATTGCGCTTTAACACGGTTGAGGAAATCCCCTTTGGCACGGCTTTGGCGATTGGCCTTGTCCAGTGCACGGCCATGTTGCCGGGCGTGAGCCGTTCGGGCGCGACGATCATGGGCGGGCTGATGATGGGTGTCGAACGCAAGACGGCAGCGGAATTTTCCTTCTTCTTGGCCGTGCCCACGATGATGGCGGCGACGGTATATGCCTTGTGGAAAGACAGGGCGCTTTTGAACGCGGACGATTTGGGGATGATCGGCATTGGCTTTACCATGGCGTTTCTGGTCGCGGTGGTCGTGGTGAAGGCGTTTGTCGCCATTGTCGGCAAATATGGATTTGCCCCTTTTGCTTATTACCGAATCATCGTTGGAACAGCGGCGTTGCTATGGCTGACGATGCGGTAGGTGCCGATACGGACCTTTTAATTTGAAATATTATTACGCGCACGTAAATTATCGTCTCAAAATGCGTTAATTTAGTCAACAAAGCTGCCCTATTACTGGATTTTCGCGTGACAGCGATTGTGTGCCGCGTTACGCCAAGCGCTTCTGAAGGAGCGTGCTGTGGCAAAAGATCCGATGCTGAAATTTGTTTCGAAGCCGCAGGCTTATCCGCATAAGCGGGAAGCCGAATTGCGCGCCGAAGATTTCGCCGAAATCGCAGATCGCTATGCGCCCGCCGCCGCAGCGGATCAGGCGTCGCGTTGTTCGCAATGCGGCGTGCCTTATTGTTCGGTCCATTGCCCGCTGCACAATCATATTCCCGATTGGCTGCGCCTGACCGCCGAGGGGCGTTTGCGCGAAGCCTATGAGATGTCCAGCCTGACCAGCACTATGCCTGAAATCTGCGGCCGTATTTGCCCGCAGGATCGCTTGTGCGAGGGTAATTGCGTTATCGAATTTTCGGGCCATGACGCGGTCACCATTGGCTCGGTTGAAAAATACATCACCGATACCGCGTGGGAGCAGGGCTGGGTTGAACCCGTCGATATTGGCCCATCGCGCGGCCAATCGGTGGGCATCATCGGCGCTGGCCCCGGCGGGCTGACGACCGCAGAATATCTGCGCGTCGCGGGCTATGACGTCCATGTATATGACCGCTATGACCGCATGGGCGGGTTGATGACCTATGGCATCCCCGGTTTCAAGCTGGAAAAAGACATTGTCATGCGCCGTGTCCAACGGTTGGAGGATGCGGGCATTCACTTCCACGCCAATTTTGAGGTTGGCCGCGATGCATCGCTGGATGATTTGCGCGCAAAGCATGACGCGGTGTTGATTGCGACCGGCGTTTATAAGGCGCGCGCAATTGCGACACCGGGCATCGGGCTGGAGGGCATCATCCCTGCGCTCGATTATCTAACCACCTCCAACCGCAAGGGCTTTGGGGACGCCGTGCCTGCTTTTGAAAGCGGCGCGATGAACGCACATGGCAAAGACGTCGTCGTCATTGGCGGCGGCGATACCGCAATGGATTGTGTCCGCACCGCGATCCGCCAAGGCGCAAAATCGGTGAAATGCCTCTACCGCCGCGACCGGGAGAATATGCCGGGGTCACAGCGCGAAGTGACCAATGCCGAAGAAGAAGGCGTCGAATTTGTCTGGCTGTCCGGCCCAAAGGGCTTTGACGGCAATGGCAAAGTCGAGCGCGTGCATGTGGCGAAAATGCGGCTTGCCGCCCCCGATGCCTCCGGCCGCCGCACACCGGAAAATGACCCCGAAGGCGACTTCACATTGAACGCCGACATGGTGATTACGGCTTTGGGCTTTGAGGCCGAAGACCTGCCTGTCCTGTTCAACGCACCCGACCTCAACGTCACCCGCTGGGGCACCGTGCGTGTCGATCATAATACGCAGATGACCAACCTCGACGGTGTGTTCGCCATTGGCGACATCGTGCGCGGCGCAAGCCTTGTCGTCTGGGCAATCCGCGACGGGCGCGATGTGACGCAGCATATGCATAATT
>JAEMTM010000048.1:0-8912 GCA_016462305.1 Sphingomonadaceae bacterium | reverse complement strand
GCAATCCGCGACGGGCGCGATGTGACGCAGCATATGCATAATTATTTGAAATCGAAAATCAGCGGTGAAAGGATTGCAGCATGAAGTTAATGAAAAGCGTCCAGCAGGCAGCATTTGGGCTGCTATTTCTGGCAACCATACCAGAATCGGCGATGGCAAATGAAGGTGCGGCATCAACCCCGGTGGAAGATGCGCGCGCAATTCTCATAGCGAGCGATACAGAAAAAATGCTGAACGCGATGTTTGCACAGATGCTGCCGTTGATGGAGTCGAGCTATCTTGGCCAATTGGGGCAAACGGAAGATGGCGCAGAGATACTCAAGCAAGTAAGTGAGAAATATCCAGGCGGGCAGGCCGCATTTGGCAAGCGATTCGGCGAACTCATGATGGCCAGCATTCGAGCAGAAATTCCCAACATCATTGAGCAGACGGCACAGCAATATGTGTTGGAAATTCAACCTGCGGATTTGCTTATGATGCGCCGATTTATGGAATCGAGCGCAGGCAAGTCTATGACCGCAGCACAGCCCAAAATACAGCAAAAATTAACCACCGTTGGACAAGGCGTTGGTGCAAAAGCGGGCGTGCAAGCAGCGATGCAATTGATGGTAGAAGCCCAGAAACACCTTGAAACCCCCAAGTGACTATATTCTTCCCAACCCCCGAACATGAACGTCTTGCCCGTGAAGGCATGTATCATCCTGAGTCCGAAGGCGATGCCTGCGGCGTTGGGTTGATTGCGGCGACCGATGGCAAGCCTTCACGGCGGGTTGTGGCGGCGGGGATTGAGGCGTTGAAGGCCGTGTGGCATCGCGGCGCGGTTGATGCCGACGGCAAAACGGGCGATGGCGCAGGCCTGCATATCGATTTACCCGTCCGTTTCTTTGACGATGCGATTTCGGATAGCGGCCACCGGCCAATGCCCAACCGGTTGGCGGTTGGCATGGTGTTCCTGCCGCGCACTGACCTGAACGCACAAGAGAATTGCCGCACGATTGTTGAGGCGGAGATTATCGACGCTGGCTACACCATTTATGGCTGGCGTCAGGTGCCGGTTGATGTGTCCGTGATCGGCGATAAAGCGCAAGCGACGCGGCCCGAGATTGAGCAGATCATGATTGCCGGCCCCCCCATGCCGCAAAGCGGCAAACCGCTTGGGCCGGATGACGTTGACGCGACCGAGTTTGAAAAGAATCTCTACTTGGTCCGCCGCCGGATCGAAAAGAAGATCATCGCTGCGCAAATCCGCGATTTTTATATCTGTTCGCTGTCGTGCCGCTCGATTGTATACAAAGGCCTGTTCCTTGCGGAGTCGCTGTCGGTATTTTACCCCGACCTGCAAGATGACCGCTTTATAAGCCGCGTTGCGATTTTCCATCAGCGTTATTCGACCAACACTTTCCCGCAATGGTGGTTGGCGCAGCCATTTCGCGGCCTTGCCCATAATGGTGAGATCAACACCATTCGCGGTAACCAGAATTGGATGAAAAGCCACGAGATCAAGATGGCGAGCATCGCCTTTGGCGCGCAGTCGGATGATATAAAGCCTGTCATTCCCGCCGGATCATCGGACACTGCCGCATTGGACGCGGTGTTCGAAACCTTGGTCCGTTCGGGCAAGGAAGCGCCGACGGCAAAGCTGATGCTGATTCCCGAAGCATGGCAGTCGAACCCCAATTTGCCCGCCAACCACCGCGCCATGTATGAATATATGGCCAGCGTCATGGAGCCATGGGATGGCCCTGCTGCCTTGGCGATGACCGATGGCCAATGGGCCGTTGCCGGCGTTGACCGCAATGCGCTACGTCCGTTGCGCTACAGCCGGACGTCGGATAATTTGCTGGTGATCGGTTCCGAAACCGGAATGGTTGTCCTGCCCGAAACGACGATATTGGAAAAAGGCCGCCTTGGCCCCGGACAGATGATTGCCGTCAATCTGGATGAAGGCAAATTATACCGCGACGGCGAGTTGAAGGACCGCATTTCTGCCGAGCAGGATTATGGCGCATTGGTCGGCGGCTTCCGCCGTATCACCGACTTGCCCGAGGCTGGCGACGACAGCGCCCCCGCTTGGTCGCGTGCGGAACTCACCCGGCGTCAGATCGCCGCTGGCATGACATTGGAAGATGTCGAAATGATCCTCGCGCCGATGATCGAAGATGGCAAGGAAGCCATTGGGTCGATGGGCGACGACACGCCGTTGGCCGTCATCAGCGACAAGCCGCGCCTGATTAGCCAATTCTTCCGCCAGAATTTCAGCCAAGTCACCAACCCACCGATCGACAGCTTGCGCGAACGGCATGTGATGAGCCTGAAAACGCGGTTTTCGAACCTCGCCAATATCCTGGAGGAAAAGAGCCAGAATGCCGATGTCTTGGTTCTCGACAGCCCAGTCCTGACGGCGCATGATTGGCGCAGGTTGAAGGCTGCGTTTGGACCATTGGGTGCCGAGATTGATTGCACCTATGACATTTCCGACGGGCAAGAGGGCCTGCGCGCCGCCATTACGCGGATCCGCGAAGAAGCGGTGGCCGCAGTGCGGATGGGCAAATCCGAACTGTTCCTGACCGATGAAAATATCGGTCCCGACCGCGTCGGTATCGCGATGATCCTCGCGGCGGCGGCTGTGCACACGCATTTGGTCCGCAATGGCCTGCGCAGTTATTCGTCGATCAATGTCCGTTCTGCCGAATGCTTGGACACGCATTATTTCGCCGTACTCATCGGCGTTGGCGCGACCACGGTGAACGCTTATCTTGCCGAAGCGGTGATTGCCGACCGGCATATTCGCGGCTTGCTTGGCGGCTATACGCTGACGCAAGCAGTCGAAAATTACCGCATAGCGATTAACGAAGGTCTGTTGAAGATCATGTCCAAAATGGGCATCGCGGTCATCTCCAGCTACCGTGGCGGTTATAATTTTGAGGCGGTTGGCCTGTCACGCGCTTTGGTCAACGATTTCTTCCCCGGTATGCCGAACAAGATTTCGGGCGAGGGGTATCACTCATTATATGTCAACGCCCGCGACCGTCATGATGCCGCGTTTGACGCCGCCGTGGCGCGTCTGCCCGTCGGCGGATTTTACAAGCAACGCGACGGCGGCGAAGAACATGCGTATTCCGCTGGCCTCATGCATTTGCTGCAAAGCGCGGTCGCGAATGACAGCTATTCAACCTACACGCAATTTGCGCAAGGTGTGAAGGAATTGCCGCCGATTTACTTGCGCGATTTGCTGGAATTCAACTTCGCCAAAGAACCCGTCGCGATTGACGAGGTTGAGGCGATCACCGAAATCCGCAAACGCTTTGTCACGCCCGGAATGTCGCTTGGCGCGTTGTCGCCAGAGGCGCATGAGACTCTCGCCATTGCCATGAACCGGATCGGCGCAAAGGCCGTTTCGGGCGAAGGCGGCGAGGACAGCAAGCGTTTCAAGCCTTATGAAAATGGCGACAACGCCAATAGCGTTATCAAACAGATCGCCAGTGGCCGCTTTGGCGTCACCGCCGAATATCTGGGCGCGTGCGAGGAAATCGAAATCAAGGTCGCACAGGGCGCAAAGCCGGGTGAAGGTGGGCAGTTGCCGGGCTTTAAGGTGACCGAAATGATTGCACGCCTGCGACACTCGACGCCGGGGGTGACGCTGATTTCGCCGCCACCGCATCACGACATTTATTCAATCGAAGATCTGGCGCAGTTGATTTACGACCTGAAGCAGATCAACCCGCGCGCGCGGGTCTGTGTGAAGCTCGTCAGTGCGGCGGGCATTGGCACGATTGCGGCAGGTGTGGCCAAGGCGCATGCCGATGTCATCCTGGTCTCCGGCAATGTCGGCGGCACGGGTGCAAGCCCGCAAACCAGCATCAAATATGCGGGCACGCCATGGGAAATGGGCCTGTCCGAGGCGAACCAAGTGCTCACGCTCAACGGCCTTCGCCACCGCGTGAAGTTGCGGACCGATGGCGGCCTAAAAACCGGACGCGACATCGTCATCGCCGCGATTTTGGGTGCTGAGGAATTTGGCATCGGCACGCTCAGCCTTGTTGCCATGGGCTGTATCATGGTGCGGCAATGCCATTCAAACACTTGCCCTGTTGGCGTGTGCGTTCAGGATGAGGCCTTGCGCAAGAAATTCACGGGCACAGCGGAGAAAGTCATCAACCTGATGACCTTCATTGCCGAGGAAGTGCGAGAAATTTTGGCGAAGCTGGGCTATCGCAGCCTTGATGAAGTCATTGGCCGCACAGAGCTGCTGCGTCAGGTCAGCCGGGGTGCCGAGCATCTCGATGATCTCGACCTCAACCCCATATTGGCCAAGGTGGACGCGCCCGACAGCGCGCGCCGTTTCAACATCCCGACATTCCGCAATGAAGTGCCCGACAGCCTTGATGCGCAGATGATCCATGACGCGCGGCCCGTGTTTGAACGGCGTGAGAAGATGCAGCTAACCTATAATGTCCGCAACACGCACCGTGCGGTGGGCACACGATTCAGCTCCGAAATCACGCGCCTATATGGCATGAAGGGCCTATCCGAAGGGCATGTCCATGTCCGTTTGCGGGGTTCCGCTGGCCAATCGCTTGGCGCATTTTTGTGCCAAGGCATTACGCTCGAAGTATTTGGCGACGCCAATGACTATGTCGGCAAGGGCCTGTCGGGCGGGACAATCATATTGCGTCCGACGGTCAGCAGCCCGCTGGCCAGCCAGCAAAATAGTATCATCGGCAACACGGTGCTCTATGGCGCAACATCAGGCCATTTGTTCGCGGCAGGACAAGCCGGGGAGCGTTTTGCGGTCCGTAATTCGGGCGCGCATGTCGTGGTTGAAGGCTGCGGGTCCAATGGTTTGGAATATATGACCGGCGGTATCGCCGTTATCTTGGGCAAGGTTGGCAGCAATTTTGGCGCTGGCATGACCGGCGGTATGGCGTTCGTGCTCGATACCGAACGCGACTTCACCCAAATGGCGAACCCGGACAGCATCATATGGCAACGCCTTGAAAGCGCCTATTGGGAAGGGGCGCTAAAAGCCCTGATCACCGCACATGCCGAAAAAACCGACAGTGCTTGGTCGAAATCAATCATGGAAGATTGGGATCGCAGGCGCGGCGAATTTTGGCAGATTTGTCCAAAGGAAATGCTCACGCGCCTAAGCCAGCCACTGTCCGACCATGAAGCATTGGAAGCGGCGGAGTAAATAAGAACTGCGGCAGGCCGCCGGGCCCCATGCGCGCAAAGAATAGCCGCTGGCCAATTGCCGCTTTCCCTGCTTTATGCGTCATCTCAATTTGTGACGGAGAAGCCTTATTCATGCGTAGCCTGTTCATCGCCGGGTGCTTATTTGCGCTTTCGCCGCCTGCTTATGCCGATGCCAATGATGATCTCACGGCTTTGGTCGATGACGTCTGGGCGACGGCGTTGAAAGAGGCGCCTGTTTACGCCAGCACGCTCGGCGTGAATGATTATGCCCAAGAGCTTGGCGATTATACCCTAGCGGCGCAGGACCGCAGGGCCGCCGATGCCGCAAAGTTTCTCACCCGCCTGAATGCCATTCCGGCACATGCGTTGAGCGCGGCGTCGAAGGTCGAGGCGGGCATATTACGACGGTCATTGCTGTCTACGATAGAAGGCAATCAGTTCGGTCAGCGTGCCATCAACTTCACGACCTATTCGAGCTGGCACCAACAACTCGCCAGCATGTCGCGCAACTTGCCGTTCAAAACCAAGACGGATTTTGAAAGCTACAATGCCCGGCTTGCGCAATATGGCCGCGTCAATGACGAGAATATCGCGGTCGCCAATGTCGCCATCAAGGGCGGGTTTACGCAGCCGTGCGAAACACTGACCGGATTTGAAGGCACCGTTAGCGGCCTGATCGCGTCGGACATTCGCCGGTCGCGTTTCTATGGTCCTTATGCGGCCAAGCGCCCCGATAGCATTTCGGAAAGTGACTTTGCGGCGCTGGCAGCCAGTGCCGAGGCAACCATCCGCAATGTCATCCATCCGGCGCTCAACGCACAATTGGCGTGGTACACCGCAAGCTACAAGCCCGCTTGTGCCGCTGCCCCCGGCGTGTCAGCGCAGCCCGATGGCGCGGCTTATTATGCCTTTCGCATCCGCGAAGAAACCACCACCAATTTGACCGCAGAGCAAATCCACCAAATTGGCCTGAGCGAAGTCGCCCGCATTCGCGCCGAAATGGTCGATGTCGCAAAAAAGGCAGGCTATCCCAGCCGCGAAGCCTTTATCGAACATCTGCGTACCGACCCGCAATATTATGCCAAAACGCCAGAGGCGTTGATGGAGAAGGTCGCGCGGGTTACCAAGATCATTGATGGTAAAATGCCCAGCCTGTTCGGTCGCCTGCCCCGACTGCCCTATGGCATAAAGGAAATTCCGGCGGAGACTGCCGAAGGAACCACGACGGCTTATTATAATCCAGGGTCGCCCGAAATTGGGATTTCCGGCACCTATTTTGTCAACACGTCGAAGTTGAACCAGCGCCCGTTCTGGGAGATTCCGGCGCTTTCGGTGCATGAGGCGGTGCCGGGGCATCATCATCAGATCGCGTTGCAGCAGGAGCTGCCCTTATCCGATTTCCGCAAATATGGCGCATCGTTCACGGCCTTCACCGAAGGATGGGGGCTGTATTCCGAACGGCTTGGTATTGAAATGGGGCTATATGACACGCCTGCCAAGGATATGGGCCGGCTATCCTACGAAATGTGGCGCGCGTGCCGCCTGGTGGTCGACACCGGCATTCATGCCAAGGGTTGGAGCAAACAGCAGGCCATCGCCTTCATGACCGACAACAGCGCCTTGTCCGCCGCGAATATCGAGGCGGAGGTAAACCGGTATATCAGCTGGCCGGGTCAGGCGCTCGCTTACAAATTGGGCGAGCTGAAAATCCGCGAATTGCGCAATATGGCGACCAAGGAACTCGGGCCGAAATTTGATCTGGCGGCGTTCCATGATGCGGTGCTTGGACAAGGGTCCGTGCCGCTGGATGTGCTTGAGCAGCAGATTAAGGACTGGGTCGCGGCGGAAAAAGCGAAAAGCTAATTTTAGATTTTTGGCTGCGGAAGCGGTTCGGCCTCTGCATTGGCCGCTTCTTTGGCATCTAACTCAGCCTGCAACTTGGCTTCCCGTTCGGCGCGGCCTTTTTCAAATTCGACAATACGCGCCTCAACTTCGGCGGCTTCGGCATCAATGCCCGCCATGCGCTTCTTACGTTCGGCGGCAATCAAGCGGCCAAAAATGATGCCGGGGTCTTGTGCTTTTTCGGCATAAGCCTTGTTAATCTCCGCCAAGCCGCAGCCGGTAAAGCCGCCAGCGCCAGATGGTGAGCAGCTCATCGTGCCGCTGGCCGCGACATATTCGTAGGATTTGATTCGCTCGGACATCGCCTGATTGCGCGGGTCATTGGGGTTGCCACGCAAGGATGAAGGAATGCGATAACGGTCCGCCTCGCTCATGCGGGCGCAAACGACGATTTCATCGCCAACGCTTTCGGGGCATTTGTCGTCGCCGTAAACGATTAGCTGATTGATTTTTTCATCGCCAGACTTCGCCGCCGGCGCATCCTGCGCCGACGCCTGAACCGATAGCATCAAGGCGATGCCCGCGAGCGATATTCTGGCCATTGCTTTCACGAGATCATCTCCAATAATGTGTCGGCCTGTTTTGAACGGCGCAGGCTGAATGCGCGATGAAGCCTATATATGTTTCGACACGGCAATGGCGGTGCGGCAACTTATGCGGACCAACGCGCTCATCAACGGATAGGCAGGCGCACGTTCCGCGCCTTGCGCCAAAGCAGTGGCCTTATGTTCCAACTCATCGGCTTGGAAATCCAATATCATCGCCGATAGTTCGGGGTCGCTGTCGCCAATTTCGGCGAGTTGTTCGCTATAATGGCGGTCGATTTCGGTTTCGACGGCGACGGTGCACGCCATGGCCGCCTCCGGCCCGATTGCCGCAGACACAGCGCCAAGCGCAAAGCCCGCGACGTTCCAGATCGGGTGTAAGGCCGTGGGGCGGACGCCGCGTTCCGCCATCATCTTGTCAAAGGCGTTCAGATGGCGTTCCTCTTGTTCGGCCATATGGGCGATGCTGCGCGCCGCAGGGGTTCGGTCGCCCATCACCGCAAGCTGCCCCGCATAAATCCGTTTCGCGCCAAACTCGCCCGCTTGGTTCACGCGGATCATGCGCTCCATTGCCCGTGTCCGCTGCGCGGAGGTTTTCAGATTTTCTTGCGGCGCCATATCATTGCCAAGATGAGCATTGCGCCGCCAAACGACAAGAGAAAATTATACCCCGCAAGCGAAATGCCAAATAAGGTCCAAGGGGCAACGTCACAACGCAATAAGGGGGCGTTCATGATCGACTTGAGCAAATCATCGCCGCTACCCGAAATGGTCGCGGTGCAAGCGGTCAGCCCCTCCCAATAGCCATATTCCACGCCCGCATGATACCCGCCAATAAGGCCGCTGGTGGCGATGGCGAGCGCAGAAAGCGCGACGAGAGTTTTGCGAAAGCCAGCGTTGCGGACGCCAAAGGCGACCAGCGCAATCGCCACCGCCGCAAAATGCGGATAACGCTGCCACCAGCACATTTCGCACGGGAAAAGCCCGCCAATATATTGCGACCCATAAGCGCCCCCCAGCAACGCAGCGGGTAACAAAAATGCGAGCAGATGGGCCTTATCGAATTTTGGAGTCATATGTGGTTATACCTAGAGAATTGTTATGCTGAATGTATTTGAGCTTCTTACTACAGCGTCGCAGCAAAAGTAAAATGGAGAAGCCAAAGCACAAGTTGTTTCAGGGTCCATGTTGCCTCGCATGTCCAGATTTTGCTGCACCATGGATGCTGGGGCCGAAGGCGTGCAGAGCACAAACAAGTTCAGCATGACG
>JAEMTM010000188.1 GCA_016462305.1 Sphingomonadaceae bacterium | reverse complement strand
TGAAGGACCATATCAGGCGTCTGGAAGACCAATTGGTCCCTGATATTATTGCCTAATTTACGAAAACGCGCATTTTCATCCCTTCAAGCATCAAATTGCAGGCTGGCGAGGCGGGCATATAAGCCGCCCGCGGCGCTCAGCGTCGCATGATCGCCCTCTTCAACAATCCTGCCTTGGTCCATCACGATGATGCGGTCGGCAGAACGCACGGTCGCCAGCCGGTGTGCAATCACGATTGTGGTGCGCCCAACCATCAGGCGCTCCAGCGCGTCTTGCACCAGCTTTTCGCTTTCGGCGTCCAATGCGCTCGTGGCTTCATCGAGTAACAAGATTGGCGAATCGCGCAACAAGGCGCGGGCGATAGCTAGCCGTTGCCGCTGGCCGCCGGAAAGCCGCGCGCCCCCCTCGCCAAGATAGGTTTCAAGACCCTCCGGTAAATCACCCAAGAACCCTGCTGCATTTGCTTTTTCGGCCGCCGCCCAGATCGCCTCGTCACTCGCGTCCCATTGGCCGTAACGCAGATTGTCGCGCGCCGAGGCCGCGAACAACACCGTGTCTTGCGGCACTAACGATATCCGGCGTCGGAATTCTGCGGGGTCTGCGCTCGTCAGGGAAACACCGTCAATGCGCACGGTCCCGCTTTCGGGGTCGTAAAAACGTTCCGCCAGTTGGAATAAAGTTGATTTGCCCGCGCCCGACGGCCCCACAACAGCAACCGTTTCCCCCGGCGATACTTTCAGGCTGAAATCGTCAAGCGCCGCGACCTCAGGCCGCGTGGGATAGCGGAAGCGGACATGTTGGAATTCCAACTGCCCGCGCGCTGGCGGCATGATAACTGGGTTAGCAGGGGGCGCAATCTCAGGGACTTCGTTCAGCAATTCGGCGAGCCGCGATGCCGCGCCCGATGCGCGCACAAGGTCGCCATAGACTTCGGTCAGCGCGCCAAATGACCCTGCAACCAATACCCCGTACAAGACGACCGCAAACAAGGTTCCGGAAGTTATGGCGCCTTGCTTTACTTGGTCAGTGCCTTCCCAAATCAGCAACGTAATGCCGCCGAATATCAGCGCCATGACAAGTGCGGTCAGAAACGCCCGCAACCGGATACGTTTTTTCGCGGCGTTGAACGTGGTTTCAACAGCATCGGCAAATCTTACGCCTTCGCGGTTTTCTTGCCCAAAGGCCTGAACGATCTTGATCGCGCCAAGCGCTTCTGAAATGATTGTGCCGACGCTGGCGACATTGTCCTGGCTATTGCGCGATGCCTTTTCCAGCCGCCGTCCGAGAAAGACGATTGGTAAAACGACGACCGGAATACCTGCCAAAAGCCATATGGTAAGGCCTGGCGCATAATAAAACAGCAGAGTCACACCGCCAATGCCGATGACGATATTACGCAATGCAACTGACACGGTGGTGCCGACAATTTGTTCGATAATCGCCGTATCGGCGGTCATTCGGCTGGCGATTTCCCCAGGGCGGTTTTCTTCAAAAAAGCGCGGGGCCAAGCGCAACAAATTTTGTTGCACCGCAACACGAATATCGCCCACCACGCGCTCGCCCAGCCAGCTGACGAAGTAAAAGCGGAACGCCGTCGAAATGCCGATGATGACGACGATACCTAATAACAAGTAGAAATATGGCGCAGGATCGCCGCCATTTTTGACAAAGCCTTCATCGATGATCAGCCGCAAGCCATAGGGGATGGCAAGCGTAGACGCTGCTGCTGCAATCAGCGCGAGCAGGGCATAAGTGATCTGGCGGGGATAGCGGATCGTGAAATGCCCGATCATGCGCAAACTGCCAAAATTAAGCTTGGGCTTGGCCGGGACTGCTTCGGCTGTCTCGGATGTATCCATGCTTTGCGTTTCGGAAATATCGTTTGTCATCGCGCTCGCCTAGCAGTGCGCCGAACCCGTAACAATCCGCCACGGAGAGTGTAAACGCTTTTCCTATGGTGCAATGCACAATAAACCCCTAAAGCCACATCCAATTGCGGCAGAATGTTGCCAGCATAAAAATTAAAGGCCTAAATATGCTTTACACCGGATATGACCTTCAACGCGGCTGGCTTGCTGGCGCAGGCTGGGTTGCGCAAAAACAGGCGGAGTGGCTCGGCGCACTTCCCTCGCCGTTCAATTACGGCGGAATGGCCCCCATCGCGGCTTCGGCATTGGAAGTTTTTGCCCATTCGGTTCTACCGCGTGGAAAGCCAGCGTTCGGATTGAATGAAGTTGTTATCGACGGCAAAACTTTGGTGGTTCAGGAAGAAAATCTTGCGCGTAAGCCATTCGGGCAGTTGAAGCGTTTCGCCTATGAAGGCAGCAGCGAAAAGCCACGGCTTCTCATCTGCGCGCCCATGTCCGGGCATTTTGCGACGCTTTTGCGCGGCACGGTTGAGCGCATGATGGTCACGCATGATGTCTACATCACCGACTGGAAAGACGCGCGTGATGTGCCGTTGACGGGTGGCGGGTTCGACCTTGAAACCTATATTGATTATCTCATTGAATGGATTGAATTTCTTGGCCCCGACGCAGGCGGGCGCGGCGCACATATGCTTGCGGTCTGCCAGCCGTCGGTTCCGGCTTATGCCGCTGCGGCCGTTATGGCCGCGAAGGATCATCCGCTGCGTCCGCGCACATTGACGATGATGGGCGGCCCGATCGACACGCGCGAAGCGCCGACCGCCGTCAATAACCACGCGACCCAGCGTCCGCATGAATGGTTCGTGCAAAATGTGATTGCGACTGTGCCGCCTTATTATGAGGGTTCTGGTCGCCGCGTATATCCCGGTTTTCTGCAGCTTTCGGGCTTCATGTCGATGAACCTTGGCAACCATATGATAAGCTATTGGTCGATGTTCTCCGACCTTGTCAAAGGCGATGGCGAAAGTGCGGACCGGCATAAGGAATTTTACGATGAATATCGGGCGGTCTGCGACATGACGGCGGAATTTTATCTGCAAACCGTTGACACGGTGTTCCAGCGTCATTTGCTGCCAAAGGGTGAATTCAACTATCGCGGGAAGCTCGTTGATCCTGCCTCTATCACCGATATTGGCTTGCTAGCGATTGAGGGTGAGCGCGATGACATCAGCGGTCTGGGCCAGACAAAGGCCGCGTTGAACATTGCAACGGGCTTGCCTGCGGCGTTCAAGAAATATCATATGGCACCCGAAGTCGGCCATTATGGCATTTTCAACGGCAGCAAATGGCGCGAAAAAATTGCGCCCGTTGTGGAAAACTGGATATCCAGCCACCATTGAGCG
>JAEMTM010000047.1 GCA_016462305.1 Sphingomonadaceae bacterium | reverse complement strand
TATATGCGCGTTGAGGGTTAAGCCTTCAGTTGCAGCCTGAACATCCGTGCTCATTGCCAACATCCCTGCAAAATGCGTTTCGAGCAAAGCCGGAATTTCAACGCCTGTCAGGTCGTCCTTGATGATGAGCATCGCAGCTTTCATGTCGGTTGTATCCGATTGACAAGTCACGAAATGTAATCTATGGATTACATATGGTAGAAGTTCGTCGTACTGAAACTTTTGATCTGTGGCTGCGAAAAATCGGCGATTCAAATGCGAGGGCGCGGATTCAGGTCCGGATAGACCGGCTAGCGCGCGGACTGTTCGGCGACGTGAAGGATATCGGCAACGGCCTAAGCGAACTGCGGATCGACTATGGACCGGGCTATCGGGTTTATGTGATGCGACGGGGCAATGTCTTGATCATCCTGTTGTGCGGCGGCGACAAGCGGACACAGAATAATGACATCAAAGTGGCGAAGGCCATAGCCGATGAATGGAAACGGAGCGACTCATGATCAAAACAAAACCTTATGACAGTGCCGATTATCTCGACAGCGAAAAAGCAATCGTCGCCTATCTAAAAGTTGCGTTTGAAGAAGGCGATGCTGATGACATCCGCGCGGCGCTTGGTGCGGTGGCGCGAGCGCGCGGGATGACGGGACTATCAAAGGAAACCGGGGTTGCGCGCGAGGCGCTTTACAAAGCGCTCGGCAAAGAAGGAAACCCAACTTTAGACACGCTGCTGGCGGTAACGCGGGCTTTGGGAGTCAAGTTGTCTGTTGCGGCTTAGGCAATGTCATCGGAACAGAAAGCAGCAGCGAACGGATGGGGGAAATGGGGCGAGCCCGGCGTTCCCCACAAAGGTTGGCACCGTGTCGATGAATTTGATTCCTTCGAAAAATATGGCGAGGGCGAATACAAAATCTGTGGAATGTGCGAAAAAAAGAAAATTCGCGCTATACACGTTATGGAACATGACAAGTATCCGGACAGGCTTGAATGTGGCGGTGTCTGTTCAGGGCATATGTCAGACGACCTCTTATCGGCATCTTCCCGCGATGATGAACTGAAATTAAAAATGCGGCGGCGTGCAAACTTTCCTAATCGATCTGGATGGACTCCCTCGAAAAGTGGCAACGCCTACATCAATGTTGAGGGGTACAACATTGTTATAGTAGGCCAAGAAGGCGACTTCAAAATCCTTATAAAGCAACTCGGGGCGGCAGTGCATCAAAAGGGAAAGCGAAGCTATGCAACAATAGAGGAAGCAAGAAGAGGGGCTTTCGATGCGCTTCAATACCGACTGCGCCTCGATCACGAGGAATAGGTCAAACCATCTCCGCCAAGGTCGCGAGGCATTCGTGGAAGTGAAACCATTGCGCGAATTCCGAATCCTTGCCCTTGCAAGCTCTCCAACCTTGCGACCGTGCACCAGCATCCGGGCTCAGCGCATCAATTGTAGGCAGCAATCGAATGAAACCTACGCCGACACGAAGGACATTAACCCGTCACATCCACCACATTGTCATCCGAATTTTTGTCGATGTAAAAATTATACGGATCGACCCCGGCAAATTTCGGTTTGGTTTTTGAGGTGATGACAATTGTCTGCGCGCCGTTCTTTACTGGCTTGCGTTCGATAGAGACCACGTCATTCTTACCGAACGCGCCGATGCCCGGACGACCGCCAAATAGGCCGATTTCGATTGATTCCGCCAGCGGCGCGGACTTTTCATTGCCCTTGGCGTCGGCATAATATTTGGCTGCTTCGACGCTAATCGACGTCTGCCACAAGCCGTTTGCTAACTTTGCGGTCTTAGCCTCTTTCGCCTTCAAATCGTAAATCGTAATCTTCTCGAACAGGTCGGTAATCAGCGCCTGTTGTTCGGGCGTGGTCGCTTCCTTGCGCAATTCGGTAATCAGGTCGACCGAGCGGTGGAAAGGAGCGCCCTTGAACTTCCATGTCTGAATGAAGCGCGCCAGCGCTCGGTTAATTGCGGCTTCGCCCAGCCGTTCCTGCAACAGGTACATGACCAATGAACCTTTGCGGTAATGGACATAGCCCTGATTTTCGACGCGGTAGAGCGGTTGTTCGCCAATGGCATCGCCCTTGCGTCCGCCCAGATAATTGTCGAGTTCGTATTTCAGGAAACGGCGGATCTTGTCCTTGCCATATAGCTTTTTCATCACCATCAGCGCCGAATATTGCGCGAGCGTTTCGGAGGTGACCGTCTGCCCTTGCATGTCGGCACCGACGACCTGATGCGCCCAATATTGGTGCGCCAGTTCATGCGCGGTGACGTAGGTCACGTAATCAATCGAGTCTTTGTCCGTTACATCGGCGGCAAAGCCGATGCTTTCCGAATAAGGCATAGTCCCGGCAAAGGCCTGCGCGAACGACTGGTAGCCTGGGAATTCGATGATGCGGGCATGGTCGAACTGATAGGGTCCGAAATTGGTCTGGAAATAATCAAGGCCCGCCTCAAGTGCGCCAAGCATTGCGGGCACGTTCCATTCGTGGCGCGGGTCATGGTAGATCGACAGCTTGACGCCGTCATGCATGCGCTCGGTAAGCCTATATCGCGCCGACTGCACCGACAGGAAATTTTGAATGGGCGCGCTGGAGACGAAATGCGCGGTGCGGCGACCATTTTTGGTGGTGTCCGCCAGCTTACGTCCCGGTGCAATCGGTGTCTGGTCGGCATCGGTCGTAACGGTGATATCGGACATCACCCAATCGGTGCGAATATAGTTCTCGCGGGTGGCGCTCATGTCTTCGAGCTTGGCCATGCGAAGTTCCGCAGGAAGGCCCTGGCGCCTCCGGACGGTGCGGTCCTGCAGTAAGGCTGCCCGGTTCATTCCGATGGTCGGCGCAAACACGAAATTGTTGACGAACGTCCCGTTGAGGTTAACCTCAGTGGCTGGTGAACCGTTTCGGAAGCCCTTGTGGTGGATGCGCGACGCGAAATCGAGTGATGCCTCGCCGCCTGGTTGCAAGGGTTGGTCGAAACGGAAAATGCGGTATCCAAATTTTTTGTCATCCGTCGCTAGCTTTGCGCCAGAAAGTACCAGCTTGGTATATACCACATCACGGTCGCCTTGGCGCACATGCACCTCATATATCGGCGCTGCGGTTTCGTTGCGCATCTGGTAGCTGCCAATCACTTCCATGCGGCGATCTTTAGGGAATATCTGCACATCGAGTTCGACCGATTTAACCACCGGACGCGGCAGATTTTCATATTTCAGATATTTCTTTTCATAATCGGCGAGGAATTTTTCGCCCTCGTCGCTGGTTTCATAGCGGTTGAGGATTTTGAAATTATGATAAGCGTAGCTGCCCGTCCCGATCATCGCCACGACCGCCGCGCCGATCAGTGCGAGCGGTGCGCCGCGAAGGCCGGGGCGGATGCGCTTTAGGCGGCTGCGCCAGCGTGTGTCCGTGCCACGCGGCCAGACGAGATGCGCAATCACCAACAGGATGACTCCGAAGGCCAGCCAATAAGCGCGCAGCACCCAAGCGCCGAAACTGAACCCGCCGCTTCCGTTCATGTCACTCAGCGGTTCGGCGGGACTGCTGCCATAATCGTAAAGCGCGTTGTTATAGCCCATATTGGAGAGGAAAATGCCGGCGATGAACCAGACAAGGAACAGGCCCCAGCCGACATATTTATTCGGACTCAATGCTTGGAAAAATACCGCGAGGACAGCAATCATCAGCATCTCGACCGTCACCGGTATGATGAACCAACCAAAATAGCTGGCAATGCCAAAATCGGCCGCACCTTTTATCAGTTGGAAGACGAGGCCGGTTGCCATTGCGACCACGTTGATGAGCAACAGGACGACAAGGATCGCGAAGACCTTAGGAATGGTGATGACCCAATTCGCCGCAGGCGTCGAATCGATGATCTCGCTTATCTTTACGTCGCGCTCGCGCCAGACGAGTTCGCCGCCGTAAAAGACCGCGATGATCAAAAGGAAAATCGAGAAGCCCGAGATGATATTTGTGATGATATCTGCGGTGAGTGGGTGCGACGGCGTGCCGTAGGTCGTCTGCGCCAGCCAAAGCCCGGCTGCAGCATTGATGACCCCAAGCAACAACAGCACAATCAAGCCGGGACTGCGCAATACCTGCATGATCTCAGTCTTCAGTCGCACCATGAACTGGGCGCGCGTCGTCGCTCCATCGAAGCGCTGCGTCGCCTTTGTCAACGCAATCTGCGTAGGCGTAGCTTCAACTTCGGATGCCCGCTGCCGCGCCATTTTCTTCAAACGGCGCTTTGATGGTGCACGTTCCTCCATCGAAAAGCGCCAATAGGTCAGCGCCAGCAGCACCGCCGAAATTGCCAGAACCAGCCCGCGGTTAAACAGAATATTATAATCGAGCGGCAATAACCGCGCATTCATGTCGGCTGCGGTCCAGTAGCGCGTTGCTTCCGCAAGTGCGCCGAAACCGAGCGGCTCATACTGCGCCATCAATTGCTGATATTCGACCTTTGATCCCAGTATCGAGGTAGCGATGAGATAGCCCATCACAAAGATGATGACGCCGATATAGCTCCACAACATTGAGCGCGTGACCGTCGCCAGCCCGAACAAGAGGCTGCTGGCGAGGATGATGTTGGGAATCGCGAAGATCAGATAGGGCCAGAGATAAAAGGCAGGGTTTTGCGGCCCGACGGTTTCTGCATCGACCCAAGGCATCACCGAGCCAAAAAACATGCCCATGGGAATGGCGAGAAAACCGATAAACGCGATGGCCAAACCGCCAAGAAAGCGCCCCATCACATAATTGGTTTTGCCGATTGAGGTCGACTTGATGATTGGACCAAAACCGCTGCTGTCATCGCGGACGATTGCGTTGGCGACAAAAGAGGTGATGACAAATAAATAGAAAAGCGAGGACAGCGCGATCATCGAAGCAATCGCAAAGGGCGCATTTTCATGCACCGTACCCGGCGTGCCGATGCTGACATTCTCGCTTGCGGTTACGCCGAAGCCGAGAAGGAAAAACAGGAAAATCGACACCCAGAAAACCGGGTTGCGCAATTGGTAACGCAATTCGAAACGCGCGACGCCTATCAACATGACCAGATCCCCCAGCTTAAGCCGCGCGACGCAGGTCGGCGAGCGTGGTGAAGTAGACATCCTCCAACCCCGCCTCGACATCGTCGAAACCTTTTGGCTTACTGTCGGCGAGGATATGGATGATGGTGCGTCCGGCGAACAGCCGGGTCGAAATCACCTGATATTGTTCTTGATGCGCTTCCAGTTCCTCGCGCGCGATGGTCTTTTTCCAAATGCGGCCATTTGTCGCGGCGATGAGGTCGAGCGGCGCGCCTTCAAGTTGCACCTTGCCGCCCGCCAGCACCGCCATGCGCGGGCAAAGGTCGGCAACATCGTCTACGATATGCGTGGATAGGATGATGACGACATTGTCGCTGATGCCGGCGAGCAGGTTAAGGAAACGGTTGCGTTCTTCAGGGTCAAGTCCAGCGGTCGGTTCATCGACGATGATCAGTTCGGGGTTGCCGATCAGCGCCTGCGCTATGCCGAACCGTTGCCGCATTCCACCCGAAAAACCGGCAATGAAATTTCTGCGATGGTTCCACAAATTGGTCTGGTTCAGCAGCGTTTCGACAACTGCCTTGCGCTCGCTTTTGACGGATATGCCCTTCAGCACCGCCATGTGGTCGAGCATGTCGAAGGCGGTCACACGAGGATAAACCCCGAAATCCTGCGGCAGATAGCCGAGTTTCCGCCGCAATTGATCAGGACTTGATAATATATCGAGATCACCAAAACGGATCGCGCCCTCGGTGGGCGTCTGCAGCGTCGCAATGGTTCGCATCAGTGTAGATTTGCCCGCGCCATTGGGCCCGAGTAGACCATACATACCACGCGGTATCGACAGGCTTACATTATCGAGCGCCCTTGTTCCGTTTGCATACACATGGCTTACACCGCTGATTTCGAGCATTAATAGTTCCTCCTGTATTGCATGGCTATAACAGTGGATTGGTCGATTGCAAATAAAATTTGTTTTCGACAAACGACATTCGGTGCTCGACGAGCAACATTTCCCCGGTCGCGCAGTGAGACTGTCGCGCCGACAATCCTGACCCTATTTGTCAGTATAATAGAACTTGAAATCGGCAGTTTCGCCCTGCCACCGGCACGACGGTATATCCCTTGACCGATAGTGCATCAATCAAGCTGGACTTTCCGCCGCCTGAAAACCCTGTGATAAGGTATCGGCAAATCGCTAATCAAACCATCTCCGCAAGGGTCGCGAGGCATTCGCGGGCGAGCAAGCGGCAGCGTTCGGGGGACCAGCCTTGGTCGGGGTCGTTGCCGTGGACGGTGTCCTTATAGGGCATTTCCAACGTCATGGACACGCATTGATGCGACGGGCCAAAGCGTTCGGCCAATTGGTTCGTCGACATCGACAGATTGGCTTTGCCGGGACCAGCTTTGCTATAACCCAGCGCGGTCTGAAAATCGGGGGTGCGGGCCGAAAGGCGGTTGATGAAAGCATTATAGCGATCACCCTGATCATCGGTCCATGACGGAATGCCTTCAAACCCCGCCATAAATGCCGCTGGAATCGCTTCATCGCCATGAATGTCCATCGCCCAATGCACGCCTGTTTCATCCATCGCGTTGCGGATAGCCAACACTTCGGGGCTACGCTCTGCCGACGGTTCGGCCCATTCACGGTTCAGGTTAACGCCCAGATAATTGGTTCGCAAATGCCCACGGCAGCTTCCATCCGGATTGCAATTGGGCACAATGTGAAAGCGGCATTTATCAAGCAGTCGCCGCGTATGCGGGTCGCTTAGGTCCGTCAGCATGTCGATGGTGCCTTCCATCCAATATTCGGCCTGAGTCTCGCCCGGATGCTGCCGCGCATAGAGCCAGACCTGCGTATCGCCATGGCCCATTTCGAGGCAATCAATCGGCTGGCCTTCGATGCTGTGGCCAAGGCAGCGATAGCTCACGCCTTCCAGCGATGCCGTCTCGGCAATCAAATCATGGTGGCGTTCCATGCTATAGGGGGCGAAATAGGCAAACCATGCAAGATCGCTTGCGGGGGCATAACGGATGGTCAGCGTTCCTCCGTCTGTTGCCTTGTCATAGCTCGTATCGGCGCGGCCCCAATAATCGCGGTCTTCGGAGACGCAAGCCCGGTAATCGGGCCAGCCACCGGGATAGGCGCTGCTTTCCAGTCCGGTAATCCGCAACACAAGTTCTTCACCTGCGGTGCAGGCAACGCGGAAGTGAAACCATTGCGCGAATTCCGAATCCTTGTCCTGGCGGATGCCCAGCGTCGCAACATTGCCGTCGATGGCATGAACGATGATGTTGCCACTGTCGAAGGCGGCATTGATGTCAGTAATCGGCATAAAATCTTACTTCCCCACTTTGTCATTCCCGCGAAAGCGGGAATCCATGGACTAACCGTGCAGCAAGCTGCGCCGGTGTGTTAATACGAAAGCTCAGCTAATGGATTCCCGCTTTCGCGGGAATGACAATGTCTGGCTGTTCATGGCACGCGGATAGTCTCACCCGACACGCCGGGGAAGTCCTTAAACAAGGCTTCGGCCAATTTTGATGCGGCGATGCCGGGTTGCGCGGCGGGTGAGCCAACCTTGGCAGCTTGCACCGCCGTGCCTTCCCAAATCACCAATTGGTCGCTGCGTCTGATAATGCGCACCGCCAATGTCGTCTGCAATTGCGTTGCCGAACCACCACCAAGATTGATACCAAGGCCCAGGCCAACGCCCGACCCATAAGTGCCCGTAGAACCGCCCACGCCAACTGAAACTGGCGAACGGCGGTCCGGACGGATCATTGTCGCGCCAAAGCGTATCTCGGCAACAACATCGCTTTTTCCAGCTTGATTATGATAGCCGACACGCTGCATTTCGCGCGCAACCGCCGCAAGATAAGGCGAGGCCGATAGCGTGCGATCAGACGCCGATTCGCCAGCAACCTCAACAATGAAACTGCCATTGCCATAGGACACGCCTTCGGCGGCGCGGTTAAAGCGCGTAACCTCAACAGGGCCAGTGGGAACAACACAAGCCGTCAGCAGCGAAAGGGCGAGAAGTGGCAATATGTGGGCGGTTTTCATCATGGTCCTATTCTTAGGCGCGTCATATATCATGGCAAGCTATGTATGGACGCTGAATCCGATAAAACCGCCAATCACGCTTGACTTTCCAGTGCCCGACCCATAGGAGCGCGCCTTCAATTCCAGCTTCTTGCATTTATTAGACGGGTAAATCCGATGAAAGTCGTTAATTCTCTGAAGTCGCTCAAGGGCCGCCATCGCGATAACCGCGTGATTCGTCGCCGGGGCCGCACCTATGTCATCAACAAGACCCAACCACGCTTCAAGGCGCGCCAGGGTTAATTTGGTGCTGCCGGCGCGATGCGGGCAGTTGAATGAGGCAAAATGCCGCTCCGAATATGATTTGTGGGCGGTTTTTTTGCGCCTTAGCCTTAATTTTGTGTCTTGGCCCCAACATCGTCATTCCCGCGAAGGCGGGAATCCATGGCCAGAGGGATAATTCAACGCTGACGTTGTTGCGCAAGGAACAGTTAGACCATGGATTCCCGCCTTCGCGGGAATGACAAATGGGGTGTGATTAATGGCCAAGATAACCACCGTCGTCTTTGATGTCGGCAACGTGCTGTTCGAATGGGATCTGAGGCATCTTTTTGCAAAGCTGATTACGGACAAGGACGAGCTGGAATATTTCATCACAGAAATTGTAACGCCCGAATGGCATTTCCAACATGATGCGGGTCGCGCTTTGGACGATATGGTTGCCGAGCGGATTGCTGAATTTCCAGAATATGCCTCGTTGATTGCGGCCTACGCCACCCGTTTCAATGAGACCATTCCCGGACCCGTCACGGGGTCACTGCAGATCGTGCAGGACCTCGCCGAACGCGGCGTGCCGTTGTTTGCGATAACCAATTTCGGCGCAGAATTCTGGGATGGGTTCCGTCCGACACAGCCGATATTCGACCGTTTTCAGGACATAATCGTGTCGGGAGTCGAAAAATTGGTGAAGCCTGACCCCGCCATTTACGCGCTCGCGTTGCAGCGTTTCGGACTAAAGTCGGGCGAAGCGATTTTTATCGACGATAATCATGACAATGTCATCAGCGCGCGCGAAAACGGTTTTGTTGCACATCATTTTGACGATGCAGTATCGCTTCGTCGTGAATTGGTGGCGCTTGATTTACTGCTCTGAATTTTTTGCACGCAGAGGCGCGGAGGACGCAGAGATTGGGACATATTCTCCGCGCCCTCTGCGCCTCTGCGTGAACCAAAAAACATCGGCGCAAGCCCTTCCATTCATGGCGCTTCTGTGCTTTAGCAACCGCCGAAACTCTCTTTTTCAGGACGCCATCTCCCATGAATATCCATGAATATCAGGCCAAAGAATTGCTCGCAAAATTCGGTGTGGCTGTGCCCGCCGGTATCGCGGCATTGAGCGTGGAAGAGGCGGTTGCCGCCGCCAAGCAGCTTCCCGGCCCGCTTTACGTGGTGAAGTCGCAGATTCATGCCGGTGGACGCGGCAAAGGCAAGTTCAAGGAATTGGGTCCCGATGCAAAGGGCGGCGTCCGCTTGGCTTTCAATCTGGACGAGGTTGAGGCTCATGCAAAAGACATGTTGGGCAATACGCTGGTGACCATCCAGACGGGTCCAGAAGGCAAGCAGGTCAACCGCCTATACATTACCGATGGCGCCGACATTAAGCAGGAATTCTACCTCGCCTTGCTCGTCGACCGTGCAACAAGCCGTATCGCGGTTGTTGCCTCGACCGAAGGCGGCATGAACATCGAAGACGTGGCGCATGACAGCCCCGAGAAAATCCACACCATATTGATCGATCCCGCCGCTGGCCTTCAACCCCATCATGGGCGCAGCGTTGCCAAGGCACTTGGCCTGACCGGCGACTTGGCCAAGCAGGCGCAGACTGTGCTTGCCGGCCTTTACAGCGCGTTCATCGGCACCGATGCCGAGCAGATCGAAATCAATCCTCTTGCCGTATGCGAAGGTAAGAATGGCGACGAACTTCTCGTACTTGATGCCAAGGTCAGCTTTGACGGCAATGCGATGTTCCGTCACAAGGACATCGCCGAACTGCGCGATTTGACCGAAGAAGACCCCGCAGAGGTTGAAGCATCGGAATATGATCTGGCCTACATTAAACTCGACGGCAATATCGGCTGCATGGTCAATGGCGCTGGCCTTGCCATGGCAACGATGGACATCATTAAGCTGAATGGCGAATTTCCTGCCAACTTCCTCGACGTCGGCGGCGGCGCATCGAAGGAAAAAGTAACAGCCGCGTTCAAGATCATTTTGAAGGACCCCGCCGTAAAGGGCATTCTCGTCAACATCTTCGGCGGCATCATGAAATGCGACATCATCGCCGATGGTATTGTTGCTGCGGCCAAGGAAGTGAACCTGTCGGTGCCGCTTGTGGTGCGTCTTGAAGGCACCAATGTGCAACAGGGCAAGGACATCTTGGCCAATTCGGGCCTACCCATCGTATCGGCGAACGACCTTGGCGATGCGGCGGAGAAAATTGTCGCGGAAGTCCGCAAGGCAGCGTAGGATGATATTATGTCGGAAAAAGTCGAAAATCTGATGCTCGAACATCTCAAGCGCTTTCAAGCGACCCTTGAGCGTATCGAAAGCAAGATCAGTGAACTGACCATGCGGCAGAATGAAACCCACTCAGCGGTAATTGGCCTTCGGCGGGATCAAGCTCAAGACGCAGAAGTGGCAGCGCATCTGCAAGTGCAGCTTGACGCCGTTCGTGATCGATTGGACCGGATTGAACGTCGTATAGAAATCACAAATTAGGGACCGAGATCGGTTAATTGGCGATATAGGATTATGTTGCAGACCCACTTGACGTTCACGTAAACGTTAAGCATAGGCGCAATAGATTAAGCGGGCATTCACCTGTTTCATTGAGTCGGTATGGAAGGATGAGCACATGAAGATCATCGTCCCCGTTAAGCGGGTCATCGATTATAACGTAAAGCCGCGGGTTAAGCCCGATGGTTCGGGTGTTGATTTGGCAAATGTCAAAATGAGCATGAACCCGTTTGACGAGATTGCGGTCGAAGAAGCGCTGCGTTTGCGGGAAAAGGGCGTGGCGACCGAAGTGATCGCGGTGTCGATTGGACCGGAAAAGGCGCAAGAAACGCTGCGTACTGCACTCGCCATGGGCGCTGATCGTGCGATCCTCGTTGTCGCCGAAGATGTCGAGCCATTGGCCGTTGCCAAGATCCTTGCGAAAATTATGCACGAAGAACAGCCCGGCCTTGTCATTCTTGGCAAGCAAGCCATTGACGATGATAGCAACCAGACCGGGCAGATGCTCGCCGCGTTGACGGGGCGTCCGCAAGGCACCTTTGCCAATACGGTAACCATATCTGGCGATGCCGTGCATGTTGCGCGCGAAGTCGATGGCGGTTTGCAAACCGTGGCGTTGAAGATGCCCGCGATCATTACGACCGACCTGCGTTTGAACGAGCCGCGTTATGCGTCGTTGCCGAACATCATGAAGGCAAAGTCAAAGCCGCTCGCGCAGAAAACACCTGCCGATTATGGCGTTGACGTCAGCCCGCGCCTCAAAACGTTGAAGGTTGTCGAGCCGCCCGTGCGTAGCGCAGGTATCAAGGTTGCCGATGTCGATGCGTTGGTCGCAAAGCTCAAGGAAATGGGAGTGGCCGCATGAAGACCCTCGTTTATGCCGAACATGACAATGCATCGTTGAAGGATGCGACGCTTGCTGTCGTCACCGCTGCATCGCAACTGGGCGAAGTGCATATCCTCGTTGCTGGCGCAGGCTGCGGCGCGGTAGCCGAACAGGCTGCCAAAATCGCTGGCGTGACCACCGTGCATGTGGCCGATGACGCAATCTATGCACAGCAGTTGGCCGAAAATGTCGCGCCATTGGCTGCGTCCTTGATGGCAACACATGACGCGTTCCTTGCGCCCGCCACATCAAATGGCAAGAATATCGCGCCACGCGTAGCGGCCTTGCTGGACGTCATGCAGATTTCGGACATTTTATCGGTTGAAAGCGCGGACACGTTCACGCGCCCCATTTATGCCGGTAACGCGATTGCCACGGTGCAATCTTCGGATGCCAAGAAGGTCATCACCGTGCGCGGCACGGCCTTTGCCAAGGCGGAAGCCGCTGGTGGTTCGGCGACTATCGAAGCGGTCGCAAGTAGCGGCGACGCAGGAACGTCGACGTTCGTCTCGGCAGAGATCGCCAAGCAAGAGCGCCCTGAACTCACCTCTGCCAAGATCATCGTATCGGGCGGGCGGGCGTTGAAGGACGCGGACACTTTTGCCGCAACCATCTTGCCCTTGGCTGACAAACTTGGCGCTGGCGTTGGCGCAAGCCGCGCCGCAGTGGACGCAGGCTTTGTGCCCAATGACTATCAGGTCGGCCAGACGGGTAAGATCGTCGCTCCAGAAGTATATGTCGCGGTCGGAATCTCCGGCGCGATTCAGCATTTGGCAGGCATGAAGGACTCCAAGGTCATCATCG
>JAEMTM010000187.1 GCA_016462305.1 Sphingomonadaceae bacterium | reverse complement strand
CCTGACCCTAAATAGGACGGACACGAAAGGACATCATTTGCCCATCGATCTGGATTTACTGCTTCAGGCCTACGCCAATGGCATATTCCCCATGTCCGACGCCCGTGATGACCCCGATACCTTTTGGATTGAACCAGAGTTTCGGGCGGTCATGCCGCTGGATGGCTTTCATTTGTCAAAATCGCTTGCCAAAACTATCCGGCAGGATCGGTTTGTGGTCACCGCCGACACCGCTTTTGCGCAGGTCATTGCCACTTGTGCCGAATCGCAAGCGGACCGACGCGACACTTGGATTAATCCGGATATCGAAGAGGCTTTCTGCCGCTTGCACCAACAAGGGCGGGCACATAGCATCGAATGCTGGTCGGAAGGTCGCCTCGTGGGCGGGCTTTACGGGCTGGCCTTGGGGCGCGCGTTTTTCGGGGAAAGCATGTTCTCACGCGAAACCGACGCGTCGAAGGTTGCTTTGGCATGGCTGGTCGCACGGCTTCGACTGGGCGGGTTTGAATTGCTCGATTGCCAGTTCATGACCGACCATTTGGCCAGCCTAGGGGCAATCGAAATGACGCAAAGCGCGTATCTTAAACTGCTTAAGGCTGCACTAACGAACGCCGTTCAAGCCCCGTCAGGGCTGGCTTCTTCAACCGCAGCGGGCGCGGCCTCAGGCGGCGACTGGGCTTCACTTGACGGCGCTTTGGCTGCTGGATCTGCGGCAGGCGCTTCTTCAGAAGATTTCTTCTCTAAGGGTGCTTCTTCGCCGGGGAAGCGCATTTTGCAAGCCTTGATCCACACATCGTAAATCGGGTGTTCGACAACATTGGCTGCGGGATTTTCCTTGAACAGCCAACCCGAAAAAACATTACGCCATCTTTCGGCCTTAGTCGTGCCGGGGGGGCGCTCATTCACGAGCAACTGCACAAATGCACCTTCGTCAGGTGGAGTTTCCCACGGCGCTGTTTTCTCGCAAGCCCTGAGTCGGATGACCACTTTGTCGAAGCGAATAGCTTCGCCAGGTTTTAGCTCAACGTCCCGCGTTTGACCATTTCGCTTGTTCAACAGGCCAAGCACGGCAACGCGTTCTGCCATGGGGGTACCAATATTTGCGCCGGACATGGCAACAATTTTGTCGCTGGTCGCAAGGGCCTCGCCCGATTTCGCGGGGGCAAGCGTTTCGTCCTCTGAAGCACCGCACGCGGCAAGCGTTGCCAACAGCGGCAACCAGATTAAACCGCGCGCGCGGATCATGATGCGTCGGGACTCCATGCCTCATAATCACCCGTCGCACGTGCACGATGGCCGCCACGCTCAATCGACCCTGCCGGACGATAGGCAGCATCGGTGCCCGTGAGATTTGGCACAGCCGCGGTTTCATAACCCCTGTGTGGCGGCAAGTAGCTCTCCGGATCGCCATCATGTGTGCCATGCAGCCAGCCATGCCAATCGGGCGATACGCGGCTTGCATCATTGGGGCCGTTATAGATCACCCAGCGGCGCTTGCCGTCGGATGATTGATAATATCGATTACCTAAGGCGTCGGTGCCCACAACTTTGCCTTTGCGCCAGCTATAGAAAGCCGTGCCAATCGTCGCGCCGTCCCACCAGGTGAAGATTTTACTTAGAATACCCATGGCTCACGCGATTAGGAGCAAGCATGATTCCGCGCAATCCTTATTTGGTTGTCCATTGCACCTTGTCGCCGGCAACAATTCCCAGTTCAGCCGCGAGCCCGCCGCGCAATTCCAGCACAGCCGCAACTGGCTCGCCCGACACAACGGGTGTGGTGGAATAAGGGATCGTGTTGTCGGCGATGCTCTCAATCGTGCCATCTGCGCGCACGAAGATGATGTCTAAGGAGATAACCGTATTTTTCATCCAGAAACTCGCAACGCGCGGTTCTGGAAAAGGAAAAATCATACCCGCATTGTCGGGCAGCTCCGTCCGGAACATAAGCCCCTTGGCTTGCTCTGCCCTTGTTCTTGCGGCCTCAACGGTGAAGCTATGCGTTTTGGTGGCATTGGTGACGCATAAGGTCACTTGCTCCAGTCCCGCCGCAGACTGGCCTGCGGCTGCGCCTGGGGTGCAACCAGCGGCCGAGGTTACGCCATTGGCGGGCATGTTGCAGGCGGTGAGTGACAGTGCGATGGCAAAGGCATTGTACCGACTAAACTGGCTTAAGGTCATTGAAGCGATCCTTTTTCGATCTGGGCATTATTGATAGCAATGTTTCCGGCCTGTTCAATGAAACAACTTCCACGTCCAGCAACGCTAATATTGCCTGCACCGCGATTAAAAATATAGGCTTTTTCGGCGGCAAAGGGTGCCACTTTAGCCCGGTCGCGCATCACCGCAGCTTGCGTACATGCGCAACCGATTAAGCGCGGAACGACGTTTTGGTTCCACCAATTGCGCATGCGTATTTGCCTCGGTGGTTCAGGAACAATTTATGCTGCCTGAACCCATTGATTTCGACTCGCATGTAGCGCCGCCGGTCACAGAGATGTCGCCGCTGCCTGCGACCTTTGCCTTGACCTTGCCAGTCGCATTCAAGCGTATATCGCCCGACCCAGCTATCGACACATCGGCGTCGGTGGCATTCAACTTCTGTGCGTTGACGCTGCCGGAACCTGCCACCGAGAAATCGGCGAGGTCAACCTTGCCAGAAATAACAGCGTTGCCCGAACCTGCGATTTTGGTCTCCAGCTTCTTCGCTTCTAGTTTGGCGACGTTCAAGTTGCCTGATCCGGCGACTTTCACTTTGACAACGTCGCCCGTCATCCGGTCAGCGGTAAAGTCACCTGACCCCGCGAGCGAGGCGGCGGACAAGGCGGGCGCAGTGATCGTTACCGTGACGCCTTTGCCTTCATCGCCAAACCAACTGCCGTTTTTCCGGCCAATGACAATCGCTTTGTCATCCATCTTGTAGCGCAGCGCGGCGACCGCTTTCGCATTGCCTTGGGCCTTGATGGTAAAAGCGTCACCGGTGACGAACACGATATTATCGGGACCCAGCGCCTTAACTGTGCTGAATGCATCCGTCGTGACAGCGCTGCTGGATAATGTCTTGCCGTCGGCAAAGCCGCTTTCCTCCATAGCTTTGACATCCTTAACCGCACCGGAAATGGTTTCGCCGCAACCGACAAGCGATAGGGCGAGGAGCGGCAGAAGGCAGATTGACTTACGCATGGCTTATCTCCTTGTGTGTTGTCCTAACAATACACTGAGATGTTTATCACGCAACAAATATCTACCGTCTATCTGGAAAGGCCCATTTTAAT
>JAEMTM010000186.1:1394-3316 GCA_016462305.1 Sphingomonadaceae bacterium | reverse complement strand
TAGCGACAGCGCCATGATCGCGGCTCCAGCGGAGCGGCAAAAATTGAAACGGCACCCTTGCCTGTGACACCAACCTGTGGCACGGACGGTTTCGGACGAACCAATAACCGCGGCTTTCTGCGGGTTTCAGCGAGAGCCTTATGTGGAGCCGATTCCCCTCACCCGCTCCAACGACAGCCACCGTATGATCCCTGCGCAGGGGCCTTTTGTTCTGCTTGATGATGCGCGGACGCATGGTGCATCACCTGCACGGCTTTATATAAATCCGGTTGCAGTCTTGACCGCCCATGATGCTGACGGGCTCAGCGCGCTCCTCGTTTCGCTGCGGCAAGCGCGGCAAGACGGCCTGCATGCGGCCGGATTTTTCGGCTATGAGGCTGGCGCTCATTTCTTGCCCGGCCTGACGCCTGCGCCATCTGGATTGCTAGCATGGTTTGGATTATTCAATAGTTTCAGCACTATAGAAACAGACGTTGTGACGTCATTGTTACCCGACCCGGTTGGCACATGGTTGTCTGAACTGCGTCCGGGCATATCGCGCGACGACTATAGCCGGGCCTTTGCCACGGTGCAGGAATATATCCGCGCCGGCGATATCTATCAGGCCAATCTGACATTCCCGCTGACGGCTGATTATGCTGGCGATCCCTTGGCTTTATACGCCGCGTTGCGCGCGCGGGCCCGCGCTGGCTATGGGGGCGTGATCTGGACGGGGCAGACACATTATCTGTCCTTCTCTCCGGAGTTGTTTTTTGCGTTGAAAGACAACAGGATCACGACCAAGCCCATGAAGGGAACGGCGCAGAGGCCGACCGATCCGATGGCGGACACACAGGCCGTCGCGCATTTGCGTATGGACCCAAAGCAACGGGCCGAGAATCTGATGATCGTTGATCTGTTGCGTAATGACGTATCGCGCGTCTGCGCGGCGGGCAGCGTAAAGGTGCCGGAACTTTTCCATGTTGAAAGCTATCCCACGGTGCACCAGATGACCTCCACGGTCACCGGCGTTCTAGCCGAGGGGCATGATGCCATTGACGTCATACAGGCGTTATTTCCCTGTGGCTCCATCACCGGGGCACCGAAAATCCGCGCCATGCAAGTGGTCGAAGAGGTCGAAGCTGCGCCACGTGGCATATATTGCGGCTCCATCGGCCGGATAGATGACAATGGCGACGCCGCATTCAACGTTGCTATTCGTACATTTACGCTGTGTGAAGAAACACAGTCCCTCTCGCTTGGCTTAGGATCTGGCGTGGTGGCCGATTCCATCGAAGCAGATGAATGGGCCGAGTGTTTGGCCAAGGGGGATTTCGCCAAAGTGGAAAATCATGGTTTTGACCTTATCGAAACGATGCGGTTTGAACCCATGGCGGGTATCTTGCGGCTGGAGGATCATCTTGAACGGATGAAATCCAGCGCGGCGGCCTTTGGCTTCGAATTTGACCGGCACGAACTGCGCAACCGCTTACATGCAAGTATTTTCCATCTCGACCGTCTCTCCAAAATCCGCCTGATGGTATCGCGGCATGGCGCACAAGCAGTTGAGATTTGGCCGTTGGAAGATGTAACCGAGTGGCGGGTTGCTGTGGTGCCGTTGCCCGTCGATGCAGGTGATTTCCGGCTGCGGCATAAAATTTCCGACCGAGCGTTTTACGATGATGCGCGCACATCACGGCCAGATTGCGATGAAGTGGTTTTTGTGCGCCGCGACGGCTTGCTGACCGAAGGGAGCATCACCGCTATATTTGTCGAGCGCGATGGCAAGTTGTTGACCCCGCGACTGGAAACCGGGCTGCTGCCCTCCATATTGCGTCGTGCACTGCTGGAGTCCGGCAAGGCGGAAGAGGTCGACCTGAGGATAGACGACCTGGCTGATGGATTCTGGGTCGGTAACAGCGTGCGCGGATTGATAAGAGCTA
>JAEMTM010000186.1:0-1294 GCA_016462305.1 Sphingomonadaceae bacterium | reverse complement strand
TAAGGTTGCGTAACTTTTGACGAGCCATTAGGGGCAGATACGCAAACTCAGCTCAATAATTCCGCGAAAGTATGATGATGATTGACCATCTGTCGGCTGCCCTCGGGCGGATTGCTCCATCTGCGACGCTAGCCATGTCGGGTCGCGTGATTGACCTGAAATCGCAAGGGGTTGATGTCATCGGCCTGTCCGCAGGAGAGCCCGATTTTGACACGCCAGACTTCGTCAAGGATGCCGCTATTCAGGCGATCCGTGACGGCATGACGAAATATACTGCCGTCGACGGCATCGCGCCGCTTAAGCAGGCGATCATCGCCAAGTTCAAGCGCGACAACGATATCGATTATACGCCAAAGCAAATCACCGTAAACTCAGGCGGTAAGCACACCTTGTTCAACGCGCTTGTCGCCACCATTGATGTCGGCGACGAAGTCATCATCCCCGCGCCATATTGGGTGAGCTATCCCGACATTGTGCAATTTGCAGGCGGTACGCCTGTGATCGTGATGGCAACCGCCGCGCAGAATTACAAAATGACGCCGGAGCAGCTTGATGCTGCAATCACGCCACAAACGCGCTGGCTCATCTTGAATTCGCCATCGAACCCGACCGGTGCGGCTTATGATGCGGAGGAACTCAAAGCGCTTGGTGAAGTGCTGCTGAAACATTCACATGTCATGCTGCTGTCCGACGATATGTATGAGCATATCTGGTACGCGCCCAAACCGTTTGCGACGATGCTTCAAGTCTGTCCAGACTTGTATGACCGCACGCTGACCATGAATGGCGCATCCAAATCCTATGCGATGACGGGTTGGCGGATTGGCTATGCAGGGGGGCCAGCGTGGCTCATTAAGGCCATGGCCGATTTGCAGTCGCAGTCCACCAGCAACCCTTGCTCGATCAGCCAATATGCCGTGTTGGCGGCGTTGAACGGCCCGCAAGATTTCCTGCGCGAACGTAACATGGCCTTCCGTGAACGCAGGGACCTTGTCGTGGCGATGCTGAACGATGCGCCGGGGCTCAGCTGCCCTACCCCCGAAGGCGCCTTCTACGTCTATCCGGATGCGACTGGCGTGATGGGCAAGAAAACACCGCAGGGTAAAATCATTCAAACCGACGCTGATCTCATCGATTATTTCCTCGACGAATATCGCGTTGCGGCGGTGCATGGTGGGGCCTTTGGTTTATCCCCGGGTTTCCGGATTTCTTATGCCACATCGGCGGACATTTTGAAGGAAGCATGTCTGCGTATTCAAACCGCCTGCGCCGCCCTGACCTAAGCGCGTCACAT
>JAEMTM010000185.1 GCA_016462305.1 Sphingomonadaceae bacterium | reverse complement strand
AGTGCTTCCGCACCAGCAATAATTTCGATGAGTTCCGTGGTAATCGCCGCTTGACGCGTGCGGTTATATTGAATGGTCAGCTTGTTGATCATGTCGCCCGCGTTGCGCGTTGCGTTGTCCATGGCCGTCATTTTCGAACCTTGCTCCGACGCCGCATTTTCGCGGTTTGCGCGCAGCAATTGGACCGCGACATTACGTGGCAGCAATTCGGCGAGAATTTCTTCTTCATCGGGTTCATATTCCACACTGGCGGACAGGCCAACCGTATCGCCTGCGTCCGCGGCAACCGCGACGGGCATCAATTGAATCTGCGTTGGCGTTTGCGTCAGCACATTTTCAAACTTGCTAAAGAACAGATGCGCGACGTCAAATTCACCGGCCTCAAAACGCGCGGTTAGGTCTTCGGCCCAATTTTGCACATCGGCAAAGCTGAGCTTGCCCAGATCGCCGGGTTCAATGCTGCGGATGATGTCGCTGCGGAAAGTGCGGCTCAACTGATCGCGGCCCTTTTTCCCGATGGTGTAAAATTTGATGGTCTTGCCCTCGGCCTTCAACGCCTCTGCCTGACGGCGGGCGAGACGGACGATATTGGTGTTGAACGCGCCGGCAAGGCCCTTGTCGCTGGTCGCGACAACAAACAGATGCACGTCGTTCTTGCCTGAGCCTGCAAGCAGCTTTGGCGATTGCGGGCCAACGGAAACCTTCGACGCGATGCTCGACACCACTGCCTCAAGCCGCTCGGCATAAGGGCGCGATGCTTCGGCCGCTTCGGTCGCCCGGCGCAGCTTCGCAGCGGCGACCATTTTCATCGCCTTAGTGATCTTCTGGGTCGACTTGACCGAGTTGATCCGCATTTTGAGGGCCTTCAGAGACGCCATCTAACTTCCTCACTTTCGTCATTCCCGCAAAAGCGGGAATCCAACTCCTGAACTATAGGCCTGAACCGACGGCTCAGGGGTTGGGCCCCCGCCTGCGCGGGGGTGACGGTTAAAATAGGTTACGCAAAATTCTTCGTGAACGTGTCCAGTGCGGCCATCAGCGCCTTTTTGCTGTCGTCGCTAAAGTCGCGGCTGTCGCGAATGGTCTTCAGGATGTCGGCATGGTTGGCGCGCAAGTCGGCCAGCATAGATTCTTCGTAACGGGTCACGTCGGTGACAGGAATGCCATCAAGATAACCGTTGGTGCCTGCAAAGATCGACGCGGTTTGCTCCTCAAACGGCAGCGGTGAGAATTGCTTTTGCTTCAACAATTCGGTCAAGCGCGCACCACGGTTCAAAAGCTTTTGCGTGGAGGCATCAAGGTCCGAACCGAACTGCGCGAACGCAGCCATTTCGCGATATTGCGCCAGCTCAAGTTTGATTGAGCCTGATACCTTCTTCATTGCCTTTGTCTGTGCCGCCGAACCCACGCGGCTAACCGACAGACCCACGTTAATCGCGGGGCGGATGCCTTGGAAGAACAGGTCGGTTTCCAAGAAGATCTGACCATCGGTAATCGAAATCACGTTGGTTGGAATGTAAGCCGAAACGTCACCCGCCTGTGTTTCGATGATGGGCAATGCCGTCAACGAACCACCGCCGTTTGCATCGCTCATCTTCGCGGCGCGCTCCAGCAGACGGCTGTGCAGATAGAAAACGTCGCCGGGATAGGCTTCACGGCCCGGGGGACGACGCAGCAGCAAGGACATCTGGCGATAGGCCACCGCTTGCTTCGACAAATCATCATAAACGATGACGGCGTGCATACCGTTGTCGCGGAAGAATTCGCCCATCGCAACGCCAGTATAAGGCGCGAGATATTGCAGCGGTGCAGGCTCCGAAGCGGTTGCGGCGACGACGATGGAATATTCCATCGCGCCTTGTTCTTCCAACGCGCGGACGATCTGCGCCACGGTTGAACGCTTCTGACCCACAGCGACATAGATGCAATACAGCTTCTTCGATTCGTCGGTGCCCTTGTTGACTTCCTTCTGGTTGATGAAGGTGTCGATGGCGACAGCGGTCTTACCCGTCTGACGGTCGCCAATGATCAATTCGCGCTGGCCACGGCCAACGGGCACGAGGGCGTCAAGCGCCTTGAGGCCAGTCTGGACAGGCTCCGAAACCGATTGGCGCGGGATGATGCCGGGCGCTTTGACTTCAACGCGGCTGCGCTGCGTCGTCTTCAATGGGCCTTTGCCATCAATGGGGTTGCCAAGGCCGTCAACAACGCGGCCAAGCAATTCCTTGCCGACAGGAACGTCCACAATCGTGCCGGTGCGCTTTACAACGTCACCTTCACGGATTTCGCTGTCTGATCCGAAAATAACAACACCGACATTGTCCGCTTCCAGGTTCAGCGCCATGCCCTGAATACCATTGGAGAATTCGACCATTTCACCAGCCTGCACATTGTCGAGGCCATGAATACGGGCGATGCCGTCACCAACCGACAAGACGCTGCCGACTTCCGAAACCTGAGCTTCGGTGCCGAAATTGGCGATCTGGTCCTTAATGACCTTGGAAATTTCTGCGGCGCGGATATCCATGTTGCTACTTAGCCTTTCACCGACGGCGGATGCCGTCAGCCTTTCATCTGGTTAGCGAGGGTGTTCAAACGGGTTTTAATCGAATTGTCGATCATCTGGCTGCCGATTTTTACGGTAAGCCCGCCAAGAAGCGACGGATCGACTTTGGTCTGGATGGCGACATTGCTGCCGACGCGTGTTGTAAGTGTGGCCAATAATGCCTTGGTCTGCGCCGCGGTCAATGCATAAGCGGAGGTAACTTCGGCAGTGACTTCGCCGCGATGGGCCGCAGCAAGCGTTGAAAACGCACGGGCAACGGCGGCAGTTTCGTTCAAGCGACGATTGTCGGCGAGCACGCCCAATGTATTGGCGGTCAGGGCATCCAGCTTCATGGCTTTTGCAACAGCGGCAATGGCTTTCTTCGCATCAATACGGCTGAGTACAGGATTGCTGATGAGTGCTTTGAGATCAGCCGATTCGGTCACGGCTTGGGCCATCGCCCCCATGCTCTTTTCAACGGCATTAATCGCCTTTGCGTCGCGGGCCAGTTCAAACAATGCCGTCGCGTAACGGCCAGCAAGACTGGCCTGAATATTAGCGCTTGTGCCGCCGGAATTATCCACGCGTCGAATTCCTAAAATGTGAGACTGAAAAACTTGCCGAGCGCACCAAGGAGTTACCCCCTCTTTGGCGTCGGGCCGCCCCTAGCAGGGGTTTTGTTGCGATGCAAGATGGCGATTATCGCTTGTGTAACGCGAATCGCAATATGGTGCTTTCTCTGCTCGTCACCACAACCTGCCGAGCCCATCATCCTGAATTTGGCCTCGTCATCCTGAACTTG
>JAEMTM010000046.1:9769-12891 GCA_016462305.1 Sphingomonadaceae bacterium | reverse complement strand
AGGCTGTTCACGGGCTATGCAATGCCTTTGGCGCTGATACTGGTGGCCTCTGAGATATTGTTTTCCGGATTATTGGGTATTTCAGCCGCCGACATGATGGGACTTGGCGGTGGCATGATGTCAATGGGGATGACGGCCATAGCGGGCATGGCCGTCGTCGGCTTCGTCTTGTCGCTGGTTATACTGTTTGTCATGGGAACAATCGTTAAGCTCGTATCGCCGAGCTTTAACGGCACTTCGGACAAAGTGCAGGCCATGAAGTTGATGACTTATGCCAGCACGCCGAGCTGGGTTGTGGCGTTGGTGAGCTGGATTCCCTTTTTGGGGGCGCTACTGTCCTTTGCTGCCATTGCTTATGCGGTTTACCTGATTTACCTCGGTCTACATCCGGTACTCGGCGTTCCAAAGGAAAAAATTGCCGGTTTTACGGTGGTAATCGTGCTCATCTATCTGGTTCTCGCACTCGTCATTTCTGGCATCGTCGTGGGGCTGCTATATTCGACGTTCTTCGGCAATACGATGATGGGCGGCACGCTGTCCGGCGCATAAATTGCGTTTACGCCCCTAGCAAAATGCGTATGCCGCCGCTAAGTCGGCGGCATGGTGCGATCTACGCGACGAAATGACTGGGGCTTTCCCCGCTGGCGCGGCTATGGCAGCAGCAGCGAGGCGCAGCAGGTGCGCCTGTGTGACCGTTATGGCTGCAACAAGGCTGGGAACTGCCCCGCGCCAAAATCTCCCAACAATCCCGACCGCTGGATGTTCTGTGAAGAACATGCGGGCGAGTATAATCGCGGTTATGACTATTTTGAAGGCCTGACCAAGGAAGAAGCCGACGAGCGCGAGGCCAATGAGCGCCGGGATTCTTCGGGCTATAAGGAATCCGCGCATTATGGCTGGGCAGGGTCCGGCGATGGCAGCCGAAGCCGCGATGAAATGCATGCGCTTGATATTTTAGGCCTCGAAAGCGATTCCACTTTTGAGGACGCGAAAAAGGCGTGGCGCAAAATTGCCAAGGAAACACATCCTGACGTGAACCCCGGCAACGCCGATGCCGCAAAGGCGTTTCAGGCGGGCCAAGCGGCCTATGACGTCCTGCGCGTCGCCGAAGAACGCCGCGAGTGGAAGGGGTAGGGGTCGCTTAGCCTGCGTAACGCGCTGCTGTTTCGCGGATAAGCGCAATCATATTGGGAATGCCCTGCGTTCGGTTTGAACTGAGTTGGTTCTTCAGGTCAAACGGGGCGAGGGCATTTTCGATATCCGTGCCCAAAATTTCGGCGGCGTTTTTGTCGTCCACCGTTTTGAGGACAAGCGCGATGATACCCTTAGTAATCGCGGCATTGCTGTCCGCCATAAACGAAAGCTGATTATTGTCGGTGACGGGATAAACCCAGACATTTGCCGAGCAGCCCCTGACCAAACTCGCATCGGTTTTCAGCGCATCGGGCATTGGGGCCAGTTCGCGGCCAAGATCGATCAACAAACGATAGCGGTCGTCGGCTTCGAGGAATGCATATTCTTCTTGAATGTCGGTGAGTGTGGTCATGGCCACCCGCATATGGCCGCAGGGTTTAGATATCAATCCCTGCGGCGATAGCCTCCAGCTTTTTGACGCGCTCTTTTAAGTCCGCGACCTCGATACGCGACGTAGCCGACGGCACTGGCGCGTCGCTGCTGCGGCGGGCAATGTCCAACTCGGCATGCTTCAGCGCAATCCAATCGCGCCATCCACGCAACCCTAGCGAGGAGACAATCCCGACGCACAGCACCGCAAAAGCGCCGACAATGATGTAGAAATTGGGATCCTGTTCCATGGTTCCTTCCTTTCGATCTGCGCGCCGTTACCGGCTGCGCAGTTCCTCAAATAAGATCACGTTGTGGCTGTACGGAGCGCGGCGGCAAGCTACGCAACTCTTCGATTTCCTTTGCAACGCTATAGCCTTGGTCGGTGATAATGCGTTCAAGAACGGCGACGCGTTCTTCGAGTATCCCCTGCTTCGAGGCATATTGTGCCGCTTTTTCGGCAACATTCTTTGCGTTCAGTTCGAGCTGTCGTTGCTTCAGCTTGAAGAAGGGCAGGACGAACACGCCGCCGAAAACGGCAAGCAGGCCGCAGCTAATGCCAAGAATTGGAATGATAAGCGGGTTAATGTCCATGTTTCGCCCCTCAATTTGACGGCCCGCGAAGGGCCTCTATTTCTGATCTCAGCCTGTGGCTGTCGTCTACGACGATTTTCTCTACGTTCGCCAGCCGGTCCTTGATCGACCCAATCTCCGCCCGCAATTGGGCATTTTCTTGGCTCAGCAGCTTCACACGCTCAACAGCCTCCTGATCATCTTTGGGATACACGGCTTGGCCCCAAGCACCATCAAGTGGGTAGCCGTTTTTGATACGCATCCATGTTGTCAGCACCCATCCTCCTACGGAAATCGAAACAATGCCAATGCCTATCGGACCAATGGCGGTTATCATCGCGAGTGTATCGGGGTCCATATCATGCCTCCTATTTTAACGAAGTCGTTCGATTTCTTCGGACAAGCGCCCGGCCTTATCCGTCACAATCCGTTCCAGAACCGCGACGCGTTCTTCCAAATGCCCGATCTTGCCATTCAGCGTTTCATTCTCGTTGCTCAAAAGCATGATTTTGCGTTCGGCCTCGGGATAGTCGCCATCGGTCAAGGCTGACTTGCCGCCCCATTCATTTTCCAAGGGATAGCCATGTTTGGCGCGGATCCAGTTGTTGACCAGCCAGCCGACCGTCAACAGCGCAACAATTGCGATGACGAAATTTGGTCCACCAAAGCTCATTATAAATCCCTATACGGTAGGCGGCGGGTCATTGGGCGAATTGGGGTGTCGCGATAATCAACACGCCAATTGCGGCGGTCGGCCTGACGCTTTTTCTGCGCGAAATGGCGGTAGGCGAACCAAATAACAACGCCAAGAATGATGAGCATGAACATATCCTATTCCCTTCATAAGCCCTTGGTTAACGTAGGCTTTCGATCTCGTCGGCCAGCTGCTTATTGTTGCTGACATAATAAGTTTCCATTTCGGCCAAGCGATGGTCGATTTCCCGAAAGCGTGAACGAATGTCGCGGGTGGTGCGGGCCGGCGATTG
>JAEMTM010000046.1:0-9669 GCA_016462305.1 Sphingomonadaceae bacterium | reverse complement strand
GTGTGTTTCCCTGACATTTCAGCGGTTCCTTTCCAGCCTACGTATATTTTCCGGGTCAAAATCTGGCGTATCGAGTTCCATGCGGCGTGGTTGCCAACCGGGATTCTCCTGCGCGACCAAGCGCTCAACAGTGTCGAGGCGATCTTCCAACCGGCGGGCCAGTTCGTGCATATCACCGAGCATCCGTTCATCATCATTGGTCAGCGTCGCAGCGGTTTTCCAGCGCGTGACATAATGCAGGATGAGCCAAGGCAGGCCGACAAATATGGCGGGTATCACAATGATTTCGGAACCAAATTCCATTTCAACCCTCCTTCTTTGCGTTTTGCTTCATGGCCTTTTTCATTTCTTCCAACTCGGCGTCGACGACATCAAAGCTCTCAAGCGCTGAGATTTCGTCACCCAAAGTGCGCGGCGCCTCTGACCCGATGGCGAGTGAGTCTGCATATCCCTGCGCTTCATCGACGCGGCGTTCGAGGACGTCGAAGCGGGAAAATGCCTCACGGACCTTGTCGCCATTGTACATCGTGCGCAGCTTGACTTGATTTTCCGCGCTTTCCAAGCGTGTCATCAATGCATTCTGGCGGCTGCGGGCGTCGGCGAGCTTTTTCTGGAGCTTGTGAATATCCTGCTCGGACGCTTTGAGCGCATCGTTCAGAACATCGACCTCTGCGGTCAATTGCTCTTTCATATCCGTCGCCTTGCGCTTTTCCAATAAGGCCGCTTTCGCAAGGTCCTCACGGCCCTTTGACAGCGCCAGATGGGCCTTGTCGGTCCAGTCGGTTTCAAGCGTGTTCAACTTGTCGATATGGCGGCGCAGTTCTTTCTGGTCGGCAATGGTGCGCGCAGCAGATGCCCGAACCTCAACCAGCGTTTCCTCCATTTCCAGAATGATCATGCGGATCATTTTGGCTGGGTCCTGTGACTTGTCGAGAAGATCGGTCACATTGGCGGCGATGATATCGCGGGTTCGTGAAAATATGCCCATGGGGTAACTCCGATAATGTTTATTGGCGACTTCATTCAAAAAGGTGGCGACCGGGTGCCTTTGGGCGGGGGAGGGGGAGCTGGGGCACTCCGGTCGCAGGTTATCGAAGTCAGGCAAGATAGCTGACAACGATTGGCCTATTCGGTTGGCTGTGTGCGCTGATCTCGCCGACGCTGCGGTGGTTCAGAACCGACACGGCATAGCTCGTAAAGATCATCGTGAAAGACAAAGCGACCGCCAACCAGAGACGGCTATCTCGTCCGTTTGGATAATTGCTGGTTTCGACATCTTTGCGCATTCTATAAAATCCCTGTGTTGCTAACTTGCAGGATACTTTGCAGGGATTGTGCCAATTCGCTTTTTTGTTGCATTTCTGCCATTTCTCAAAATTTGTGCGGATGGGCTGCTAGTAATTATTGCCACTCTATGGTGAAATATGCCAATGTTTGAAAATGGATAGAGACAGCGTTCAATTCATTGGCCAATCAACAGCATTTTTGGATGCTGTGGAGCGTGCAAGCCGCGCTGCACCGCTCAATCGCCCTGTTTTGGTCGTAGGAGAGCGCGGGACGGGCAAGGAGTTGATTGCCGAACGTCTCCATCGCCTGAGTGCGCGCTGGGATGGGCCTTTGGTCACCATAAACTGCGCGGCTTTGCCAGAGACGCTGATTGAGGCTGAATTATTTGGCCATGAGTCAGGGGCATTTACCGGTGCGACGCGGGCACGCGAAGGCCGTTTCGAAGAGGCCGACGGCGGGACATTGTTCCTTGATGAACTTGGCACCTTAAGCATGGGCGCTCAGGAGCGGCTATTGCGTGCGGTGGAATATGGGGAGGTCACCCGCATCGGTTCATCCCGGCCCATGCGCGTTGACGTGCGGATTGTCGCTGCGACCAATGAACATCTGCCCCATATGGTCGACAAGGGGCGGTTCAGGGCCGACTTACTTGACCGGTTATGTTTTGAGGTCATCACTTTGCCGCCGCTACGTGTGCGCGAAGGCGATATTGAGGTTCTGTCCGAATATTATGGACGCAAGATGGCGGCAGAATTGGGGTGGGAGGGCTGGCCCGGATTTGGCGAAGTCGCAACGCGTGCGATGGAAAACCATCTCTGGCCCGGCAATGTGCGCGAACTGCGCAATGTTGTGGAGCGCGCGGTATATCGCTGGGCCGACCCGGCACAGCCAGTTGACTATATTCAATTCGACCCGTTCGACAGCCCATGGCGTGGCGGGGTGGCCGCTTCTGCGCCTGCTCAGGTGCAGGCCGACAATCAGAACAATGTCGCCGAACCGCGTTACGCAACGGACCCAGGCCAAGCGGTGGATGTAAACGATTTCCGCGAGGCGACGGAGAAGTTTGAAAAATCTGTGTTGGAGCAAGCGCTGGCAAAATGTCGTTATAACCAGCGTCAGACGGCAAAGGCGCTCAATCTCAGTTATGACCAGTTGCGCCATACGTTGAAAAAACACGATCTTTTGGGATAAAAAAAGGGGCGGCATGTGCCACCCCTTCTTTGAAATCCAGATACGCGGATTTAGCCGCCGTTAAAGCTGACCATCGTGTACAGCATCGGGATCGATAGCAATGTGTTCAAACGCGATGTCATCATCGCGGTCGCTGCGGCCTTCGCCTTTGTCGCGTCATCGGCTTCAACAATGCCGAGCGCCTTTTTCTGGTTTGGCCAGATGATGAACCATACGTTGAACGCCATGATAACAGCAAGCCACATGCCAACGCCGATCAGCTTATAAGGATCTTGCAGGGCAAAGGCTTGATGCGCGTAGCCAGCCTGAACAGCTATAACAAGGCCGAGTAACACCGTGAGCGCCGCGCCCCAGCGGAAGAAGAACAACGCCGATGGGGCGATATGCTTCGAAATGCCTGGCTTTAGTTCAGCCGGGACTTTTGGCATGGTTGGGATTTGCACGAAGTTGAAATAATACAATAATCCGATCCAGACGATCCCGAAAAATGTATGCAGCCAACGCGTGATGGATTGCGCCGTGACTCCGTCTCCGTCCAAGCCAAACATTACTGCAAATGACAGCACTAGCCCGGCGACCAGCACCAGATGAAGATTTCCAAAAAATTTCGCCATATTTTCTCCCCTAGGCATTCAGGCGGTATTGCCGCTGATGCGATGATGCCTATCTGTATGGCAGAGGCTTGTCACATATTTTCTGCGTTAGCAGTGCGTGACTGACGGAACGGGGACTGTCCCGATGCGTTTGCTTCCGAACCATTCGATACAGAAAGATAAGCAATGTCATTCATTCTCCCCGACCTGCCATACGACACATCCGCCTTTGGTGCTCTCATTTCCGCCGAGACATTCGATTATCACCACGGCAAGCACCATAAAGCCTATGTCGATAAAACCAACAATTTGATTGCCGATGATGCCGCCTTGTCAGGCGCGTCTTTGGTTGAAGTCATAACTGCTGCCAAAGCGCAAGGCAACAAGGGGTTGTTCAACAACGCCGCGCAAATTTGGAACCACAGTTTCTACTGGAAATGCCTGACGCCAGAGCAGCAGGCACCGACGGGCAAGCTGAAAGCGATGATCGATGAAGGCTTTGGCAGCCATGAAAATATGTTGGCAAAGCTGAAAGAAGAAGCGGTTGGCCATTTCGCCAGTGGTTGGGCGTGGTTGGTCCTTGACGGAGACAGGTTGAAAATCACGTCGCTGCATGACGCCGATACGCCCGTGGCGCACGATATGAAGCCGTTGCTGACGATCGATGTGTGGGAACATGCTTATTATATCGATTATCGCAACGCCCGCCCGAATTACGTCGATGCGTTGTTGAACAAGGCAATCAACTGGGAATTTGTCGCGGAAAATCTCGATGGCAACGGCGCATCACGCGCCGATCAAAGCTAACGCTTATCCCTGCGGCGGAAGCTCGGCATCATCGCCGAGCTTCAGGCCGTGGCGCATCAGCATAGGGATATTGGCCAAGGCGAAAAGGAAGGTGAGAGCGGTTACACCCCACACTTTGATCGAAAGCCATGTGTCGAACGAAAACCATTCGGGTCGACGGAAAATCTCGTTCAATCCCGCCAGCGCAAGGAAAAACAGGCCCCAGCTTAAAGATAGCTTCAACCAGCCAGCTTCGTTCAGACCCTGATAGGCTGCCTCCAGAACATATTTCAGCATCGCCTTACCACGCATCCACCCGCCAAGTAGCAAGGCCGCAAAAAACGCATAGATGATCGTCGGCTTAATCTGGATAAAGCGTTCGTCGTGAAACCAGATCGTTAGCGCGCCGAAGAATATGCCCAAGGCCGCCGTTAGCTTCAACATTGGCGAAATCTTGCCCAGCTTGAACTTTGACACGATCACCGCGACGATGATGGCGACCATGAACGCTGCGGTACCGATAATCGCGCCCTGTTTTGGGTCGGTGTCGGAACTGCCAAACTTTGACGCCACAAAAAACAACAATAACGGTCCGAAATCGAGGACGAAGTTCAGCTTGCCCGATGGCTTTTGTTTTTGAGTGACTTCGCTCATAATGAACCACCGCTGATGGCGCGGGCAACGTCCTGAGGATTAAATGGCCGCAAATCATCAATAGCTTCGCCCACGCCAATGGCGTGTATGGGCAGTCCGAATTGTTTCGCCGCCGCGACCAATATGCCGCCACGGGCGCTACCATCTAGCTTAGTCATGACCAAGCCCGTAACATCGGCAACTTCCTTGAATGTTTCAATCTGTGACAACGCGTTTTGGCCCGTTGTGGCGTCAAGGACGAGGACGACATTGTGCGGTGCGGCTGGATTCAGGCGACCCAAGACGCGGCGGATCTTGGCAAGTTCATCCATAAGCTCGCGTTTGTTTTGTAATCGGCCAGCCGTATCAACGATCAGGACATCGATCCCTTCGGCTGTTGCCTTTTTGACGGCGTCAAACACCACGCCCGCCGCGTCGCCGCCTTCGGGGCCGGTAACAATCGGCACGCCAATGCGCTCTGCCCAAATCTTCAACTGGCCAATGGCGGCTGCGCGGAATGTATCGCCCGCCGCCAGCATGACGCCATAATCCTGTTCCAGAAACAGATTGGCAAGTTTTGCGATGGTCGTTGTTTTGCCTGAACCGTTAACGCCAATGACCAAAATGACTTGAGGGCGCGGGAAAGCGTCAATTTCCAGCGGGGAGGCAACGGGCGCAAGCACAGAAGCAATTTCATCCTCGACGATCTGCCTTATGCCATCGGCATCAATGCCCTTGTCAAATCGGCCAGCGGCAATCTTGTCCCGGATTACTGAGGCCATCGCTGGGCCGAGATCAGAGGCAATCAGAGCATCCTCAATCTCGTCAAGGTCGCTTGCGTCGAGCTTTGCCTTGGTAACAAGCCCGGCGATATTCTCGGTCAGCTTACCTGACGTTTTTTTAAGGCCGCCGAACAAACGGTCCGTCCACCCAGCATTCTCACTCATTCGATAACCTCTGCCTGTAAATTTCCGTCTTGGATATGCGTGACACGGACCGATATGATACGGCCTTCCGGCATCATCTTATTGAGCTTCAGATAGGCGAAATTTTCTGCGTGACCAGCCAATCCGCCGCTTTCGACAGCAACATTATGGATTGATCCTATGAGCGCACTTATCCAAGCAGCCTTTTCGGTGGCGACCGCAGTGCGCAGCGCTTTGGCGCGGGCCTTGATAATCTGCGGCGGCAATTGCGGCATACGCGCCGCTGGCGTGCCCTTTTTGGACGAATAGGGAAATATATGTCCATGAACGATGCCGCATTGGCGCACGAGGTCGACGCTGTTGGCAAACATGGCGTCATCCTCGGTCGGGAAACCGGCGATGATGTCAGCGCCAATGGCAATGTCGGGCCTTTTTGCTTTCAATCGCGCAACAAGGTCAATCGCCAGTTCACGGCTGTGGCGCCGTTTCATACGCTTCAGGATCATATTGTCGCCTGCCTGCAATGACAGATGGACATGCGGCATGACTCGCGCTTCGCTGGTCAGCAGGTCAAACAGCCGCGCGTCAATTTCTACGCCGTCAATGGACGAAAGACGCAGGCGCGGAAGGTCTGGCACAAGCCTTAAGATGCGCTCAACAAGCGAGCCTAGATTTGGCTGTCCCGGCAGATCATGGCCATAGCTGGTGACATCGACGCCCGTCAGCACGACCTCTTGAAAACCGGTGTCCACCAGTTTTTGAATATGTTCGATAACGCTACCCGCTGGAACAGAACGGCTATTGCCCCGGCCATAAGGTATGATGCAAAAGGTGCAGCGATGGTCGCAGCCATTTTGCACCTCAACAAAGGCACGGGTTTTGCCCGCGTAAGCGGTGACAAGATGCGGTGCGGTTTGCGCAATTGTCATAATGTCCGACACGACAACCGGGCGGTCCGGGCGATGGATTATCTCGCGCAGCAATGCGGCATTCTGTTTCTCATGATTGCCGAACACACCAGCCACTTCTGGCATGTTTTGAAAGGTTTCAGGCTCCACTTGTGCCGCGCAGCCAGTTACCCATACACGGGCATCGGGGCGGCGTTTATGTGCTTGCCGAATGGCTTGCCGCGTTTGGCGCACGGATTCATTGGTGACGGCGCAACTGTTAATGATGACAATGTCTTCCTGCCCTGCAAGTTGCTCGGCCAAGGCATTGCTCTCGGCAAGGTTCAGGCGGCACCCCATGCTGATAACTTCAGGCTTCTGCGGCGGGCTATTCATCCAAAATCATCCCAGTCGGCTTGTCCGGTAAAGACATAAGTCGCGCTGCCGGTCATGATAACTGGCTGCCCCGGTGCCCATGCGATGGTCAAGCTGCCGCCGGATTGGTGGACGATAACAGGTGACGAAACCTTGCCTTGCCTGATCGCGGCAACAGCCGTAGCGCAGGCCCCTGTGCCGCATGCGCCCGTTAGGCCCGCGCCGCGCTCCCAAACGTTCAGGCGGATTGCATTGCCGTCGACGGACGCGACATTGACATTTACGCGTTCTGGAAAGGCGGCGTCATGCTCAATCATTGGGCCAAGCCGGGCGAGATCAACCGCATCGGCGTCGCGCACAAAGAACACGGCGTGCGGGTTGCCCATGTTGACCGCCATGGGGCTTTCCAGTTCTTCCCACGCAAGGGGCAGGGCACCACTGTCCATGGCAAAAGCGAGCGGAATGTCCTGCCAGTCGAATTTGGCTTCACCCATGGAAACGGTTACATCGTTGCCGGACAATTGCCCGGAAATAATCCCGCCCTTTGTTTCGATTTTTAGGTCTCGTTTCAACAAAGCAACGACGCAGCGCGAGGCATTGCCACATGCTTCGACTTCGCTGCCATCCGCGTTAAAAATGCGCATCGCGACATCGGCAACTTTGGAGCTGTGCAAAAGGATGAGCTGATCGCAGCCAATGCCGATCTTCCGGTCCGCAATCGCCCGCGCGCGGGCAGGGGGCATTTCCATCGGGCATGCGCGCGCATCAATAATGACAAAGTCATTACCCAGTCCATGCATCTTGTGAAATTCGCCTTTTGCCATCCACGGCGATTTAGGGGCTACAGGCCGGAGTGTCCACCGCTCATGCTGCCGTCATCGGGCCCCTCGCCACACGGAATGATTTGCTTTTTGGAAAGCGTGTTGTTAAGCGCCATAGCAAGGCAGGAAGACTGCCATTCAATTTTTGTTGGAAATCCATAGTTTCCAGGCTGGTCGGCGAAGATTCGCTCACCGGCTTTTTGTTCGTTTATGCGCCATATGGGGCGATTTGGTAAGGAATGTCGATGTTTGACAAGCTGAGTGACCGGTTAGGAGGGGTGTTTGATCGCCTGCGCGGTCGCGGGGCGTTGAACGAAGCTGATGTGCGTGAGGCGATGCGCGAAGTGCGCGTTGCCTTGCTTGAGGCTGACGTTGCGTTGCCTGTCGTCCGTGCATTCATCGACAAGGTGACCGAGCAAGCCGTCGGCGCACAAGTGTTGAAGTCAGTCACCCCTGGCCAGCAAGTCGTCAAAATCGTCAACGACGCGCTTGTTGAAATGTTGGGCGCTGAACAAAGCGACCTGAACCTGGCCGTTGCGCCACCCGCGATCATCATGATGGTCGGCCTTCAGGGTTCGGGTAAAACCACTACGACCGCAAAAATCGCGAAGATGTTGAAGACGAAGCAGGGCAAGAAAGTCCTGATGGCGTCGCTCGACGTCAATCGTCCGGCTGCGCAGGAGCAACTGGGCACGCTTGGTACGCAGACTGAGGTCGCAACCTTACCCATCGTTCAGGGGCAAATGCCTGTCGATATTGCCAAGCGCGCTATGCAGGCGGCAAAGCTACAGGGCTTTGACGTCCTCATCCTCGACACCGCTGGTCGTTTACATGTTGATCAGCAACTGATGGACGAAATGCAGGCGGTGGCGAAGGTTTCGGTGCCGCAGGAAATTCTGCTGGTCGTGGACTCGCTCACGGGTCAGGACGCGGTGAATGTTGCGAAAAGTTTTGGCGAGCGCGTTGATCTGACCGGTATCGTGCTGACTCGCATGGATGGTGATGCGCGCGGCGGTGCGGCCCTGTCGATGCGCGCTATTACGGGTAAGCCAATCAAATTTGCGGGTGTCGGCGAGAAGCTGGATGCGATTGAGGCATTCAACCCAAGCCGTGTCGCTGGCCGTATTTTGGGCATGGGTGACGTCGTCGGCTTGGTCGAACGTGCGTCCGAAATGGTCGAAAAGGAGGATGCCGACAAGCTGGCCGCCAAAATGGCCAAGGGTCAGTTCGACATGGACGACCTGCGGATGCAATTTCGTCAAATGACCAAGATGGGCGGACTTGGTGCATTGGCTGGCATGATGCCCGGCATGAAAAAGGCCAAGCAGGCGATGGACGCCAGCGGTATGAACGATAAGTTGCTGGTGCATATGGACGCCATCATCGGTTCGATGACACCGAAAGAACGCGCCAAGCCAGAATTGTTGAACGCCAAGCGCAAGATCCGCATTGCCAAAGGGTCGGGCATGACGGTGCAAGACGTCAATAAGCTGATCAAAATGCACCAGGAAATGGCAAGCGCCATGAAACGCATCCGCAAAATGGGAGGGCTTAAGGGCCTTGCCGCGATGTTCGGCGGCGGAAAAGGCGGCGCAGATTTGGGTGGCGCGATGGAGGGGATGCACGGCCTTCCCCCCGGCGCGATGCCACCCGGCATAAGTGGATTTCCCGGAATGGGTGGCGGTGGCGGGATGCCGCCAGACCTCGCAAGGCTTTTGAACAAAAAGAAATAAAATATTGTTTTAATTGATAAGTTTTAAGAAAGGTGAGTTAGTTTTATGGCATTATCAATGCGTCTGTCGCGGGGCGGTTCGAAAAAGCGCCCTTATTATAAAATCGTCGTGGCCGACGCCCGCGCACCGCGCGATGGGAAGTTCATTGAGCGTATCGGTAGCTACAACCCGCAGCTTCCCAAGGACAGCGCCGAGCGCATGATCCTCGATGCCGAGCGTGCGAAGCATTGGCTCGCCGCTGGTGCACAGCCATCGGACCGCGTTGCCCGCTTCTTGGACGTCGCTGGTGTTAAGGAACGTAAGGTCAAGAGCAACCCGAATAAGGGTGAGCCAGGCCAAAAAGCCAAGGATCGCGCAGAAGACAAGGCAACCAAAATTGCCGAAGCTGAAGAAGCTGCCGCCGCAGCAGCCGCTGCTCCAGCACCTGAGCCAGAGCC
>JAEMTM010000184.1 GCA_016462305.1 Sphingomonadaceae bacterium | reverse complement strand
TCGATCAAGATGGCTCCTTAAAGCACAATATTTCGGGTAACGCCGTCACGCGTTCCAAGTTCCTTATATCGGTGGAACCAATATGGGTCGGCACGCCGAAGAGCGGTGGCCGAACGCGGATCAGGACGAAAGCGCAAAAAGACAAGCGCTGGCGCACTCCATTTCGTCCAGTGATGACGCTGTTCCGGACGCCGGACAAACCGTCTGAACCAGGCCATTACGGGACCCGCAACGACACGCTCCTTATAGCCGGGTCTGGCGATAACTGCAATCGGCATCAAACGGGCAATGTCGCGCCACCGCCGCCAATATTGAAATTGCGCCAAATTGTCCGCCCCCATGATCCAGATGAACCGCGTTTTCGGATAACGTGCGACCAGTTTTGCCAAGGTTTCTGCGGTGTAGACGGTGCCAAGGTCGCGTTCAATGGCGGTGACCTTAATCGGGGTGCGGCGGGCTTGCGCCTTTGCCGATGCCATGCGCGCGGGCAATGGGGCCATGTCCGATTTGGGCTTTAACGGGTTGCCCGGCGACACCATCCAATAATATGCATCAAGGCCAAGCGAATCCATCGCGAACAGGCTGATCGCGCGGTGCCCTTTATGCGCGGGGTTGAACGATCCACCCATGAGGCCAATAGTTTTCAAGGGCGCGACTCTTTTCAAGGGCGAGTCTGGCCCTGCCCGCGCACGATCCATTTATACGTTGTCAGCCCCTCCAGCGCGACTGGGCCACGGGCATGCAGGCGGCCTGTGGCGATGCCAATCTCTGCGCCCAAGCCAAATTCGCCGCCATCGGCAAATTGGGTGGAGGCATTGTGCATGACAATCGCGCTGTCGACCTCTGCCAAGAAACGAGCAGCGGCGGCGGCATCCTGCGTTATGATCGCGTCGGTATGGTGCGACCCATGGCGGGCGATATGGTCCATGGCTGCATCAAGGCCGGAAACGACGCAGGCCGAAATGACCGAGTCGAGATATTCGGTATCCCAATCCTGCGCATCGGCAGAGACGGTCCGCGCATCCAGCTCCATCAGCACATCGTCCGCCCGCACTTCGCAACCGGCGTCAATGAGCGCCGTAATCAACGCGGCGGGCGCGGGATAATCCTGATCAATCAGCAATGTTTCCGTCGCGCCACAAATGCCCGTGCGCCGCATTTTGGCGTTGACCACAATCGCCTGCGCCATGTCGGGATCGGCGTCCTTATGCACATAGCTGTGGCAGATGCCGTCAAGATGCGCGAGCACGGGGACGCGGGCTTCGTCCTGAACGCGCGCCACAAGCGATTTTCCGCCACGCGGGATGATCATGTCAATCGCCCCTTGCGCGCGCAGCATATCGCCGACCAACGCACGATCCTGCGTCGGAACAAGCTGAATGACATCTTCGGGCAAGCCAGCTTGCGTGATGCCCTGCACCATCGCCGCATGAATGGCGCGGTTGCTGTGTACCGCCTCGCTACCGCCGCGCAGGATAACGGCATTACCCGACCGCAGCCCCAAAGCAGCCGCATCGGCGGTCACATTGGGCCGACTTTCATAAATGATGCCCAACACGCCGACCGGCACGCGGACGCGCTCCATCATTAGGCCATTGGGACGGGCGCGGGTATCTATGATTTGCCCCACCGGGTCTGCCAGCGTTGCGACCACTTCGACCGCAGACGCCATCGACGCGACGCGCGCTGCATCCAGCTTCAGCCGGTCGAGCATCGCGGGCGAAATACCTGCCGCCACCGCAGCATCGACATCTTTGGCATTGGCCGCGAGAATCTCCGCCATGCCATCACGCAATGCCTGCGCCGCGCGCGTTAACGCAGCCGCCTTCACCGCATCATCGACGCCAGCCAAATACCGCGCCGCAATGCGCGCCTTGGCCGTGAGATCGGTTATCAAAATGCTGCTGATTGTCATTGCCTGATACTATTAGAGAAATGGTTCCAAAAGAGAAAGCGATCATCCCCATTTCGCGTTCATCGGATATGGAGCAAATGCGAATTGAACATATATATCTGAATTTAGGTGGCTTTACGCCCTTAATTTACATAACGATACCGATTCGGACATAAAAGAAGGCGCATTTACGGGGTTCACCTCAGTTCATCGCACAAATCAAACAACTCGTCGCGAGTCGGGTTTCCGTGATTCGCCGGGGGGCAGTTCGTCTGCTAGCCGCGCCCAATAAATATGACGGGATGGGTCGTGTCGCAAAAAATCAGAATGTCCGGTTGGGAAAACCGGACAGCTGGATGGTTTATTGACCGCAGATTTTTCATGCGGGCCAATGGCCAATTCCAGTTTTTAAATATGTCGGCGCAATTGCAGCGCCGTACTGCTGCTACCCTGGCACCCTTTATCGGTGTTTGGTTGTTGGTCCCTTTTGCTATGCCCATCAATCAAGTTGTTTTCACCGCACAGCGCCTTGCGTTGTTCGAGCAAGAGGCATCCGCCGAAGAACGCGTGGGCAGCTATCGTGGCTCTATCAACGAAGTGACGCAGGATTTGGAACGCCGGCAGGAAATGCTGGGAAGCCTAGGCAACCAATATTTCGGTGATTTACCGGACGCCGCAGCGCAAGCACCCTCCGCCTCCGCCGACTCGCGTGAGGAAGAACAGGCCGTGAAGACCATTAAAGCGATGGTGCCCGAAGCCGCTGGCCTTGCCCGTTTCGAGATGCGCCTAAACGGTCAGGCGATTAACCCGCATAAGTTTTTGGAGGCAAATCCAGATGTTCTCAAGGTCCAAACAGTCGCCGAATACCCCGCCGACTCTGTCGCAAAGGAATAATGTAAGCGTGCACAGCAATTCAAATCACACATCGATCATTGCATCCGGCGTCGAAATCGTCGGCAATTTGTCAGCGCGAGTTGACCTTCATATCGACGGCAAGGTTCAGGGCGACGTTACCTGCGGCAATCTGGTGCAGGGCGAAGGCAGCTTCATCGCGGGCAAAATCACCGCCGAATCGGCCAAGCTTTCGGGCCATGTCGAAGGTTGGATTGAAGCCAATGACCTCGTCATCGAAACCTCGGCGCGTGTCAAAGGCGATGTTGTCTACGGCAATCTGACCATCGCACCCGGCGGCCAGATTGAAGGCAAGTTCAGCCACAAGTCGGCGGAAAAACCAAGCATTGCGCGAAAGACGGTGAATGTCGGCGCCAGTGGTGATGCCTTTATCCTGACGACCGATTCCAAGGCCGCGTAAACGGGGATCGCGTTGGGGTTCAAGGCGGGAGCGTAGGCGCTAGAGGTGTCTCGTCTTCGCGCGACACAAACGGCTTTTGTCTTTGTGCATAGCCTCTGCGTCCTCTGCGCCTCTGCGTGCAAAATGGATTCACGCAGAGGCGCAGAGG
>JAEMTM010000045.1:11045-12986 GCA_016462305.1 Sphingomonadaceae bacterium | reverse complement strand
CCCCCCCGTCATCGCCGTTACCCTCAATATCGCCGTCACCCTGAACTTGTTTCAGGGTCCATTTTTCCAGAAACCCTTTGATCACGAGGCAGGATAGACCCTGAAACAAGTTCAGGGTGACGTTAGCGGTGTAAGAACAACTTCTCGCTGTAGGTCAAAGCGCTACGGTTTCTTATTTGCCCTTATCCAATCGCCCGCAATTTTGGCTCTGCTTCATCGAGCGATTTGTGAATGATGCCGACAAGTTCGTCAATTTGGGCTGTGCTGATAATCAATGGCGGGCACATCACGATGCTGTCGCGGATACCGCGCACCATCAGGCCGTTGCGGATGCAAATATCGCGGACCATCGGGCCTGCTGTGCCCTCTGCGCCGCCAAAGCGCGCGCCTGTTGCCTTGTCCGCCACAATCTCGACCGCGCCAAGCAAGCCGATGGAGCGGGCTTCGCCGACCAAAGGATGGTCACGCAAGGGGGCCAGTGCCTTGGCGAGATATGGTCCGGTTTCATTGCGGACCCTATCGATCAGGCCTTCGCGTTCCATGATCTCGATATTGCGTAAGGCGACGGCGGACGCGACCGGGTGGCCCGAATAGGTGTAACCATGCACAAAGTCGCCTCCGGTCTTCATCACCTTTATGATGTCCGCGCTGACCGCCACGGCGGAAATGGGCAGATAACCAGACGACAGCCCCTTCGCCATCGCGATAATGTCCGGCTGGATGCCCATGGTTTCATGGCCCCAAATGTTGCCGGTACGCCCAAAGCCGCAAATAACCTCATCACAGACCAATAATATCCCATATTTGCGGCAAATCGCCTCAACCTGTGGCCAATAATTGGCAGGTGGGATGATAACACCGCCAGCGCCTTGTACGGGTTCGCCAATGAAGGCTGCGACATTTTCAGGGCCGACCTCTAATATCTTGTCTTCAATGGCCTGCGCGCATGCCGTGCCAAAATCTTCCGGCGTCATGTCGCGGCCTTCATTATAATGATAAGGCTGACGCACATGTTCAATGCCAGCCATTGGCAGTATGCCCGGCGCGGGGAAGCCTTGGCCGTGCATCGCCTTCATCCCGCCCATGCTGACGCCCGCGACGGTGGAGCCGTGATAGGCATTATGGCGGCTGATGATGATAGTGCGACTATGTTCGCCCTTCACTTGCCAATAATGGCGGACCAAGCGCAATATGGTGTCATTGGCTTCGGAGCCGGAGCTGTTGAAAAACACATGCGGTAGGCGGCCACCTGTTAGGCTGGCAATCTTGTCCGCCAGCATGATCGCGGGCGCGTTCGCGGTTTTGAAGAAGCTGTTATAATATGGCAGCTCACGCATTTGTTCGCGTGCGACCTCGGCCAATTCGTCACGGCCATAGCCGACATTGACGCACCACAGGCCGGCCATGCCGTCCAATATACGGTTGCCGTCGCCATCATGAATATAACAGCCTTCGGCATGGGTTATGATCCGGCTGCCGCCCAGATCCTCTATTTCCTGCCAATCGGCTTGCGCGGGCAGATGGTGGGCAATGTCCAAACGGCGCAGTTCGGCGATGTCGTAATTACGTGGCATATCTAAAATCCTCAGATATTTGGGAAGAACCAAGCCCCTCCTCTTCAGGGGAGGGGCAGCGAGACTTGGCAGCTTGCTGCCTAGCCGCAGCGGGGTGGGGATTGGAGGCGCCGTGTAAGGCCGATACGCCCCACCCCAACCCCTCCCCTAAAGGGGAGGGGCTTATATGCCCTTAGGGCGAAAAGCCTATCCGCGCTTGATAGCGATTATATCGGGTCACTTTGTTGTTCACAACTCACCTCTTAACGCTTTTCCAAAAAGGTGGAAATAGATTTGCGAATCCGGGTCATTTTCTGTGCCCCATTCGGGGTGCCACTGCATCACACTCTCCTTACGAAGCTCCGATCAGCTCCCGGCCAATCAGCAT
>JAEMTM010000045.1:0-10945 GCA_016462305.1 Sphingomonadaceae bacterium | reverse complement strand
CCACTGCATCACACTCTCCTTACGAAGCTCCGATCAGCTCCCGGCCAATCAGCATCCGCCGAATTTCATTTGTACCCGCACCAATGTCGAGCAATTTTGCATCGCGCCAATAGCGTTCGACGGGCCAATCCTTGGTATAGCCAGCGCCGCCGAGGGCCTGAATCGCTTCGCCAGCGACCTTCACCGCACTTTCACTGGCGAGCAGGATTGCGCCCGCCGCATCAAAGCGCGTGGTCTGCCCCGCGTCACATGCCTGCGCGACATTGTAGACATAGCTGCGGGCAGAATTGAGCGCGACATACATGTCGGCGACCTTTGCCTGCATCAGCTGAAAACTGCCAATGGGCTTACCGAATTGTTTGCGTTCGCGCACATAAGGCAGGACGACATCCAAGCAGGCCTGCATCACGCCAAGCTGAAGTCCGGCGAGCACAACGCGTTCGTAATCGAGGCCGGACATCAATACGCCAACGCCGCCATGCAACGGGCCCATCATCTGTTCGTCGGAGACGAAACAATCGTTGAATACCAGTTCCGCCGTGGGCGAACCGCGCATCCCGACTTTATCGATTTTCTGGCCAATCGAAAAACCCTCCATGCCTTTTTCAATTAGAAACGCGGTGATACCACGCGACGCCGCTTCGGGCGCTGTTTTGGCATAGACAACCAAAGTGTCGGCATAAGGCGCGTTGGTGATCCAATATTTGGTGCCGTTCAGGATATAACCGCCTTGAACCGCTTCAGCCTTGAGCTTCATCGACACAACGTCAGAGCCAGCGCCCGCTTCGGACATGGCAAGGCTGCCGACATGTTCGCCCGAAATCAGCTTAGGCAGATATTTCGCCTTTTGCTCCGGCGTGGCCCAGCGTGCGATCTGATTGACGCACAGGTTGGAATGCGCGCCGTAGGACAATCCAATAGAGGCAGAGGCTCGGCTGACTTCTTCGACCGCGACAACATGTTCCAAATAGCCAAGGCCAAGGCCGCCATCAGCCGCATCAACGGTTATGCCATGCAAGCCGAGTTCGCCCATGGCGGGCCAAAGCGCATCCCGCGGAAACCAGTCATCCGCGTCAATCTTGGCCGCGAGCGGCGCGATTTTGTGGGTTGCAAAACGCTGCGTCGTTTCGCGGATCATGTCGGCATTATCGCCAAGGGCAAAGTCTAATGTCATGCTTGTCATGGCCTTGCTTTGCCAGTTAATTGCATATGCTGCAAGCATAGGACTAGCCAGTGGGCGACCTTTTGCTTACCGCTCATTCGATGTTTGTTAAGCGAGCGAATCTGCACTGATGCATTATGATATTCTTATTGTCGGTGGCGGCCACGGCGGCGCGCAGGCCGCGATTGCGTTACGGCAGGCCAAATATGAAGGTAGCATCGGCGTGGTGAACGCTGAGCCTGAATATCCCTATGAGCGCCCGCCTTTGTCGAAAGACTATTTCGCGGGCGATAAAGCGTTTGAACGCATCATGATCCGGCCGCCCGCTTTCTGGGCGGAGCGCGGCGTCGATATGATATTGGGATTGCGCGTTGAGGTGGTCGATCCATCTGCCCATAAGGTGACATTGTCTGACGGGGCGGCCATTTCCTATGGCAACATGATTTGGGCGACTGGCGGCAGTCCGCGGCCATTGCCTGTTGAGGGCGGCAATCTGCCCGGTATGCACGTTGTACGCACGCGTGCTGACGTTGACGGGATGCTGGACGGCCTCGACGATGTCGCGGACATTGCGATTGTGGGTGGCGGCTATATCGGACTTGAGGCGGCGGCTGTGCTCTGTAAAATGGGCAAGAAAGTCACTGTGCTGGAGGCGATGGACCGCGTGTTGGCGCGGGTTGCTGGCGCGCCCCTATCGCGCTTTTACGAGGCCGAGCATCGCGCGCATGGCGTCGATGTGCGCTTGAGTGTTGAGATAAGCGGCATACAGGGCGAAGATTTTGTCAATGGTGTGCGTCTGGCCGATGGCGAAGTGATTCCCGCCCAAATGGTCATTGTCGGCATCGGTATCATCCCTGCTGTCGCGCCTTTGCTGAACGCTGGCGCGGCGGGCGGGGCCGGAGTTGATGTCGATGCCTATTGCCGGACGTCATTGCCTGACATCTATGCCATTGGCGACTGCGCGGCCCATGCCAATGATTTTGCAGGCGGCAATGTCATGCGCGTTGAATCGGTGCAGAACGCCAATGATATGGCGAATGCCGTGGCCAAAAGCCTGACGGGTGCGTTGACGCAATATCATGCGGTGCCATGGTTCTGGTCCAACCAATATGATTTGCGCCTGCAAACTATAGGCATCAGCGCGGGTTATGATACCACGGTGTTGCGCGGAGACCCTGATACCCGCAGCTTCTCTGTCGTCTATCTGAAGGCCAATAAAGTCATTGCGCTCGACTGCGTCAACGCGACCAAGGATTATGTTCAAGGCCGCTTGTTCGTGACCGAAGGACTGTCGCCCACCGTTGAACAATTGGCCGATACCGACGTGCCATTGAAGGAACTCGCCGCAGCTTTAATGGCCAACTGATGTAAATTTGCCCCCAGTCCGTTCCGCCCTCACGGCCATTTTAGGCCCAACCAATACGGGTAAGACGCATCTTGCTGTCGAACGGATGTGCGCGCATTCCAGTGGGATGATCGGGTTTCCGCTGCGGTTGCTGGCGCGGGAAATTTACGACCGCGTTGTCGCCATGAAGGGCGTGCAGAATGTTGCCTTAATCACGGGTGAAGAGCGGATCGAACCGCCGCAAGCCCGCTGGTATTGCTGCACCGTTGAAAGCATGCCCATTCACAAGGAATTAGCCTTCGTCGCCATAGACGAAGCGCAATTGGGTGCCGACCCCGAGCGCGGGCATATTTTTACCGACCGGATATTGCATGCGCGCGGGCGGGAGGAAACGATGATCCTGGGCTCGGAAAGTCTCCGCCCGATTATCCGCGCGTTGCTGCCCGATGCTGAAATCATCTCCCGTCCGCGTTTTTCGACGTTGAGCTATGCTGGCGCGAAGAAGCTGTCGCGTTTGCCCAAACGGTCAGCGATCGTCGCTTTCTCGATAGAACAGGTCTATGCGGTCGCCGAAACATTGCGCCGTATGCGCGGTGGCGCGGCGGTCGTCATGGGGGCGTTGTCACCGCGCACCCGCAATGCCCAAGTCGCGATGTTTCAATCGGGCGAGGTGGACTATCTCGTTGCGACCGACGCCATCGGCATGGGGTTGAACCTTGATGTCGCGCATGTCGCATTCGTCAGCCTGTCCAAATTCGACGGTTCGCGCCGCCGCCGCCTGACCGTCGCCGAAATGGCGCAGATTGCCGGACGTGCTGGCCGGCACCAGCGCGATGGTAGTTTCGGGACATTGGCTGGCGAGGGCAGCGAATTTACGCCGGAAGAAGTGTTGGCGATTGAGGGGCACAGTTTTCCACGTCTGGACTGGTTGTATTGGCGCGAAGCCAATCCGCGTTTTAACGATGTCGCGACGCTGATAGCGGATTTGGAGAAGAAGCCACATCGTCCGGGGCTATTGCCTGCGCCGAAGGTCATCGACCTGTTGGTGCTGAAACGCTTGGCGGAAATGCCCGATGTGAAAGCGCTCATCCGCCATCATGTGGACGTTGCCCGGCTTTGGGAGGTCGCGTGCTTGCCTGACTTCCGGCAAATGGGCGAGGAGCATCACAGCCGCTTCGTTGCGTCTTTATGGCAATATCTGGGACAAAATGACCGTGTCATTCCACAAGGCGTCTATGCCAGTGAACTCGCGCGGCTCGACAATATCCAAGGCGATGTCGATACGCTTTCGGCGCGAATCGCGGCGGTGCGGACATGGACCTATATCGCCCATCGGAGCGATTGGTTGACCAATCCGCCCGCCATGGCCGAACGCGCACGCACGTTGGAGGAAAAACTGTCCGACGCGTTGCACGATGCATTGCGCCAGCGATTTGTCGATAAACGCACATCCATGCTGCTGCGGAAAAGCGCGAAAGACGTCGGTTTATTGCCTGTGGACATTCAAGCCGACAACCGCGTTCTGGTCGATGGGGAGGACATTGGAACTTTACAGGGCTTTGCGTTTCGGGTTGACCCAGCGGCCAAAGCAAGTGACCGTAAGCTATTATTGGCTGCCGCCGAACGGCATTTGGCAGCATATCTGAGACAAAAGGCAAAGGACGTAAGCATGGCAGAGGATAGCGAATTCTCGCTCGCAGCCGATGGAGAAGGCAAGCCCGCAATTTTCTGGCAAGGCGAAATATTGGGTGCGCTGACCAAGGGGCGGACGCTGCTTCAACCTGCATTTACCCCGGTGAAGGCGGTTGCTGGCCTTGAAGGCGACGCGTTGCGCGAGATTACCACGCGGGCCGAAGGCTGGATTGCAGCGCAATTGGCAAAGGCCATGGGCGGCATAGTCGGACTATTGGAACTCGCCCAGCAAGCAGATGTCGACGGCAATGTCCGCGCGCTTGCCGTGCGCTTGGCAGACGAAGGCGGCATTGCAGGTCGGCATTATTTGGCCGATGCGATTGCGGCATTACCCAAGGAAGCACGCGGCGCAGCGCGTAAGGGCGGCATCGTCTTTGGTGCGCTCGATATTTATCACCATGCCGCGCTGAAGCCGGCGGCGGCCAAATGGCGTGCAGCATTATTTGCAGCACGCGACAACCGCACGATGCCGGAACTTCCGCCCGAAAGCGCCGTGCATTTGAAGGCGTGGAATTTTGCCAATGCCTCCGAAGCGCGCAATGCAGGCTATCGCCGGATTGGCGACGAATATGTCCGCATTGACCTGGCCGAACGGGTTATCAAAAAAGCGCATGAAGCACGCGGGCAGGGCAATCTGTTTGGCATGGACATGGCGTTCGCAACGTCGCTGGGCATCAGCGAAGCCGGATTAAAGGCCCTGATGCGCGACGCAGGCTTCCGCCCGGCGGAGAAGGCGCTCGAGCCGCAAGTTGTGCCAGAGATGGTCTCTGATAATGTGGTTGAGGCAATTGAGGTTGTTGCGCAAGAGGTCGCACGGACGCCCGAACCCGAGAAACTAGAGGCGGCGGTTCCCGCGGAACCCGAAGCGAGCGCCCCAGAGGCCGCCGCGCCGCCAGCAGCGGAGCCGCAGGCCATTACGCTCACGCATTGGCGCTGGGTTGGCCTTCCTAAGCCGCGCCCGCCCGAGCAGCGTCCGCAACGCGCCAAGCCGCAACACCAGGCGTCCCGCGCAAATGGTGAACCAAAGGCCAAACCCGAGCGCGCACCTGCTGCCGCAAAGCAAAGCGCACAACCATCATCCTTGGCGCTGCAATTGGCGGCGCTAAAGGGGTTAAAACTATAGGGTCGGGGCGAAGTTGCGGATCGATAAACTTCTGTTCTTTCTGCGATTGGCCAAGAGCCGGACGCTTGCCCAAAATTGGGCGGAGACCGGGCATATCCGCGTCAACGGTCGCCGGGTGGAAAAGGGTAGCCTTTCCATCGCCATCGGCGATGTCATCACGCTGCCCGTTGGCGATGCTGTGGTAACGTTCAAACTGCTATCCATGCCATTACGGCGCGGTCCCGCCTGTGAGGCATTGCTTTGCTATCAGCGCATAGACTAAAAATTGGCAGGCAGTTGCATTCCGCCGTTGACTTCCCCCCGCGCCTCGCAATAGGCAGCAAACAATAACGGCTACTCCGTCGCCGCCTTTGGGAGATTTCCGCAAGTGACTTATGTCGTTACCGACGCCTGTATCCGCTGCAAATATATGGACTGCGTTGAAGTGTGTCCGGTGGATTGCTTTTATGAAGGCGACAATATGCTCGTCATCAACCCCAATGAATGCATCGATTGCGGCGTCTGCGAACCTGAATGCCCGGCAGAAGCGATCTTGCCAGACACCGAAAACGGTCTTGAGCAATGGCTTGAATTGAACACAACCTATAGCGCGGAATGGCCGAACATCACCTCAAGCCGTGAACCGCCTGCTGATGCAGATGAATTTAAGGGCGTAGAAGGCAAGTTCGACAAATATTTCAGCCCAGACCCCGGCGAGGGCGATTAAGCTCTCGCGGCGCGGGACGCCTTTAACCAGTCTTTCTGATAGGCTTCCACTTCACGCAAAGCGGCAAAAACCGTCATGTCTGGTGCTGTGCGGCCCGTGCGGCCGAGGGCGTAAATCTGGCTGTAAAACCAATATTGCGTGGCAAATCCCTCCATGCTGCGCAATATCTTGATCTTGCGTAAGTTTGAAAGCCATTCAGGCAGCAGCTTCAATTGGGTCTCGATCTTGGGTAACATCGCCATACCACCGAGCAGCCAATTTGGCGCGTCGGGCATCACGCATAATGGCCGGGCAAGGCCGATGACGTCGGCACCGCCGTTGCCCAATGCTTGTTCCATTGCCGATGCGCTGCGGAAACCGCCTGTAACCATCAAGGGTATATTCAACTTGGCCCTCATCGCTTGGGCGAAATCAACAAAATAGGCTTCGCGCGAGAGCGTGGTTTCTGCCACATTCTGGGCTTCTTCTGCCTCCATGCCTTGAATGCCAAGCAGCTTGGGTTGCTCATAGGTGCCGCCCGAAATCTCGATGAGGTCCACACCCGCATCCTGCAACCATCGGGCCACTTGCAGGCTGTCTTCAAAGGCAAAGCCGCCGCGCTGGAAATCGGCGCTGTTCAATTTGACGGAAATGGGGAATTCGGGGCCGACCAATATGCGCACAGTATTTATCGTGAACATCAGGAAACGGGCGCGGTTCACAAGGCTCCCGCCCCAGCGGTCGGTGCGTTGGTTCGACCGTGGGCTTAAGAACTGCGAAATCAGATAGCCATGCGCGGCATGGATCTGAACGCCCGTAAATCCGCCATTTTTGCAATGTAATGCGGCCTGACCAAAGCGGCCAATGAGGTTAAGGATTTCGTCCTCGGTTAAGGCGACAGGCGTCCCAAATTGTCCACCGGGCAACCCCAGCTTGACCGCAGAAGGTGCCTTGGGATGCGGGTTGACCGTGCGCGTTGTCTGCCGTCCGGCATGGCTGATCTGTGCCCAGAAATGATTGCCGTTGCGGGTCGCAGCCATTGTCCAGAATTGGAGGGCTGTCATCATCTCGGCGTCAGGATGTCCGTCAAAAAAGACGTTGCCAGGGCGTTCGAGATGGTTCGCATCAATATGAATATTGCCCGAAATATGCAGGCCAGCGCCGCCATCGGACCAAATGCCATATAGGCGTTGCAATTCAGGTGTCGGACGACCCAATGGGTCAGCAAGTCCCTCGGTCATTGCGGCCTTTGCGATGCGGTTGTTAAGCACGGCCCCGCAAGGCAGCGTCAGCGTGTTGCTTAGCCTCACTTGGAATCGCCGGACGCTTCGACTTTTGCCGTGTCTGCTGCATCGGTTTTGGCTGGGGCAGCATCCGCGCTTGCGACAGGTGCCGAAACATCTGCGTCAGACTGAACCGGCACGTCGTCAATGGCTTCATCCGTGTTGATCATGTCGTCGCTGATCGTGCCTTCTAACCTGTCAAGATTATCCATGCGCGTTTCGGTAGCCTGATTATCTTCCGTCGAACCGCCGCATGCGGACAAAAGCAGCATCATGGCAAGGGCAGGCGTAAAGTTGCAAAAGCGCATAATATCCTCGTCGGTCTAAGTCGCTGCGACCGTACAATTTTCATCCGCTTTCGCAAGACTATTGAGAAAATCGGGGAAAGTGGACAGCAAAGCGGCGTCAAAATCTGATAGGGTGGCGTTGATACCTAACGCGGCGAGGCTGGTCACCGGATATTCCGCTATCCCACAGGGTATGATGCCGGAAAAATGGTTGAGATCAGGGGAAATATTTACAGCAAAGCCATGCATCGTGACCCATTTGCGAATGCGTACGCCAATCGCGCCGATTTTCGCCTCTTGGCCGTCTTGCGTGTCGCACCAAATGCCAATGCGTCCTTCGGCGCGTCGGGCTTCGATACCAAAATGGCCAAGCGCACTTATCACCCATCCTTCAAGCGCATGGACGTAGCAGCGCACATCCTTGCTGTGGCGGGCAAGGTCCAATAGGACATAGCCAACGCGCTGGCCCGGCCCATGGTAAGTGTATCGCCCGCCGCGCCCCGTGTCATAGACTGGAAATTGCTGGCTGAGTAGTTCTGCGGGGTCCGCACTGGTGCCGCTGGTGTATAAGGGCGGGTGTTCCAGCAGCCAGATAAGCTCTCTTGCATTGTCATCACTTATGGCCCCCTGCAACGCCTCCATACGCTTTAGCGCGTCTGGATAAGGTATCAGGCCAGTTGATATGTCCCAATCGATATTGTGATCCAAAATCATGATGTGCCCTTTAGCATGATGCAAGCGGCTTGCCACCGCATATGTCTGCCTCTACGCCGCGCAGAGCTGGTCCTGACCCTAAGGAGAAGTTATGCCAAAGAAGCTAGATTATCGCGCTGTTTGGACTGACGCACGGGCTTTGCTTGCGGTGCATAAAGAGGCGATTGCTGCAATCGCAGGCTTCTTCATTTTCATGTCGGCATGGATTTCGGCATTTCTCGTGCCGCCGCTGATCTTTGAAAATTTGTTCAATTCGAATCAGGCTGTCCTGGAAATCAACCGCTATTTCGAAGCCAACTGGCGCGTCCTTGTGCCGACGATGTTGGTAAACACATATGGCAGCCTGTCGCTGTACGTGCTGATGTCGGGTCGTCGCTTGGAAAAAGTGGGGGATGCTCTTGGAATCGCCGCAGCATTATTCCTCCCTTATTTGCTTGCAAGTTTGCTCGTTGGCTGGGCCACCTTGGCTGGATTTTCTCTGCTGATAATACCCGGCCTCTATCTTTTGGGCCGCTTTGCAATATTGCCCGCCGTCGTCACGCAGGATGGCGGAGGTGGCGTCAACAGCTCCGTCATCCGGACTTGGCGCGTTACGAGTAATTGCGGTTGGGCGATCCTGTTCTTGATGCTTTTTGTTGCCGTCACAGTGCGCATTTTCGCTGCTGTGGCCGATGCCGTGATCGTCGCCATTTGCCAGTCGATCGCTGGCGAAGGTGGCGTCCCGATTGTCGAGTCCGCCGTCAAGGCGCTGTTTGTTGCTTTGGAGGCCGTGGCCTTCATATTGATGTTTGTCGCCGTCAACCGTCAGCTTTCCGCGCAAACACCTAAGCTATAAGCGGGATATGCGGCGCAGCATCGCGCGGTATGAGGCCATTAAGGCGCGGATCGGGGAAGGTTTCCAACTGCCGTTGATAGGCGGTGAAACCGGACCTCTGGTAAAAGGCCAGCGCATGGGGACCATCAAGCGTGCATGTGTGCACCCACATCCGCTGAACGCCCGCCTCCGCCCAGCCCAACTGTTGCGCCATCGCCATCAGCCATTTGCCATGCCCCTTGCCAGTCAGCTCTGGCACAAGGCCGAAAAAGGCAATCTCGCATTGTCCGGCCTGCCGGAAATCAAGCTCCAATATCCCGACCTCAATGCCGCGCCGGTCCAGAACGGCCCAGATGCGCACCGCAGGGTCGTGGATGATATGCAACAGGTCAGTGTCGTTAAGCGCAAGCCGGGAGAACCAAAGCCATGGTTCGCCAATGCGGCGATACAGCGTGCTATACCTATCTGCCGTTGGCGCTTGCCATCGTTCCAACCGCAGTTCCGACGCGGGCAGCGGCCGCAAAAGCGGACGGCTCGTCATTTCCAACGATGTTACAATGGCACCAAGTTCGCCATGGGCAATCGGGCTAAATACCATGTGGATTCAGGTCCATATCACTTCGGGCGGCAGGCTCATCAATATCGCGTCGACATTGCCACCAGTCTTCAATCCAAAGGCCGTGCCACGGTCATATACCAAGTTAAACTCGGCATAGAGGCCACGCCAGCGCAACTGCGCCTGCTTTTCTTCGGCACTGAAAGGTTGGTTCATGCGGCGGCGGACGAGCTTTGGAAAGATGTCGAGGAAGGCATTGCCGACATCGCGGGTGAACGCGAAATTCTGTTCAAACAATGCGTCGCTCGTGTTTTCGAGATGATCGTAAAATATCCCGCCGACGCCGCGATGGACGTTGCGGTGTGGAATCCAGAAATATTCGTCCGCCCATTTGCGATAGCGTTCATACACATCGGGGCCAAAAGGCGCGCAGGCCGCGCGGAGGCGTGCGTGGAAGTCGTCCGTGTCTTCCGCATAGGGAATAGGCGGGTTAAGATCGGCACCGCCGCCAAACCAGCTTTTCGTTGTAACCAGGTAACGCGTATTCATATGCACCGCTGGCACATGCGGGTTTGCCATGTGCGCGACGAGGCTGATACCCGTGGCGAAAAAACTGGGGTCTTCGCCGGCACCATGAATGGTTTTGGCAAATTCGGGGTTGAAGCTGCCGCCGACGGTCGACACATTCACGCCGACTTTCTCGAAAACCTTGCCCTTCATCACCCCGCGGACACCGCCGCCACCGGGGGAGCCATCATGGTCGTTGCGGTCCCATGGGGTATATTCAAACGACGCGTCGGACCCTGCCTCACGCTCAATCGCTTCAAACGAGGCGCAAATGCTGTCGCGAAGCGATTCGAACCATGTCCGCGCGGCCAGTTGGCGTTGATCTAATATCAGGGTCATCTTTCGCCTTTCGGGAATGAATGGGTCTGTCTAAGACCTTCTGCCAAAGCGATGCCAGCCGATACCGAAATGTTCAAGGATCGAAATCCTGCCGCCATCGGAATATACACGCGCGCGTCGGCACGTGCATGCACTTGCGCTGGTGCGCCTTTGCTTTCGGACCCCATGAGAATGATGTCATCGGGTCGAAATGCGAACAGTGGAAGCGGGGTAGACGCCTTGCTGGACATCAAGACGACCCGCGCGCCGTCCAAAGTTTCGAGAAAGGCGGACCAGTCGGCATGACGTTGAAGCTGGACATGTTCCATATAATCCATGCCTGAACGTTTCAATGCGCGTTCGGAAAAGGCAAAGCCGCAAGGCTCGATAATGTCGCAT
>JAEMTM010000183.1 GCA_016462305.1 Sphingomonadaceae bacterium | reverse complement strand
CTCACCCCATCGCTCGTTATCCTGAAACAAGTTCAGGATGACGAAAGAGTGGGCATTTCTTGTAACTAATGCGTTATCCCCGAAACAATGTTGCATGATTATCGCCTTTGCCGTGCCGCGTGCATATTGAGAAATCAAGCCCCTCCCCTAAAGTGGAGGGGGGATTTGGGCAATTCCTGTAACTACTGCGTTATCCGCGAAACTGACATTTATCGACATTTCGTTAACCTGTTCTAATCACATGTGTTAGCGTAACGCCGCATCGTAATGCCGCACCGGAATTCCCGCGTTCAAAAGCGATTGATTGTATTTTCAAGCCATTCCTGACGCCCCGACTTGAGTTCAGGCTTTAGGTCGCGGCTGATGGCTAGATCTGCGATTGACGCCAGCGAGGCTTGCGGCGCGTGGATTGCCTGCCCCAATTCACCCTGCCAATCGGTGTAACGCGCCTTGCGGAAGGCGTCGACTTTGCCGTCTTCAATGATCGCGGCGGCCTTGACCAGCGCATGGGCAAGGGTGTCGATCCCGCCGATATGGCCGTGGAACAGGTCTTCGGCGTCAATGCTCTGGCGGCGCACTTTGGCATCGAAATTGAAACCACCGGTGGTGAAGCCGCCGGCGCGGACGATTTCCAGCATCGCCAGCGTCAGTTCCTCAACCGAGTTGGGGAACTGGTCGGTGTCCCAGCCGTTTTGGTGGTCGCCGCGATTGGCATCGATTGAACCGAAGATTCCCAGCGCGCGCGCCATGGCGATTTCATGCTCGAACGTATGGCCGCCCAGTGTGGCGTGGTTGGCCTCGATATTGACGCGGACTTCGTTTTCCAGGCCAAAGCGTTTGAGGAAGCCATATACGGTCTGCGTGTCGAAATCATACTGGTGCTTGGTCGGCTCGTGCGGTTTGGGTTCGATCAGGATACTGCCCGTGTAGCCAATCTTGTGCTTATGCTCGACCACCAGATTGAGGAACCGGCCAAAGTTCTCCTGCTCGATGCCGACATCGGTGTTGAGGATGGTGTCGTAACCTTCGCGGCCGCCCCACAGCACATAGTTCGCGCCGCCCAGACGATGCGTCGCTTCCAGCGCATCACGCACCTGAAGCGCCGCCCAGGCAAAGACTTCTGGATCAGGATTCGTGGCAGCCCCCGCCATGTAGCGCGGGTGGCTGAATAGGTTGGCCGTGCCCCACAACAGCTTGCGGCCATGCTGGCTCTGCAAGGCTTCCAGATGGTCCACTGCCTCGGCAAAGCTGCGGCGGAACGCGGCGACGTTTTCGGCGTCGGCCATCACGTCGACATCGTGGAAGCAGTAAAACGGCACATCGAGCTTTTCGACGAACGCCAGCGCCGCCTCGCGCTTGGCCTTTGCAGCCAAGGCATCGTTGGCGCCCGCGTGCCACGGGCGGCTGAAAGTGCCCGCACCGAACACATCGCTGCCCGGCCAGCAGAACGTATGCCAAAAGCACACCGCCACGCGCAGATGGTCTTCCATCCGCTTGCCTAGTATGACGCGCTCCTTGTCGTACCAGCGATAGGCGAGGTCGTTGGCACTGTCGGGGCCCTCGTAACGGACGGTGTCGAAAGGTGCGAAATAGTCTGCGGACATGATGTTTACTCCTAGATTTGCGAAATGAGCGGATAGGCGGCGCGGAAGCGCGCTAGCTTGGGGGCCAGTGCATCGGCAAGGGCGGCATCGGGTTCGATAATGTGGCTTATCGGCGGACGGACGCACACGTCGGCCACGCTATCACCGGTCACCGCGATCTGGGCGAGCCGCGCCGCACCCAGCGCCGGGCCGACTTCGCCGCCCTCAAGATAAACCAGTTGCACGCCGAGCGCCGCGGCGATGATCCGCCCCCAACTGGACGAACGCGCGCCGCCGCCGATGACCGACAGTGAGGAGAACTGCGTGCCTGCTTCGCGCAGCGCATCCAGCCCGTCGGCATGGGCAAAGGCAACGCCCTCAAGCACGGCAGCGGCGAGGCGGCCCGGGTTGGTTTCATTGTCAAGTCCAAGGAAAGCGCCGCGCACATGCGGATCATTGTGCGGGGTGCGTTCGCCGGAAAGATAAGGCAGGAACAGTTCCTGCCCGGCGTTGGGCCCGGCCTGTTCGGCAAGCGCAAAGAAGGCGGCGGGTCCGTCGATTCCGGCCAGCTTCGCGGCCCAGTCTATGCAGGATGCAGCCGATAGATGCACGCTCATCTGGTGCCACATATCGGGCACTGCGTGACAAAACGCATGCACGGCGCGAGCGGGGTTGGGGCAAAACGCACGGGTGGCAACGAAAATGACGCCCGAGGTGCCGAGCGAGAGGAATGCGTCGCCATCGCCGACCACACCGACCCCCACCGCGCCGGCGGCATTGTCACCGCCGCCTGCTGCCACAGGCACGGCGGCCATGCCCCAACGGGCGGCGACTTCCGGACGCAACCGTCCGGTAACATCTGTGCCTTCATGCAGTTTCGGCATCTGGCATTCTATGAGGCCGCAGGCAGCGAGCATCGCGTCGCTCCAGCCGCGCTTGGCCACATCGAGCCACAGCGTACCGGCGCTGTCCGCCATGTCGGAGGCTTTGTCGCCCGTCATGCACAGGCGGACATAATCCTTTGGCAACAGGACAGTTCGCACTTGCGCAAAGATGTCCGGCTCGTGCTTGCGCACCCACGCCAGCTTGGGCGCGGTGAAGCCGGGCATAGCGATATTGCCAGTAATGGCGCGCGTGCGCGGTTCGTCGCGCTCCAGTTCGACGCATTCGGCAAAGCTGCGGCCATCGTTCCACAGGATCGCCGGGCGCAAGGGCCGGTCGTCGGCACCGAGCAAGGTCGCGCCGTGCATCTGCCCCGCAAGGCCAATGCCCAGGACGCTCGAGCGCAATGCGGGATCAAGCGTCCGCACTGCTGCGTCGGTGGCCGTCCACCAGTCATCCGCGCATTGTTCAGACCAGAGCGACGCAGGACGCGAAACGGAAAGCGGCGCGGTGGCCTGCGCCACCACGGTCCCCGATGGCGCCACGATCACCGCCTTCACGCCGGACGTGCCGACGTCGATGCCTAAAAACACTGCGGCCCTCTCTCGATTCCGATATTGGAGGATGAAGTAGCGCTACCACGATGCCGCTGGCAAGGGGATTATTCGTCTCTACCGGCAAAGAGCTTGTGGCCGCGGACCGCGGCTATTGGGCGGATGGCGCGATAGGCCCAAGCCTGCGCTGGGGCGACGGGTGAGGTGTGGTTGAATTCCTCCCCAGAATGGGGAGGGGGACCATGCGAAGCATGGGGGAGGGGCACGCTCTGGTTATCCTGACCTTCTGGCGTGGTGATACCCTGAACCTGCCCCTCCACCGTCTGCGACGGTCCCGCTGTTGCTCCGCAACGCCTACGGCTCC
>JAEMTM010000182.1 GCA_016462305.1 Sphingomonadaceae bacterium | reverse complement strand
ACCTCGGCCAGCGTGTCGAGCCTGTCCTCCATCGTCCGCGTGGTAATGATCTCATTATACCGCTCGGGTGAGGTATCGATATTATGGTTGTAATAATCCAAGCCAGCGTCGGCGAGCATATCGGCCTGTTTGGGGCTAAGCATCCCCAAGGTCATGCAAGTTTCCATGCCCATTTGCCGCACGCCCTTCACGATCTCGACAATCGCGGGCATATCGCGGTCCTTGGGGTTGCGCCATGCCGCCCCCATGCAGAACCGATGTGAGCCATTGTCAGCCGCCTGCGCCGCCTTTTGCAGCACCGCTTGGACATCCATCAACTTCGTCGCCGCAACGCCGCTGTCGGCCTTCACCGATTGGCTGCAATAGCCGCAATCTTCTGGGCAACCGCCGGTTTTAATCGACAGCAATGTGCACAGTTGAATCTGCCCCACCGCATGATGCGCGCGGTGCACGGTCTGCGCTTGAAATAGCAGTTCGTCGAACGGCAGATCGAACACAGCGGCGATTTCTGCGCGGGTCCAGTCGGTACGGACGGTCATGTGACATCTCCCAAAGGCGGCATATTATGCCCCAATAACGTCAAAACATCGGCGGCGCACTCCACAACATTGCTGCCGGGGCCGTAAATGCCCTGCACCCCTGCTTCCCGCAGATAATCATAATCTTGTGGGGGAATAACACCGCCTGCGATCACCTTAATGTCGCCGCGTCCTGCTTCGCGCAGACCCTTTATGAGTTCTGGTATGAGTGTTTTGTGTCCGGCGGCAAGGCTGGATGCGCCCACGGCGTCAACATCATGCTGCAATGCCAGAACAACGGTTTCTTCGGGCGTTTGAAATAATGGCCCGCTGATAACGTCAAAGCCCATATCGGAGAAAGCCGACGCGATGACATTCGCACCGCGATCATGCCCGTCCTGCCCCATTTTCGCGACCAAGAGCTTGGGTTTGCGGCCCAAACGGCGTTCAACCGAAGCAACGCCGTCCAGCACTTGCGCCCAGCGTTTGTCAAATTCATACGCGCTGCCATAAATGCCTTGAACGGGAACCGGCGTTGTTGCGTAGCGGCCAAACACAGCCTCCATCGCGTCTGAAATTTCGCCCAATGTCGCACGGGCGCGGGCGGCCACGACGGCAAGTGCCAATAAATTCCTCCCCGGCACGGGGAGGGGGACCACCGAAGGTGGTGGAGGGGCGCTGGCGGGGTTGACTGAGCCATCGAATGCGGGAGACGCGTCACCTGCCCCTCCAATATGCTTCGCATGGTCCCCCTCCCCGTGCCGGGGAGGATTTCGCGCCCCCTCGGTCAAAGCCTTCAGCGCCGCCTGACAGGCCACTTCATCACGCGCGGCACGGGTGGCCGCAAGGCGGGCAATCTGCCCTTGGCGCACGAAGTCATTGTCAACCTCCAACGTGTCGAGCGGGTCTTCTGTGGCGAGTGTATATGTGTTGACGCCAACGATGACGTCTTCGCCTTTGTCCACACGCGCTTGCCGTGCGGTGGCGGCTTCTTCGATAAGGCGCTTTGGCATTCCAGAGGCAACCGCCTTGGTCATGCCGCCAAGCGCGTCGACTTCGCCGATTATCTTCCATGCCTGATCGACCAATTCAGCCGTCAGCGCCTCAACATAATAAGATCCGCCCAACGGATCGACGACTTTCGTAATGCCGCTTTCTTCGGCCAGCACAATCTGCGTATTGCGGGCAATGCGTGCCGAAAAATCGGTCGGTAACGCAATCGCCTCATCCAGCGCATTGGTGTGCAGCGACTGCGTCCCACCCAAGGTCGCGGCCATCGCCTCAATCGTCGTGCGGATGACGTTGTTATAAGGGTCTTGCTCCTGCAAAGACACGCCCGACGTCTGGCAATGCGTGCGCAGCATTTTGGAGCGTTCGTCCTTTGCGCCCAGTTCATCCATGACGCGGTGCCACAAGGTCCGCGCCGCGCGCAGCTTTGACACCTCCATGAAAAAGTTCATGCCAATGCCAAAGAAGAACGACAACCGCCCCGCAAACGCATCAATGTCGAGGCCTGAGGCCATCGCACGCTGCACATATTCCTTGCCATCGGCAATGGTGAAGGCAAGCTCCTGCACCGCAGTCGCGCCCGCCTCATGCATATGATAGCCAGAGATCGAAATACTATTAAACTTCGGCATGTTAGCGGACGTATATGCGATGATGTCTGAAACAATCCGCATCGATGGTTCGGGCGGATAAATATAGGTGTTGCGGACCATGAATTCTTTCAGAATATCGTTCTGTATCGTGCCATCGAGTTGCGCTTGGGCAACGCCTTGTTCCTCACCCGCCACAATGAAAAACGCAAGGATGGGGATGACCGCGCCGTTCATCGTCATCGATACCGACATTTGATCGAGCGGAATGCCGTCGAACAGGATTTTCATATCCTCGACAGAATCAATCGCAACGCCAGCCTTGCCGACATCGCCGACCACACGCGGATGGTCGCTGTCATAGCCCCGGTGCGTGGCGAGGTCGAACGCTACCGAAAGGCCTTTCTGTCCGGCGGCAAGGTTGCGACGGTAAAATGCGTTCGATTCCTCGGCGGTCGAAAAACCCGCATATTGGCGGATCGTCCATGGCCGGCCCGCATACATCGACGCACGCACACCACGCGTAAATGGCGCAAATCCGGGAAGGCCGGGGTCGCCAGCATCTTCTGCGGTATAAAGCGGCTTTACAATTATGCCCTCCGGCGTGTGCCAGGTCAGGTCCCTGCCCTTAACCTCTTTGTCCGCCGCTTTTTTCCAGTCGTCGATATTCGTCATTTTGTTCCAAACTTTTATTTCGTCATCCCGAACTTGTTTCGGGATAACGCACCATCGCCCCGCTTCATCCTGAAACGAGTTCAGGATGACGAATTTTTGTGGGCTTTTGCCCACCCCGTTGCGACTAACCGCCGCCGCTAAAGCTCTGGCGGTAAGTCTCACTGCCCCTCCCGCCTGCGGGAGGGGTGCAATCAATGCCCGCCTTGCGTAGGCACCTCCATAATCTCAGTCAAAACACCTTGCATATCCTTGGGATGCACAAAGAATATCAGCGTCCCATGCGCGCCAATCCGTGGCTCGCCCAGCACGCGTTTGCCCATTGCCTCAAACTCGGCCTTTGCGGCATGAATATCGGGCACTTCGTAACAGACATGATGCTGCCCACCCGCCGGATTTCTCTCCAGAAACGCCGCGATTGAGGCATTGCCGGGGAGCGGCTCAATCAACTCAATTTGCGTCCCGTTCATCGCGCCATCCGCGCCGGGCGTATCAACAAAGCACACCTTCACCCCCTGATCGGGCAAGTCAAACGGCGCATGAATTTTAGTCGCGCCCATCACATCGCGGTAAAAGACGATGCTGTCCGCGATAGATGGCGT
>JAEMTM010000181.1 GCA_016462305.1 Sphingomonadaceae bacterium | reverse complement strand
GCATGACTATATGGTTTCACGAAAAGATTGATCTTGCGGCGTTAACCGCCAGCGGCGCAGATTGCATGCCCGGTTTTGTCGGTATCGAATTTATCGAACATGGGGACAATTGGATCAAGGCACAGATGCCCGTCGATGCACGCACGAAGCAGCCTTATGGCAGGCTTCATGGCGGGGCATCGGTTGTCTTGGCCGAAACGGTGGGCTCCACCGCGGCGGCCATGACGGTTGACCCAAGCAAGTTTGCGACCGTGGGCATGGAAATCAACGCCAACCATATTCGCCCGGTGAAGGATGGTTTTGTCTTTGCCACGGCAACATCGGAATCGATTGGCCGCACTACGCAAATCTGGTCAATCCGGATAGAGGATGAAGCGGGTAAGCTGGTCTGCATCTCGCGCATTACGATGGCGGTTATTTCCACCGAGCGCGCATGAATGTTTGCGTAAAATACAGTAAGCGAGCACGGACGGTCAAAATATGACACCGTTAGACAGAATTTGGGGTTGGGACGAATGTCGCTTCGTTATGTAAGAGAATTTAAGGGCTTTGCAGGCATAAGGCTTGAGGCCGACGATATTGGTTCTGCCGATGACCCGTCCATTGTCCTGCTGCATGGCTTTGGCCAAACGCGCAAAGTGTGGGAAGATGTGGCCATTGGTTTGGAACAGGCAGGACGCCATGTCATCAATGTTGACCTGCGCGGCCATGGCGGCAGCGAATGGCCATCCGACGGTCGTTATGACTTTAATGCTTATGTCGAAGATTTGCGCTTTGTGCTGGGCCAAATGCGGACGCGCCCCGTTGTTGTTGCGGCGTCGCACAGCGCGTGGATCGCGACCATGGCCTTGGCCGAAGACGCCGCGACGCTGGCATCGGGCTTGATTTTCGTCGATCCGCCTGTGGGTCATGACACAAAGGCGGTGCGCGCGGCGGCAGACCGAATGTCGGCGGCGCTTGGGCAGGGATTGAACCCGGCAGATTATGACAAAGCCATATTTGCGGCATTCGACATTCATGGCGTGGGGGAAGCACTTTGCGCGGCAGCGGCGCATATTGGCTTGCCGTCGCTGATCATTCGGGGTGCCTTGGGCCAAGTTGACCCCGATGCCGCGCAGCCCGAATTTGTTGACCGGCTTCCCAATGTTGAGGCGATTGACGTCGATGGCGGTGGCCTGTTGATCGTGGCGGAGCGGGCAGAGGCGTTTAACGGGCTACTCATCGACTTTTTGGAGCGCAAGCAACCGCGCTTCATTCCCGAATATCGTTCCGGATCCGATGCGCGGACATTGCGCGATGCGATGGGGTGTTTCGCGACAGGCGTGACGATCATCACCGCGCATGACTCGGATGGGAAGCCCGTGGGCTTAACCGCCAACAGCTTTACCAGCGTGTCGCTCGACCCGCCATTATTGTTGGTGTGCATCGCCAATAATTCCGGCAGCGCAGAGGTTTTGCGCGGCATTGATGATTTCGCCGTCAACGTTCTGCAAATCGGGCAGCAACCCGTTTCCAACCTGTTCGCAGGGAAAAGCGAAGATCGCTTTGCCGGAACGCGGTGGGAAGTGGGCGAATATGGCGCACCGATCTTGCCAAGCTCGCTTGGCATATTCGAATGCAAACGCCACGCATTGCATGCGGCTGGCGACCATTTCATCTTGGTCGGCCGCGTCGAAAAAGCGAGCTTTGAGCCGCGCCGCGACCCATTGCTCTACTTCCGGGGCAAATACCGCCGCTTGCACTTTACCTGAACAATCCTGCGCATTGACTCATGCCTGACGATTGCCTAAACTGGTTGCAAATGTAACCAGTTTAGGCAGGAGCGCGTATATGGCCGATTTGTTCGAAAACCCGTTGGGACTAGATGGGTTCGAATTCATCGAATTTTCTGCGCCAGAAAAGGGGTTGTTGGAACCTGTGTTTGAACGCATGGGTTTCAGCCGGATTGCGCGGCATCGGTCGAAGGATGTCGACCTGTGGCGGCAGGGTGAGATCAACCTGATCGCCAATTACGAACCCAAAAGCCCGGCGGCTTATTTCGCGGCGGAGCATGGACCGTCGGCATGCGGCATGGCGTTTCGCGTGAAGAACGCCCGCCTTGCCTATGACGAAGCGATAGCGCGCGGGGCCGAACCCGTTGAAACGCGCACTGGGCCGATGGAGCTGCGCTTGCCCGCCATTCGCGGCATTGGCGGCGCGATGATTTATCTGGTGGATCGCTATGGCGACGCCTTGTCGATTTATGACATTGATTTCGACTATCTGCCCGGTGTTGACCGCAACCCCGTGGGTGCTGGCTTCAAAATCATCGATCATCTAACGCACAATGTCTATGGCGGGCGCATGGCGCATTGGGGTGGCTTTTACGAGCGCGTCTTCAACTTCCGCGAAATCCGCTATTTCGACATTAAGGGCGAATATACCGGCCTCACCAGCCGCGCAATGACCGCGCCGGACGGCAAAATCCGCATTCCGTTGAATGAAGAGGGCAAGGCCGGCGGCGGGCAGATTGAGGAATATCTGCGTGCCTATAATGGCGAAGGGATTCAACATATCGCCTTTTCCTGTGATGATTTACCGGCCTGCTGGGACCGGTTGAAGGCGCTGGGCACGCCATTCGCGCCGCCACCGCCCAAGGCTTATTATGATATGCTTGAGGAACGCTTACCGGGGCATGGCGAGCCGGTTGACGCGCTGCAATCGCGTGGCATCTTGCTCGATGGATCGACCCAAGATGGCGACCCGCGTTTGTTGTTGCAGATATTCTCACAAACCATGATTGGCCCTGTGTTCTTCGAATTCATTCAGCGCAAAAAAGACGAAGGCTTTGGCGAAGGCAATTTCACCGCCTTGTTCAAAAGCATCGAGCGCGACCAGATACAACGCGGTGCGTTGCAGGTGGAGCCAGTGGCATGACCGCGCCCGTGAAACTCGAACGAATCCACCACGTCGCCTATCGCTGTAAAGACGCAAAGGCGACGGCGGATTGGTATGGACATGTGCTGGGCATGGCATTCACCACCGCCTTTGCCGAGGATCATGTGCCGTCGACGGGCGAATATGACCCTTATATGCATATCTTCTTGGATTGCGGCGGGGGCAATGTCATCGCTTTCTTCGAACTGCCGAACCAGCCCGAAATGGGCAAAGACCCCAATACCCCGGCCTGGGTGCAACATATCGCGTTTGAGGTTGCGGACATGGACGCATTGCTGGCCGCCAAGGCGCATATTGCGGGCCAAGGCATAGACGTGATTGGCCCCACCTTTCACGGCATATTCCGGTCAATCTATTTCTTTGACCCCAATGGCCACCGGTTGGAGCTTGCCTGCAACATCGGCACGGCGCAGCAACATGCCGAGCTGAAACGCGTCGCGCCGTTGATGCTTCAGGAATGGA
>JAEMTM010000180.1 GCA_016462305.1 Sphingomonadaceae bacterium | reverse complement strand
CTCGCGGCGGAACATGGGGTTGTTGCAGCAGTAGCGCATTGGCTTGGGACAGGGTGCGCGTTAGGCCGCTGTCCTGCGATATGAACGGGGTGATATGCCCGCCTTCGACCGTTGCGCGCAGATATTCGGCGCGGTCTCCGCCTGCTGGCAAGTCGGTCGCGGTCGCCGCCTCAAACAAAGCGGGTAGGGGCGCTGTGCACCCTGCTTTGTGCCGAATCAGCGGCAAGAGGAACAGAAATGCGGTGACGAAGGCGGAGGACGGATTGCCGGGTAAGCCGAGCACGACCGCCTTGCCAACCTTGCCGGCCATAAGCGGTTTTCCCGGACGCATTGCGACTTTCCAGAAATCCATCTGCGCGCCGATATTCACCAACGCAGCTTGCACCAGATCATGATCGCCGACCGACGCGCCGCCGGTGGTGACAATGATGTCGACTCGTTCGGAAAGCGCCAACAGGCCCGTTTCAAGCGCAGTCACATCGTCGCGCAATATCCCCGCGTCAAACACATCGCAGGGAAGGCCAGCCAGCATGGCTTGCAACATCGGGCTGTTGGAGCATGGGATTTGCGCTGGGCCAGCGGCGGACCCGGCGGGCACCAATTCGTCACCCGTGGCGGCAATCGCAATGCGCGGGATGCCGCCCACAATGATCCTGCCATGCCCCGCCATCGCCGCCACGGATATTGCCCCTGCGTCCAAATATGTGCCCTTGGGCAGCACCGTATCACCAGCGCGAAAATCGCCCCCAAGGCGGCGGATATGGGCCCCCGGCATAGGCACGCGGTCAACGGTCGCGCGCAAAATATCGCCATCGCGTACGGTATTTTCTTGTATCAGGACGCTATCTGCGTTTTGGGGCACATAAGCGCCCGTAAATATGCGGACGGCCTCGCCGCGTTGCATGTCGCCTGCAAAAGGGTGCCCCGCCGCGCTTTCGCCGATCACGCGCCATGGGCCGGGAAAGTCTTGTACGGCGATAGCATAGCCATCCATCGCCGACAGGTCCGCCGCAGGTTGCGTGCGCATGGCCATCAACGGCGCATGCAAATAATGCCGCACGGCCTGCACAAGGTCTCGTTCTACAGGGGGCAAGGGGGAGGCCAAAGCCAGCAATCTGGCTTGCGCTTCGTCCACCGAAATCATGCGCGATAGTCGCCCGATTTGCCGCCTGTTTTGGAGAGCAAGCGGACGTCCGAAATGATCATTGATTTGTCGAGCGCCTTGGCCATGTCATATAGGGTCAACAAGGCGACGCTGACCGCGGTTAAGGCCTCCATCTCCACGCCCGTCGGCCCATTGAGCCGCACCCGCGCTTCGACACGAATGGCGGCGGCCTCATATTCAAATTCAACGCTGATTTTGGACAGCATCAAAGGGTGACACAAAGGAATAAGGTCGCTGGTCTTTTTCGCCGCCAATATGCCCGCGATCCGCGCCGTGCCCAACACATCGCCTTTTTTCATATTGCCAGCGCGTATCGCGGCAAGCGCTTCGGCAGACATGCTAATCCGCCCCTCGGCCACTGCCTCACGCACAGTGTCCGCCTTGGCCGATACATCGACCATATGCGCGCCGCCATCGGCGTTCAAATGGGTAAGATCAGCCATGACCAGTCAAAAGCCTTTGCGTTGCGGCCTGAATATCATCTTGCCGCATCAGGCTTTCCCCGACAAGGAATGTGTTAATCCCGGCTTTCGCCATGCGCAGGCAATCGGCATGGGTCGAAATGCCGCTTTCGCAGACGAGCAACACGTCATCCGGCACCAATTTCGCCAGACGCTCCGTCGTGGCCAGATCAACCTCGAAGGTTTTCAAATTACGGTTGTTCACGCCGACCAGCTTGGATTTCAGATGTTTGAGCGCACGTTCCAGTTCGGCCGCGTCATGCACCTCCAATAGCACATCCAGATTTTCTTGGCCTGCAGCGGCCTCAATCTCCGCCATCACGACATCATCCAGCGCCGCCACGATGATCAATATCGCATCGCCGCCCATCGCCCGCGCCTCGGCACATTGCCACGGGTCGACCATGAAATCCTTGCGGATGACGGGCAGGTCACATGCGCCGCGTGCGGCAATCAGATAATCCGCATGCCCCTGAAAATAAGGCGCATCGGTCAGCACGGAGAGGCAGGCAGCGCCGCCCGCCTGATAAGCCGCAGCATGCGCCGCCGGATTGAACTCCGCACGGATCAGGCCTTTGGATGGGCTGGCTTTCTTGATTTCCGCGATCAGTGCGATGCCGGTCTGGCTTTTGGCCCGCAACGCCGCTTCAAACCCGCGCGGGGCCGACGGCGTTTGCCAATGGCTCAAGCCCTTGGGCTTGCGCTCTGCTACTTCGACGCGCTTGGTCGCGCAAATTTCTGCAAGCCTGTCCACCGTCAATATGCCACCCAACAGTTCAGCAACGCATTGGCAAGGCCCTTATCAATGGCCTCTGCTGCTTCTTCCACACCCTCTGACATATTTTCGACGACGCCAGCGACCATCAAAGCGGCCGCCGCGTTGAATAACACCGCGTCGCGATAGGCGCCATGTTCGCCCTGAAGCAGTTTGCGTAAAGCCAGCGCATTATGCGCCGCATCACCGCCACGAATCGCCTCGACCGGATGCACCGGTAGGCCAGCATCAGCCGCGCTAACGCGTTGGTAGCGGACACCGCCGGCGTCAACGACCGCAACCTCGTTGCCACCGGCAAGGCTCAATTCATCCAAGCCTTCGTCGCCTGAAATAATCCGCGCATGTTCGGTGCCCAAATGATGCAGCGCCTCTGCATAGATAGGCACATAAGCAGGGCGCGCGATGCCGATAAGCTGCCGCTTGACGCGCGCTGGGTTCGCCAATGGGCCCATCAGGTTGAAAATCGTGCGTTGGCCAATGCGCTGGCGGATCGGCTGAATACGCTTCATCGCGGGATGGTGGTTGGCGGCGAACAGAAAACAGATGCCCAGGTCTTTCAGCGTCTCTTCCGCTTTCTGTCCTGCACGTTCCATGTTGAGGCCAAGCGCCTCCAGAGTGTCTGCTGCACCTGCCTTGGACGATGCTGCTCGGTTGCCATGCTTGGCGACTGGCACGTCACATGCGGCAACGACCAAAGATACGGCGGTGGAGACATTCAACGTATGATGCCCGTCACCACCCGTGCCACACACGTCTATCGCACCCTCTGGCGCGTCTATGGGGATCAGGCGGTCGCGCATCGCTTGGGCGGCAGCCGCGATTTCCACCATCGTCTCGCCGCGCACGGTTAGCGCAATCAAAAAGGCTTCAATCTCGTCCTCTGATGCGCGGGCATCCAATATGTCGGCAAAAGCCTGCGCCGCCTCATCATGGTCGAACAAATGCTGCGGGTCGGGCAGGGGACCGAAGGGGTTCATTGCGAAAACGCCCCCGCTTCGTGATCC
>JAEMTM010000179.1 GCA_016462305.1 Sphingomonadaceae bacterium | reverse complement strand
CTAACCCTAACCCTAAAAGCTCATCTCGTCATAGACACGCGACACGTCGCCGTTCCATGCGCCGTGATATTTTTCCAACAATATTTCTGCGACGGTTTTGCCGCTGGCGATGATTTCGCGCAGCGGGTCGAGATAGCCGGTTTCATTGTCACCGCTGCTGTTCAGGCAATTGCGCGCTGCAAGCCCTGATGACGATATGTCGAGAATGCGCCCCGCAAGGTCCAACAACTTGCCGCCGCCGGGTATTGCGGCGTTCAGGCCTTGGGCGGGCACCGCACGGCGCAGCGTCTCGCGTTCTTCCATCGTCCAATGCTTGACCTCGTCCCATGCGGCATCCAAGGCAGCTTGGTCATAGAGCAAGCCGACCCAGAAAGCGGGGAGCGCGCAGATGCGGTTCCACGGGCCGCCATCGGCACCGCGCATTTCCAGAAAGCTTTTCAACCGCACTTCAGGAAAAGCGGTGGACATATGGTCTTCCCAGTCGCTGACCGTGGGTTTTTCACCCGGTAGCACCGACAGATCACCCTTTAGGAAATCGCGGAAATCTAACCCCGCCGCGTCAATATATTTGCCGTCGCGATAGACGAAATACATTGGCACTTTGAGCATATAATCAACATATTGTTCATAGCCGAAATTGGCGTCGAACACGAAAGGCAACATGCCCGTGCGCTGCGGATCGGTGTCGGACCAGATATGGCTGCGATAGGAGAGATACCCGTTTGGCTTGCCCTCCAAGAATGGCGAATTGGCGAACAAGGCGGTGGCAAGTGGTTGCAGCGCAAGCGATGTGCGGAATTTATGCGCCATGTCGGCTTCGCTCGCATAATCGAGATTGACCTGAATCGTGCAAGTCCGCAGCATCATGTCGAGGCCCATGCTGCCAACGCGTGGCATATGGCGCAGCATGATGTCATAGCGCCCCTTGGGCATGATCGGCAGTTCCGCCCGCGTCTTGTCGGGCCAAAGCCCAAGGCCCAAAAAACTGGTGTTGGTCTTGTCGCCAATCGCCTTTACCTGTTTCAAATGCCGCCCGGTTTCGGCGCAGGTTTGGTGCAGGTTTTCCAGCGGTGCGCCGGATAGTTCAAGCTGCCCGGCAGGTTCAAGACTGATGGCACCGTCGCTTCCGCTCATGGCGATAACTTTGCCGTTTTCGTACACAGGTTCCCAACCAAATTCGGCCATCGCCATTAACAAATCGCGAATGCCGCCCGGTTCGTCATAAGACGGGGCATGATGATCCGTCCGGTTATACACGAATTTTTCATGCTCGGTGCCAATGCGCCAGCGGTCCTTGGGCTTTTCACCCTTGGATATTGCGGCGACCAATTGATCGCGTGTTTCGATGACGGGGCCGATGCGGTTGGAAACGGTTTTTGTGCTCATAGCGGCGGTTTAGAAATGTCGCGGCGATATTGCCAGTAGATTAATGTTATCGCGTTATGCACTGTTGAGGTCCTGACCCTAAGCCGCCCAGTCGCCATTCTTTGCCATCCAAACCGATATTGCGGCAACCGCAGCGGTGTCCGCCCGCAATATGCGCGGGCCAAGCGACACGGGCCGTGCGTTGGGATGTGCGCGAACAAAGGCATTTTCGCCATCGGTGAAGCCGCCTTCGGGGCCGATCAACAGGGCCGCTGGCCCAGCGTCTATTGTTTCCAGAAACGGTGCGCCGCCGCGTTCGTCGCAGAAATATAGAGTGCGGTCGGCTGGCCAATCCTTCAACAAAGCATCCAGTTTCGTCAGCGGCGCAATCTGCGGCAAGGCGGTGCGTTCGCATTGTTCGGCGGCTTCGACCATGTGCGCGCGCAGGCGGTCATCCTTCACCTTATCGACCACGCAGCGCGCGGTCAGCACGGGCACAAAGCGCGCCACGCCCAATTCGCACGCCTTTTCGGCGATCCAGTCAAAGCGGTCCTTTTTGATCAACGCTTGGGCGATCCACAGATCGGGCGTTGTTTCGCGGTCGCGGAGCTTTGCCTCGACCGTGAGATCAAGGTCGCGTTTGCCGATGTGCGTGACGATGCCGAGATATTCGCCCGAAATATCGTCGAACAATTTGACCGGCGCACCCTCTTTCAGGCGCATCACAGCGATGAGATAATGCGCGCTATTGCCCGCGATGTTGAGCGACGCGCCCAGCGCCAGCGGTTGTTCGACAAACAAGCGCGGCGTTGATTTTGGGGGCCAGGCGGGTGTTGCGGGCATGGCCTTGTGCCTAGCTGCAAAAGCGGGCGGCGTCATCTATCAACTTATGCGGCTACAACTTCGCAGATGACGTGCGCCATAAATTTTGGCAGGGCCGTAGCCATGACGCCTAAACTTGTCCCCGACAGCGAATATACTGGCGTGATTGCCCTGTTGCCGGTGAAACTGCGCGCGCTGGCGCTGTTGGCGCGGTTGGACCGTCCGATTGGTTGGTGGCTGTTGTTCTGGCCATGTATATTTGGGCTGGCGCTATCGGGTGGGCTGATTGCGCGTTGGGACCTTGCATTTTGGATGCTGCTCGGCGCGATTGTCATGCGCGGGGCAGGGTGCGTGTATAATGACATTGTTGACCGCGATCTCGACGCGCAAGTCGCACGCACGGCATCGCGGCCCTTGCCAAGCGGTGCAATCGGCGTGCGCGGCGCTTGGGCGTTCCTGCTTGGCTTGTGTGCTTGTGGCCTGTTGGTGCTGTTGCAGCTTCGGTGGGAGGCGCAGATTGTCGCGGTCAGCAGCATTCTGCTTGTGGCCGCTTATCCGTTTATGAAACGCATCACATATTGGCCGCAAGTCTGGCTTGGGCTGGTGTTTAGCTGGGGCGCGTTGGTTGGCTGGGTGGCGATCATGGGGCAGGGCAATGCCGCGATGTTCTGGTTGTATGCGGGCACGATATTCTGGGTCGTTGGCTATGACACCATCTATGCCATGCAGGACCGCGAAGATGACGCCTTGGTCGGGATTAAATCAAGCGCCCTGCGGCTTGGCGGCAGCGTCCGGCTTGGCGTGGCGGCGTTCTATGTCTTGACGATTCTGGGATGGGGCATGGCGATCTGGAGCGTTCGGCCCGAAAAGCAGGCGTTGGTGGCGCTCCTGCCGGTCGCCTTTCATCTGGGGATGCAAGTCGCATCGCTGAAACCCGATGGCAGCAACGCGCTTGGCCATTTCCGTTCAAACCGCATGGCAGGGTTGCTGGCCGCGCTCGCCTTTTTGGTCGTTGGCGCGGCTGGTCAATATTAGGGCGAGAATTATGGAACAACGTCGTTACTTACAAAAACCGCGTTATTCCCTATAAAAACCTCGTCATTCCCGCGTAGGCGGGGAACGAAGTGACCAGCGGTCAACCCAACTCCCACGTAAGAATGCGCCATCACCGTCGCTGAAAAAATCGCCGTCAGGAGTTGGGCTCCCGCCTACGCGGGAGTGACG
>JAEMTM010000178.1 GCA_016462305.1 Sphingomonadaceae bacterium | reverse complement strand
ACATGGCCTTCCCAGCCGGGTTCCAATGGTGTGACGTTGACGATGATGCCGCAGCGGGCATAGGTGCTTTTGCCAAGGCAGATGACCAGCACATCGCGCGGCACGCGGAAATATTCGACGGTGCGGGCCAAGGCAAAGCTGTTGGGCGGAATGATGCAGACGTCGGTCTTGCGGTCTACAAAGCTTTTTGGGTCAAAATCCTTGGGGTCAACGACGGAGCTGTCGACATTGGTGAAAATCTTGAATTCATCGGCCACGCGGGCGTCATAGCCATAAGAGGAGAGGCCATAGCTGATGCAGCCGTCGCGGCGCTGCGCCTCAACAAAGGGTTCAATCATGCCGGTCGCTTGGGCTTGTTCGCGGATCCAGATGTCGGACAATATGGACATAATCACTCCCTGTTAACCGAACCGCTTTTGCCAATTTGCGATGTGCGTGCAAGTGTTCGGCACGAAAAAATTGTGCGTATCTCGCGCGCCCCAAAACGCGTTTTACTTCAAGCTGGCCGGACCAAAGCCGTGCGGCAGCAATTCGGACAAACGATATGTCGCATAGCCCGTTGCATAAGCGCAGTGCACCGGAATGTCGATGTCCGTGAGGTCGGCCACTTCCTTGATAATCTGACGACATCGACCGCAGGGTGTGATCGGGTCTGCCCCTGTTCCAACTTGTCCGGCCAAGCCGCCAGCGACGGCAATTTCGCGGATCGCGCGTAATTGGCCGTCGCTATTGGCTTTAGCGATGGCGACGGTTTCGGCGCATAATGTCATGCCATAGCTGGCATTTTCAAAGTTGCTGCCGGTCACAATCTGGCCATTGTCGAGCAACAACGCCGCGCCGACATGAAAGTTGGAATAAGGCGCATAAGCGGTTTTGGCGGCGTCGATTGCGGCTTGGACCAAGCGCGTGGTGGTCGCGCTCATTTGCGCACCACGACCCAGCGCACCGCGCCGTCAATGCCGCTGACGCGGCGGTGCGTATTGGCGGTCCACATGACCCAGGGCCTTGCGGAATAATCGGGCGAAATGCCGTTGCCCTCAAGCCAGATGTTGCGGTCAATCGACTTGCTCACTTGATATTCCTCTTCAAAGTCCGGCGTTAGTAACAGGATTGCCGGGGTGCCGCTATGCGCCTCAATCTGGTTTAAGAAAGTCGCCAATTCCGCCAAAATCAAGGCGCGGTTCGGGCGGCTGTTGCAGCCTTCGGAAAAATCCATTTGCACCGCAGGGGGCAGCGCCCGGTCGTTGCGGGGCACGCTGGTGATGAACATCGTCGCCTGTTCGGACGCCGAACGGCACAGGTCAAAATGATGCAGCGCGCCAAAGCGAATGCCAGCCTCCTGCACCGCCGCCAGATTGGCCTGAAACTGCGGATCGCGGCCGCGTGCGCCCTCGACGGCGGTGATATAAGCGAAATCGACGCCCGTTGCGCCCAATTCCGACCATCGGGGTTGGCCGTTGCTTTCATCCGCGACGATGCCCTGCACGGGATAGCTATTGCGCGACGGGGCCCAGCCGGTGACATAGTTCCACAGCCCAAAGCCCATAAAAGCTATACCCAGTAGGAGCACACCCCAGCGGATCAATTTGCGATTTCGCCTTGGCATGCAACCCCGTTTAACGCTTTTGATTCGGCTATATTACTAGGCGCTCTGTCCTTGCGAAGTCGAGGGGTGTTGTGACCCTAGGCCTTGATATGCAAGACGCAGATCAGCGTAAATAGGCGGCGGGCGGTGGCAAAATCCACCTCCACTTTGCCGTCAAGCCGCTCCATCAACAGTTCAGCCGCCTCATTATGCACCCCGCGTCGTGCCATATCGATGGTCTCAATTTCCGCCGCGCTGGCCTTGCGAATGGCTTGGTAATAGCTGTCGCAAATGGCGAAATAATCCTTAACCGTGCGCCGAAACCGGCCAAGGCCCAACACCAAGGTTTCGTGCGGCACCCCGTCTTCACGGCGGATATCGAGGATGAGGCGGCCTTCGGCGACGCTGATGCTCAAATGATATGGCCCCGCATAGCCGTCGCCCATATCGCGTAGCGGTTTGAAGAAATTATCTTCTATCAGGTCGAAAATGGCGACGCGGCGTTCCTGTTCAATATCGGCGTTACGCCGCAATATCGTTGCTTCGTCCAGTTCAACTTTGATGATGCGCGGGTCCGCCATACAGGCTGTGTTAGCTGGAGATAAATTTGGGGCAAGGGGTTAACGAGATACTGGCAAATGCGTTGGGCAAAATATTGTCCACAGCCATATCCCCGCACTTCTTTTTTGCGCCCCTTGCGCAGCGAGACGTGGTAAAGGATAGGGAGCCATGGCCGAAATGATCAGACTTGCCGCAGCGAATGAAGCTGAACCCCAACGCTTGCCGCGCAATATTGAGGCGGAGGCCGCGTTTTTAGGCGCTATCCTCATCGATAACCGCGTGATTGAGGATGTCTCGATCAAGCTGCAACCGGACCATTTTTTTGAACCCCTGCACGGGCGGATTTTTGAACATATTCTGCGCCTGATTGACCGCAACATGCTGGTCACGCCGGTCACGCTGAAGCCGTTTTTTGAAGCCGACGAATCGATGCGTGAACTGGGCGGGCCGGGTTATTTGATCAAACTCACCGCCGATGGCGCAGGTTTGATTGGCGCGCGCGACTTTGCCCAGCAGATTTACGATTTGGCACTGCTGCGCGAGCTGGTGACGGTGGGCCGGACTTTGGTCGACAATGCGCTCGACACCAGTGAAAGCGTAGATCCCAAGGGGCAGATTGAAGCGGCGGAAAGCGCGCTGTATAAAGTCGCCGAGGGTGAAGGCGAAACCGGCTCGATGAAGAGCTTCCTGACTGCATCGACCGAGGCCATCCGCAATGTCGAAAAGGCGCTTAATTCGGGTAGCAGCCTTTCGGGTATCACCACTGGCCTCAACAGCATCAACACCAAATGCGGCGGCTTGCACAATTCCGACCTTGTGATTTTGGCCGGACGTCCCGGCATGGGCAAGACATCATTGGCCACCAATATTGCGTTCAATGCCGCACGGCGATGGGTCCGCGAGCGGGAAGACGGCATCGAAGAGTCCAAGGGGTCCGGTGCAAAAGTCGCCTTTTTCAGCCTCGAAATGTCTGCGGACCAGTTGGCAACGCGTATTTTGGCCGAACAATCGGGGATTAGTTCTGAATTGCTGCGTATGGGTAAAATTTCCCGTGACGACTTCCGCGAGTTGTCGCGCGCGTCCCGCGAATTGCAGGAATTGCCGCTTTTCATTGACGATACGCCCGCGCTGACGATTGCCGCATTGCGCACCCGGGCCCGGCGGTTACAGCGGCGGCACGGTATTGGCCTGATTGTTGTGGACTATTTGCAGCTCTTGCAAGGATCAAGCCGCGCGAACGACAACCGCGTCAATGAAATTTCTGAGATCAGCCG
>JAEMTM010000044.1:5067-13437 GCA_016462305.1 Sphingomonadaceae bacterium | reverse complement strand
TGCGGGCTTTTGGAGGACAATGTGCGTATTGGCGACCAGTTTCGCCTTGGGCGCGCTATGGTTGAAGTCGCGCAAGGCCGACAACCCTGCTGGAAGCTCGATCATCATTTCGCTGTGCATGGCCTGTCAGGCGCAGTCATCAAAAGTGGCCGTTGCGGTGGCTATTTCCGCGTGATTGAAGAAGGCGCAGTGGCACCCGGCGACAGCATAGAACAAGTGCACGCGGCAGAGCATGATTGGACCATTGCCCGAACCTTTCATCTTTTGATTGGCGGCGGGCATCGCGCAATAGGGGCCAAGTCACAGTTGCGGGCGCTTGCGACGCTGGAGACACTGGCGGAAAGCTGGCGGACTAGGGCGGTGAAATTGGCGGGGTGACGATTGAAAGGAATGTTGCCGGTCTCCCCGGCACTTATGCGTTTGCGTCGGGTCGGTCGGACGCAGGGGCGTAGAGCCGGATTCGGCTAACGCGTTTATCGTCGGCTTCCAATATTTCCAAAGTCCAGCCGCTGGCCTCATGCAACAGCATTTGGCCGATGTCGGGGACTTGGCCGGCAATGACGAAGGCGAGGCCGCCAAGTGTATCGACGTCTTCATCCACTTCCGCCAGCTTTGGGTCAATGGCATCGGCCAGATCGTCGAGCTCTGCGCGCGCGTCGGCTTCCCACATATCGGGGGCCATTTGCGTGAACAGCAATTCGGGTTCATCGTCATGTTCGTCTTCGATTTCGCCGACGATTTCTTCGACTAAATCTTCAATCGTTACCAAGCCCTCGGTTCCCGAATATTCATCCAGCACGATGGCCAAATGCGTGCGCGTGCGGCGCATTTCGTCGAGCAGGGCAAGCACGCTCATATTTTGCGGCACGAATCGTGGTTGGCGAATGAAGGATTCAAGGCTGTCGGGACGGACCTGATCTGAGGCCAGAACCGCGAACACATCCTTAATATGGATCATGCCGATGACGCTGTCCAATGTGTCGCGGTAAACAGGCAGGCGGCTGTGGCCATGCTCGGCGAACGCGGCGATGCAATCGGCAAAGCCAGCGCTTTCTTCAATCGCGATAATGTCGCTACGCGGAACCATGACGTCGTCGACGCGGTGCTCGCTGAAATGGAGTAAATTGCGCAGCATCGTGCGCTCCACGGCGGTCAGGTCGCCATCGGCGTCCGATTGTCCGTTGTCGTCGCTATCTTCCTCATGCTCTGCAATCGCTTCTTCAAGCTGCTCGCGCAAGGTCGGCCCGTGGTCGCGGCCAAAGAACATGGTCTTCAGCCGCTGCCATATTCGTCCGTCGTTATCGTCGTCGGTTGCGGTTTTCGAACCGCTAAAACTGTCACCCTCAGGCATAATGAAAGCGTACTGGCCTCTTATTGGTCGATTTAATCATTATATGGATTGTGAAGGCCTATAGATGCAAGCGCTTTTACCTCAAGCGCCTCCATCAATTCGGCTTCGTCATCCTCGATATGGTCATGGCCAAGCAAATGGAGCATGCCGTGGATGACCAGATGCGTCGCGTGATCGGCGACGGGAATGTTTTTTTCTTTCGCCTCAGCAGCGCAGGTTTCATAGGCAAGGATGATGTCGCCGAGCATGATTTCGGACGCATCATAGGTGCCATTGAGCAAGGCCTCTAATTCCTCGTCATCCAGCATAGGGAAGGACAGCACGTTCGTTGGCTTATCCTTGTCGCGCCATTCTTGGTTGAGCGCGTGGACCTCTGCATTGTCGGAAAGCTTGATACTGACGCTGACGGGAACAACGGGGTCAGCTAGTTCAGCAATGGCTGCAAAGCGGACTGCTGCATCGACGGCCTTTTCGACTTCACTCTGCCCGAAATCGCTGTTGCCCCAAACCACGCCCATGTCGAGCTCGACATCAATCATGCCCACCCTCATAGGCGTCGACGATCTTACCGACGAGTGGGTGGCGGACGACGTCGCTGCTGTTGAAACGGATGGTTCTTATGCCATCGACACCATCAAGGCGCTGCACCGCGTCATTCAGGCCGGACATGCGTTCACCGCCGGGAATATCGACCTGATGTGGATCTCCGCAAATGACCATACGGCTGTTCATGCCAAAACGGGTGAGAAACATCTTCATCTGTGCCGCTGTGGTATTCTGCGCCTCATCCAAAATGATGAAGGCATCGGCCAATGTCCGCCCGCGCATGAAGGCGATGGGCGCGATTTCAATTTCGCCAGACGCAATCCGCCGTTCGACCTGTTCGGCAGGCAAGCAATCGTATAAGGCGTCGTAGATTGGCCGCAGATAGGGATCGACCTTTTCCTTCATATCGCCGGGTAGGAAACCCAACCGCTCGCCAGCCTCAACCGCCGGGCGCGAGAGGATGAGCCGTTGCACCGCGCCGGTAATCAACATGGCCACGGCCTGCGCCACCGCCAGATAGGTTTTACCGGTGCCTGCTGGCCCAAGAGCGAAGATAATCTCGTCGCGGGCCAATGCCTCCATATAGGGAATTTGTGTGGCCGAACGCGGGACCAATGTCTTCTTGCGCGTGCGGATCATGATACCCGGCGCATCGGTCGCGTCCTTGCGGACAATGCCTTCTAAAGTGGGTTCAGCGGTCATAGCGATGATGGATTGCACCGCTTCGGAATCGATTTCCTGTCCACGCGATAGGCGGGAATAAATGTCGTTGAGAACGTCGCGGGTGCGGCCAATGGCACCAGCCTCGCCTTCAATCTGCACGCGGTTACCGCGCGCGGAGATATAGACCCCGAGGCGGTTCTCAATCGTAACCAGATTGCGGTCAAATTCGCCAAAAACCGCGTTAATCAAATGCGGTTTGTCGAAGCTCATCTCCAGCCGGGACAAGTCACCGGCTTGCGCTTGGGCTTTTTTGGCCATTCAGGCGGCTGCTCTCATCGTTGGTTCACCTTTCAGGCTAAGCGGTCCAGAATCGGATATTTTCACAGTAACAATATCGCCGATTGAAAGGTCCGGCGCAAGGACATGCACCGACTGGAGCCAAGGTGATTTGCCAATTAATTGGCCAGCAAATTTTCCGGGCCGTTCCAACAGGATATCGGTGGTGCGCCCGACCGTGCGATCATTAAACGCCGTCTGGTCCGCCACGATCTGCGCCTGAAGCCGTTGCAGCCGTTCGTCCATGATTTCCATGGGTATCTGGTCGGACATGTCGGCGGCGGGTGTGCCGGGGCGTGGGCTATATTTGAAGGAATAGGCTTGCGCATGGCCGACTGCGCGCACGAGGCTTAATGTGTCCTCAAAATCGGCATCGCTTTCACCGGGAAAACCAACGATGAAGTCACCGGAAAAGGCGATGTCGGGCCGCACAGTCCGAACGCGGTCGAGTATGCGCATGTAACTGTCGCGGCTGTGACTGCGGTTCATGGCCTTTAAGATGCGGTTGGAGCCGGACTGAACGGGCAAGTGCAAGAACGGCATCAGCTTTTCAACATCACCATGCGCGGCAATCAGCCCTTCGGTCATGTCGTTCGGGTGGCTGGTCATGTATCGGATACGGCGAAGGTCCGGTATCTTGTCGAGCGCGCGGATGAGGCCGTCTAGGCCTTGCAGCTTGCCCTTGTCATCTTCGCCATCCCATGCGTTGACATTCTGGCCAAGCAAGGTGATTTCGCGCGCGCCAGCATCGACTATCGCCTTTGCTTCATCGATCAACTCGGCCCATCCGCGCGAAATTTCCGCGCCTCTGGTGTAGGGCACGACGCAATAAGTGCAGAATTTGTCGCAACCTTCCTGAACCGTCAGAAACGCCGATGGCGGCTGTTTGCGGCGGGCAGGCAGCTTACCAAATTTGTCGAGGCCGGGCAGGTCGAGGTCAACCACACGTTCGCCGCGTCCAACTGCGGCCAATATGTCGGGCAGGTTGTGATAGGCTTGCGGACCAACAACGATGTCGACTTCGGGCGCTCGGCGGCTGATCTCGCCGCCCTCGGCTTGCGCGACGCAGCCAGCAACGGCGATGACCGGGCTGCTTCCATCCTTGCGGCGCAGGCGGCCAATCTCGGAATAGACCTTCTCCGATGCCTTTTCGCGAATGTGGCATGTGTTGAGGACGACGAGGTCGGCATTCGCCTTGTCATCCGCAGGCGACATGCCCTGGCTTTCGAACATCTCGGCCATGCGCTCGCCATCATAGACGTTCATCTGACAGCCGTAATTTTTGATCGAATAGGTTTTGGGGGAATCCATGCTCATAATGCGGGCCTATACTATGCGCGCCGCGTTGCCGCCACCCTCCATCGCAGCGCCAATACGCGCCCGCACTTCGCCAGAAATGGCCTTGCGGTCCGGATAATGGAGCGGGTCAAATGGCTCCAGAAAATGCAGGGTCGCGGTTATCGGTTTGAGATAAGACAAAAGGCGCCAGAAATTCTCGGTCACTTTTTCGTCGCCAACCCAGGCCACGCGCCGCGTGTGGTGGCCATAATTGAGATAGACAGGTTGAACGAGCATGCCAGCGGGCGGCGGGACTAAAGCGGCGAACAAAGACGGTTTGAACGGCAAAAGGCCCGATCCATCATGCGTCGTGCCTTCGGGAAAAATAGTCACGGGCTGGTCGCCCGTCATGGCCGCCCGCAAATCATCGACTTGATTGCTGACGCTGGCGCGGTTTTCGCGATTGACGAAGATGGTGTTGTTGATCTTGCACAGCCAGCCAATCAGCGGCCAGCCTTCGATGCCGTCATTGGCCACGAAAGTGCAGCCCGTAACGCCCGACATTACGGGAATATCGATCCAGCTATGGTGGTTTGCGGCATAGAACACATTATTGCGTATGCGGGTGCCAGTGGTGGCTGTCGCAATGCCGCTGGTCCAGCTGATCGAGAGCAAAAACAAGCGCGGCCAAGGCGACGGTTTGCGGATTATCCGCCAGACATTATGCAACAGTAAGCCAAAAGACAGGCTTGCAGCCATCAGCAGCAGCCGTGTCAAAAACAAGAACTGCCCCGTGACAAAAGCCGCCGGGTTGCGTCGTTCAATCCTTGCGGTCGATGGCGACGCCATAAAGCTCCATACGATGGTCTACCAAACGATAGCCCAGCCGTTCCGCAATGATTTTCTGCAATGCCTCAAGCTCAGGATCGACAAATTCGACGACTTTACCGGTTTCGACATCAATCAAATGGTCGTGATGCGCCTCGGGCGATGCCTCATACCGGGCGCGGCCATCGCCGAAATCATGCCGGTCCAATATGCCCGCCTCTTCAAACAAGCGGACGGTCCGATATACCGTGGCAATCGAGATTTTGGGATCAATGGCCGACGAACGGCGGTAAAGCTCCTCCACATCGGGGTGGTCATTCGCATCGGAAATGACGCGCGCGATGACGCGCCGTTGATCGGTTATGCGCAAGCCCCGTTGGTTACAGAGCGCCTCAATGTCAATTTTGCTATCCATTGGACAATACATTTAGTGCCGCCCCATGATTCGTCAAAGAAAAAGGCCGAGAGTGCCCCGGCCTTATATTCTTGCAGATCAGCAAAAAGCCTATCTTACTATTTTCTTGCGGCCCGAACCCGGCGCGCGTCCAAGGCCAATGGCCTTGGCCAACTCGCGGCGCTGCTCGGCATAAGCGGGCGCGACCATTGGATAATCGGCGGGCAAGCCCCACTTCGCGCGATAATCATCCGGTGTCATGCCATAATGCGTCATAAGGTGACGCTTGAGCATTTTCAGCTTCTTACCATCGTCCAGACAGACGATGAAATCGCGCTTTATGGAATTACGAATAGGAACGGCTGGTTCCAAGGCTGCTTCTGCCACAATAGCTGGTTCGGAGATTCCGGACAGTGCCGCGTGCACGTTAGAGATTAAAGCCGATACATCCGACACGGCAACGCTGTTGTTGCTAACGTGCGCTGCGACAATATCAGCCGTTAACGTAATTAACAGTTCTGCGAAATCGTTACTTTCTTGTGACATTTTACAAACTCCGGACCCAAATATTGTGTTTTTGAGTGGAATTGTTTACATGATTAGAGATACATCGTCAACCAATAGCCAAACATCGACGTTACATTTATAGTTACATTTATAGTTCCAATAGCAGAGTAATTGCATCGGGACTTATACCGTCGGCGTTTTTATAATAATTTTTACGACGCCCAATCGGGGTAAATCCAGATTTAAGATAAAAACCATGCGCATTGTTACCATCGCGAACTTCAAGGAAGATTTTGGTTCGTCCGCCCTGGCGCGCCCGTTGGATTGTTTCGGATAACAACAGTTTTCCGATGTTTTGGCCCTGAAATCGCCGCGCGACGCCAATCATCAACAATTCTTGATGATCAAATACCCATCGGCTCATGGCAAAGCCGCAGACGTCTCCAACGTCTTTAGCAAGCAATAACTGGCAATCGGGGAGCACCAAAGTTGATAGACATTGTGCAGCCGTCCATGCTTCGCCAAATCTGGGGTCGAATGCGTCGTTCATGATTGTCATCATGGCCGAAATATCTCCGGCATCGCCATCAACGACCCGAATCATTTTGGCAAGGTTGCTGGCTTTGCGTCTGGCGCTCTGCCGTAGATTGGCGTTGCCGCAAGCGGATGTTCGGCCCGCAAATGCGCCCAATGGCGGGCATCGGGTAGCAGCTCCAGCCAATGGCGGTCGGCATTTTGGGGATCAATGTCGCCTGCCACCACAGTCGCCGTGGCAAGGCTAAGCAGGTCAGCGGGCAAGACGGAGCGCACAGGCGCACGCGAATGCCCAAGCGCATCAAAAGCCTCAAAGAAATACGCGCCATGGCCGCCCGTCATGACAACGTCTATCGCCGCAGCTTCGGGCAGCTTTGAACGCCCCATCGCCGCTACCAAGGCAAGGCAACCATAGCCAGATACATCAATATGCCATGCCAAGCCCAAAGCCTTTGCGGCGGCTACACCGACACGAATACCTGTAAAACTGCCCGGTCCGACATTGACCATGACTTGGTCCGCTTTGCCTTTGCCGGGCAGAGCAGCGATGAGGGGAAGCAAGCGTTCGGCATGGCCGCGGCCAATGATTTCATGCGCCGCCGCGATAACATGGTCGTCATCGAACAAAGCGACCGAGCACGCCCGCGTCGCGGTATCGATGACCAATGTCCGCATGACCGTTCGTTGGCTGCTTGATCAGAGGATGCTGTTAAAGCGGTCAAACGCTGGCCTTGGGCTGCGTTCGAAAATGCTCGCTTTGTCGCCATAGCCCAAGGTGCAAATGAAGTTTGATTGCACTTTAGTGCCGGCAAAAAATGCCTCATCCACGGCTGCGTTATTGAATCCCGACATTGGCCCTGTATCAAGCCCAAGTGCGCGCGCCGCGAGCATGAAATATGCGCCCTGCAAGCTGCTGTTGCGAAAAGCGGTTTTTTCGATCAGCGCATCATTGCCGACAAACCAGCTTCGCGCGTCGGTATGCGGGAATAATTCGGGCAGATTTTCGAAGAATTCGAGGTCCATTCCGATAATCGCGGTCACGGGCGCCTGAAGGATTTTCTCGCCGTTGCTTGGCATGCAGAAAGCGGCAAGTTTTTGCTTTGCATCTTCGCTGCTGCACCAAATGATCCGCGCAGGCATGCAATTGGCCGATGTCGGACCAAATTTCATCAGGTCCCAAATCTGTTCCAACTGCGTGGGCGACACTGGCGTATCCAGATAGCCATTATAGCTGCGCGCTTCACGAAAAAGCTGATCAAGGGCAACGTCGTTCAAGGCTTTTGACATGATATTTACTTTCGCAATATTTAATGTTTATGCGGCGCGTACTTCAGTGACTTCAGGCACATAATGCTTCAGCAATTGTTCGATCCCGTTTTTCAGCGTGGCGGACGAAGATGGGCACCCTGCACACGCACCCTGCATTTGCAGGAACACGACGCCTTTCTGGAAACCCCGATAGATGATGTCGCCGCCATCATTGGCGACCGCAGGGCGGACGCGGGTTTCGATCAAATCCTTGATCTGGTCCACGATATCGGCATCGGCAGGGTCATCCAACGGATAGTCTGCTTCACCCGACGGCACCGAGAAGCCCGCGCTAGCTGGCTTGAACAAAGGCATGTTGGCGCTGAAATGGTCCAGCAATATGCCAAGCACGTCGGGCTTTAGGTTTGCCCACTCAACCCCGGATGCTGCCGTCACAGAAATAAAGGAATGCCCGAAAAACACGCCTGTCACATCGCCAAGCGCGAAGAGTGCTTCCGCCAAGGGAGAGGCTTCGGCCTCTTCGGGCGAAGCAAAGTCGCGCGTTCCTGTGTCCATGACCGCACGGCCGGGCAGGAATTTGATGGTGGACGGGTTGGGTGTCAGTTCGGTTTCTATCAGCATTTCCCGCATGTGGTGCGCTCGCCGACAAAGTGCAAGCCAGAAT
>JAEMTM010000044.1:0-4967 GCA_016462305.1 Sphingomonadaceae bacterium | reverse complement strand
AATGTCTCACGCAATGCGCTCAACGCCGATGGCTCCGTGCGCGGCATCAGTGACGCGGCGATCGACAATGGGATTGACCCCGATAAGGTCGCAAGCCGCATTTGGGAGGCTGTGCAGACTGGCAAACGCGAAATTATCATCGCCGAAGGGATCGAGGCCAACATCCCTATGTTGCGCGCGCAGGACCCGGAAAAGCTGTTTGATATGGTCGAGGCGATGGTCGCGGACGGCTATGCCCGGAAAATATCCGCGCAATAACATTAATGGTCCTGACCCTAAGTTCTACCTGCGCGCAGGGCGGCGCCTGCGGCAAAGGGGGACAGCGCCGTTATCGCCAATGATGTTGCCGCGAGCAACTGCATCGCGTTACCGGGATCTTCGGTGAGGGTGCCTGCGCCGAAGATGAGCAACGGGATGGTGATGGGCACCAACAGCAACCCGCCAAGCGCACTCGCACCGCTTAGGCCAGCGGTGAGCGCCGCGATCATCACGGACAGGCCAGACAAGGCAGGCAAAGCCAGCGCAAGGCCAAGGAGCAAGCTGCCCAATTGCGCTTCCGGCAAACCGATGAGCGCAGAGCCGAATATTGTCGCCAAAAGCAGTGGCAAAGCGAAAGCGACAATTTGCCCTGCGATTTTGGCGGTTGCGACAAGTTCATCGGACCAACCGCGCAGGGCAAGCTGATCCAGCACGCCGGATTGGCGGTCGGGCAAAATCAGCCGTTCGATGGGAAGCAGCGTCGCCAACAGTGCAGCGATCCACAAAATGCCGCCGCCAGTTCTCGCGAGCAATGCCTTGTCAGGCCCCGTCACAAAGGGGAATGTTGTGGCCACGGCGAGATAAAACACCACCGGAAGCCATAGACCGCCGCCTGTCCATGCCAAACGCACCTCACGGGCGACCAGAGCAATAAAGGCCTTCATACGGCAATGTCTTGGCTGTCGAGTATTAAGCTAATTGCGACATTGATGGAGGGCGGCTGATGCGCGGCGACAAGGACGATTCCGCCCGAAGCCACACGGGCAATAATTGCCTGATCAAGCCGCGTGCAGCTTGCACTGTCGAGGCCATTATAGGGCTCATCCATCAACCAAATATCTGCATTGGACGCAAGGACGCGCGCGATGCTGGCGCGCTTGCGTTGTCCGGTCGAGAGAAAGCGGACCGGGATATGAACGAGGTTTTGCAAATCCATATCGGTTAAGGCCGCGTGGCGTGCTTCGGCGGATGCGCCGTCTAGGTCTGCCCAAAAGCGCAGTGCGGCCTCCAATGTCACATTGGCATCCAGCGCCATATTTTCGTCCGCAAGCGCCATGCGCCCTTCGGAATGGATCGTCCCCGACATCACCGTCAGCAATCCGGCGACAAGGCGCAGCAAACTGGATTTTCCACATCCATTGGCACCCCTGATCCAGATAACGTCGCCTGCGCGCGCCGCCACCGATAGACCGCACAGCAATAAGCGGTTGCCGCGCATGACCGCGACATTGTCAAGGCTAAGCGATGGCAAGGATGCTTGACGCGAGGACATATCGCGACTTAGGCAGATATTCGTTCAATTGCAAAAGCAGGATTAGGATATGCATGTTTCAAGACTGGATGACGCCGTCCGCGATGCCGCAATGCAGCAACTGCCGCAATGGACATATGACGCGGATGTCAAGGGTATCCGCCGCAATTTGCGCTTTGCTGACTTTGCCGAGGCATTTGGTTTCATGACTCGCGTCGCGATTTTGGCCGAAAAAGCGGACCATCATCCCGAATGGTTCAACGTATATAACCGCGTCGAAATTTTGCTAACGACCCATGATGCGGACGGCCTGTCGCAACGCGATATTGACCTTGCCGGCAAAATCGACGCGATTACGGCTTAGGGTCAGGACCACTTAGGCTGCAATCATGGCTTCGTCTGTACAACGCCGCCGAGGCCGCCCAATAGACCGAGTTGCTTGCGTAAACGGTTCGGAAACCAGCGCGCGGAAAAGGCCAGTTGCTTCGCCATTTTGTTGACTGGCGTATGCACCTTGTCGCCGTGAATGGCTGCCCACGCCGCAGGGCCAATGATTGAAACGGGGCTGACTTCAACGCCCGCTGACTGCAGTTTTTCCTTGCCAGTCATGTTGCTTTTGGCGTCGACATTGCCGATGATGTTGGTATCGATGAATCCGGGCATCAGGCTGCGGGATTTTATGCCATATTGACGCCATTCAATGTCATGCGCTTCGGCAAGCCCACGTACCGCGAATTTGGTGGCGCTATAGACGCTTAAGCCCGCCGACCCGTAAATACCCGCAGCAGAGCTGGTGTAGAGCACGCATGCGTCTGGCGTGTTCTTCAGCAGGTCGAAACAGGCCCGCGTGCCGCTGATCACGCCCGTCAGGTTGATCGCGATCATGCGGTCAATATCTTCGTCGGTCATATCCTGAATCGGGCCGCCAGCGCCGATCCCTGCATTGTTGAACAAAACGGTCATATGGCCGTTGGTGTGCTTGGCAAATTCGGCAACTGCCTTTTTCCATTGCGCGCGGTCGGTGACATCCAATTTGTGGCGGGAATATTGGCCCTTTGATAACAAGGCGGCGGTTTCGTCCAAACCTTTTTCATCAATGTCCGCCAGACCGACAAACCAACCCATATTTGCAAAATACCGCGCGACTTCGCGGCCAAGACCGGACGCGGCGCCTGTAATGAAAATGCTTTTTTGTGCTGCTGACATCATGATGCTTCCTCTCTTACTCACAGGGTTGTCAGCGACAGCAATTTGCCCAAAACGTCAACTGATTATTGCAAGCGCGGTCATGGACGGATAGTTATTGAACATCTATGGAGCGTTTATGTTTCGCCATTGCGTACTTTTGATTTTCGTCATTTTAAGCCAGTTTCCCGCGTCCGTGCGCGCCGAAGTAGTCGCAACTTTTTACAGCCATGATTTCGGCGAAAATTTTCCGCACGCCTTTGTGAGGTTGAAAGGCAAGGTTGATTCAACGGGCGAGGCGGTTGACACCAATTATGGCTTCACCGCCGTCAATCTATCTCCCTCCATATTGATGGGATCAGTCAAGGGCATGGTCGAAACGAAGCACGCACATTATGTCGCGGCTAGCCAGCCGCATTTCTCGGTACAGCTATCGGATGCCGAATATATGCGGTTTATGGCCTTCGTTGAAAAATGGCGCAATCTGCCTGGCAAAAGTTACCATTTGGGGCGGCGCAATTGCGTGCATTTTGCGATGGAGGCTGCGGCGTTGCTTGGCCTGAGCGTGAACCGACAAAGCCGCTATTTCAAAAAGCCAAAGACGTTTCTGATCGAGGTCATGGGCATGAACAAAGGCCTTAAGCCCTAAATTGCCTGAAATCCCTTGGCGTAAACATGCCATGTGAAAATCGCTGCGGCCCCGCGATGTGGACGCCAGCGTTCGGCGATGACGCGGATTTCCTTTTCCGATGGCCGCGCATCAAGATTTAGCAAGCGACCAACGCCCTCTTGCACGGCAAGGTCGCCCGCTGGCCAAATGTCGGTGCGGCCTTCGGCAAACAGCAAATATATCTCTGCTGACCAGCGGCCAATGCCCTTGACCTGCGTAAGATAGGCAATCGCCTCCTCATCATCATCGGGCAGGGCATCGAGCGGCAATGCGCCTGAAATCACAAGCTCCGCCAGTGACCGCGCATAGCCCTGTTTCTGCCGACTAAGGCCACAGGCCCGCAACGCATCGAAATCCTGCGCCAGCAACTGTTCGGGTGGGCATTCCGCGCCCAGTTGGGCCTCCAGCTTGTTCCAGACCGATGCCGCCGCCGCGACGCTGACCTGTTGTCCGACAATCGTGCGCAGCAAGGTGGCGTATCCCCGCTGACTTATGCGTTCGTCAGGATAGCCTGTGACCTTGATGGCCTCAGCAATGCCGGGTTCAATCGCGGCCAGCATATCAAGCGCGGCATGCAGCTTTTGTGTCGTTATGCCCATGCGGCTTATACGCTGCGGCGGACGGTGGCCGCGTATAAGGCGATTGCGGCAGCGTTGGACACGTTGAGCGATTCCATCTGTGCGCTGATCGGCAATTTCGCCAATTGGTCGCAATGCTCCTCAATATTGCGCCGCATGCCGTCACCTTCCGCGCCCAGCACCAGTGCATTGCGCCCCGGTGTCAGCGCCTGATCCAGCGTGACCTCTGCATGGCCGGACAGGCCGATTCGCCAATATCCAGCCTCTGCAATCTCCTCCAACGCACGCGCCAGATTAACCACGCGTACCCATGGCGTAATTTCAAGCCCGCCCGACGCGGCCTTTGCCAATGCGCCCGATTCGGGGGGCGCGTGCCGGTCTTGCGTCACAACAGCCACCGCATCAAAGGCTGCCGCTGTCCGGAATATCGCGCCGACATTGTGCGGATCGGTGACTTGGTCGAGGATCAGCAACGGCCGGTTATCGTCATTCGGCAATGCGAGTGCATCGGTCAGCCAAACCTCCTCCAGCGGCGCAACCTCAAGCACCAGGCCCTGATGCGGCGCGTCTTTCGGCACAAAACGCGCCAGATCATTCACTTCGGCATATTGCACCGTCAGGCCGTTAGGCACGACAATCTTGCCGATTTCCTCCCGCGTGCCCCATAAATTGATGAAGCGGCGTTCGGGATTGTCGAGCGCGGCATAAACGGCGTGGCGTCCGTAAAATTTGGGATTGCCACTGGTAACGGCGGCGCCACGGCGTCGGTGGCTCTTATGTGAAGACATTATATCTACCTGTGCATGAAAAAGAGAAGCTTCTGATGCCCTTTCCCACTTGAGGCATTGACAGGCAAGGGCCGTTTCGCCATTGGGCTGCTTCTTCCGCGGGACTGGCCCTCATGCACACACATGATGCCCCGCACGAAGATGTGGACAGGTGGCCGAGTGGTTAAAGGCAGCAGACTGTAAATCTGCCCGGTTTTCCGTACGCTGGTTCGAATCCAGCCCTGTCCACCAATTAA
>JAEMTM010000043.1:7599-13650 GCA_016462305.1 Sphingomonadaceae bacterium | reverse complement strand
CCGATCCTGTCTCTTGCTTCGAGAATGACAGTTCTAACGCCAGCGGCTTTAAGCTGACGCGCCGCCGATATGCCTGCCACGCCCGCGCCGATAATGATCACATCGGTATCGGTGACCGTGCCGGCGCGGACCGAAAAAGCCACGGTTGAAGCTGCAAGGCCCCCAATTAGGGTGCGGCGATTAATGGCGGTCATTGGCCTCTTTCCAAAATATGATATTAATCTCGTGTTTGCAAATATGAGAACAATCTTATATTGTCAAAGCTGTTTTGATTGCGAGTTAAATTGATGACGGTCAGCGCTGCGCCTAAAGCCAAAGCACCCAGCCAAGACCGTGGTCATCGCCGCGTAGGCAGCCTGTTGGATGCGGCGGCAGACTTGATTCTGGTGCATGGGGCCGAAGGGCTAAAAATGGATATGGTTGCCAAGCAGGCAGCCGCCTCGCCCGGCTCGCTCTACCAATTTTTTCCCAATCGCGCCGCCCTCTTAACCGCTTTGGTGGAAAGATTTGGTGCCGAGATTGCAGCGATTGCGCAAAGCAACCTGCAACGCCAACAGGCCGTTCCACCGGAGTCAATTGAGCGGGCGGCCCGCGATTTTCTCGAACCATTTTTGATCTTTTATGAAGCCAATCCTGCTTATGTGGTTCTTGCAGAAGCCTCTGACCGTGTCTTTGCCGGGACAGGCTATGCCTTTGGCGAAGATGACCAAGTTGCCCTTAACCTGAGTCAGGCGCTGCAACCCTTCATCGCGTCCGCCCATCAAACTCGGATCGAGACAGTGTGCAAACTGCTGATCACGACCGCACATGCGGCCTTCTCGGCGGCCATTAAACTTCCACCGGCCGCTAAAGACGATTGGCTAGTAGAGCTCGACGCCCTGATTATTGGCTATCTGCGCGGACTGGTCTGACGCGGTGTAGACGTCCAAAGGAGGATTGCAGCGCCGTGTTCCAGTTGCCCAAATTCGGTCCCGCCTCTCCCGCACGCACCCAAAAGGCCAATTTCATATTGTGTATGACCCTTTTCCCCTTCGGCTTTTGCCGGCCCCATGTGTAGAAGATGTTATCGTCACTCGATTTTGCCGTTGTGGATAGTTAGACTTTGGCGTTAGTTCGGGGGTGCAGATGGACGCTGGCGGCTTCATTCTGACGTAGACATGGCAATTTTAGGGAGAAGGCAAAATGTCGGAAATCTATCCTGTTTCGGATGATTGGAAGAAAAAGGCGTTTGTCACGACGGAAGGCTACAACACTGCTTATGCCCAATCGGTCCGCGATCCGGATAGCTTTTGGCGCGAGGAGGCCAAGCGTCTCGACTGGATGACCCCATTTACCAAAGTGAAGAATACCAGTTTCAACGAAACGGATTTCGGCATCAAATGGTTTGAGGATGGCGCGTTGAATGTCTCTGTAAACTGCATTGATCGGCATTTGCCCGAACGCAAAGATGACATCGCGATTATCTGGGAGGGCGATGACCCGTCGCAGCAACGGCGGATTACTTTTGGCGAGCTGCATGCCGAGGTCTGCCTGATGGCCAACGCTTTGAAGGCTTTAGGCGCACAAAAGGGTGATCGCATCACCATCTATATGCCGATGATTCCCGAAGCCGCGATGGCCATGCTCGCCTGCACCCGCATTGGGGCAATCCATTCTATCGTATTTGGCGGTTTTTCGCCTGAAGCGCTTGCGGGGCGCATTCAGGATTGCGATTCCAATATTGTCATCACAGCCGATGCCGGCATGCGTGGCGGGAAGCTGGTGCCGTTGAAGCAGAATGTGGATGCCGCGCTGACGCATTGCGCGTCGGTCAAGGCGTGCCTTGTGGTGCGCCATGTTGGAAACGACATCGTCATGCAGGGGGGTCGCGATGTCTGGTACCATGATGTCCGCATGGGTGTCCCCAGCGATTGCGCGCCCGAAATCATGGGCGCAGAAGACCCGCTGTTCATATTATACACGTCGGGGTCCACCGGAAAACCAAAGGGCGTGTTGCACACAACCGGCGGGTATCTGGTGTGGGCAGCGATGACGCATCATTATGTGTTCAACTATACGCCGGGCGAAATATATTGGTGTGCCGCCGACATTGGCTGGGTCACGGGCCATAGCTATGTCGTGTATGGCCCGCTCGCCAATGGTGCGACGACCGTTATGTTTGAAGGGGTTCCCAATTATCCCGACCACAGCCGGTTCTGGCAAATTGTTGACCGCCACCAAGTCAATATTTTCTACGGTGCGCCCACGGCCCTGCGATCACTCATGCGTGAAGGCGATGCGTGGGTGCAGAAAACCTCGCGCAGTTCGCTGCGTTTGCTGGGGTCGGTGGGGGAGCCTATCAATCCTGAGGCATGGGAGTGGTATTATCATGTGGTTGGCGAAGGTCGCTGCCCCATTGTCGACACCTATTGGCAAACCGAAACGGGCGCGACGATGATGACACCTTTACCGGGCGCGCACGCGTTGAAACCGGGCGCAGCGTCAAAGCCGATGTTCGGCGTGCAGCCCGTGCTTGTCGACGGCGACGGCACATTGCTGGAAGGCGCGACCGATGGCAATTTGTGTATCGTCGATAGCTGGCCTGGGCAGATGCGCACGGTGTGGGGCGATCATGAACGGTTTTTCCAAACCTATTTCACGACCTATCCCGGCAAATATTTCACGGGCGATGGATGTAGGCGTGATGCGGACGGTGATTATTGGATTACCGGACGGGTTGACGACGTGATCAATGTTTCGGGCCACCGCATGGGCACTGCCGAAGTCGAAAGCGCTCTTGTTGCCCATGCCAAAGTCGCCGAGGCAGCGGTGGTGGGTTTCCCGCATGACATTAAAGGGCAGGGCATTTACGCTTATGTTACGCTCAATGCGCATGAGGTGGAGTCAGCGGACATGCGGGCTGACCTCATCAAATGGGTGCGCCATGAAATCGGCCCGATCGCAACGCCAGATGTCATCCATTTTGCCCCAGCTTTGCCGAAAACGCGCTCCGGAAAAATCATGCGCCGGATATTGCGCAAAATTGCCGAAGGGGATGTGTCTAACTTAGGAGACGTCTCAACTCTCGCCGATCCGTCGGTCGTGGAGATGTTGGTGCAATCAAGGTCCTCCGCCGCCTAAATCACCCCGGCTTTAGGCTGTTCCGCGAATGAGCAGCCTGACCGGTACAGGGGCGATGCTTGGCGCTTCGCCTTTGAGCACGGCGATTAACGCTTTGACCAGCGTTTCGCCTGCTTGCACATAATCCTGCTCAATTGTGGTGAGCGGCGGCTGCGCATAAGCGCCCATCGCGATTCCATCAAACCCGATGACGCGCACATCCTTGCCTACGGCAATAGCATGCTCGTCCAGCGCGCGCATGGCACCCAGCGCGATAAAATCATTCGCACAGAACAAGCCATCGAACGCAATTTTGTCGCGGATGAGGCCCTGGACTGCGGCATAGCCTTGGTCTTCACGCACGGCGTTTTCGGGGAGCGGTGGGCAAATGGGCTGCATAGCCTTAGCCGACAATTGCGCCATATAAGTTGTCAGCCGGTCCTGAAACTGGGGCTGCTCGCTATGGGTGGGACCAATATAGGCGATATTTTGACACCCCTGTTGCAACAAATGGTCAATGGCCAGTCGTGCGCCTTGCACATTGTCGCTTTTGATCGAAATCAGGTCTTCTTTGCTGGCGCCCCAGCAGATCATCGGCGTTTTGTGTCGGGCATATTCGCCGAAAAACTGCCAACCTGCGATATTCTGACCGCTGCCAATGACGATGAGGCCATCGGCCTGTCGGCTGCCGGTGTAATTGGCAAAGAAATTTGCCGGGGAGTCCTGAAACGAGATGATGAGATTATAGCCGCGTTCCGCAGCGGATGCCGCAATGCAGCCCAATAAAGACAAATAAAAAGGGTTTATACGCGCCCGATTTTCACCCTGCCGACACAGGATGACAAGCGCGATCGAATATGTCTGCTGCGTGCGCAGGCGAAGGGCGTTGTGGTCAACCGAGTAATTGAGTTCGTTTGCGAGCGCGACGATGCGCGCGCGCGTGGTTTCATTGACTTTCTTATCCCCGCGCAAGGCACGTGACACCGTGGGTTGCGATACCCCAAGCATGGCCGCAATTTGATGCGCTGTAACGCGCCCCTCTTTACGCATTGCGCGCCATTAGCACTAGCAAGCGGTCAAGTCACGCAGTGAGGGCCGTTTCGGGCGCAACAAATGCAAGGTTGAGGCTTTCCGCAACGGCTTGGCTGGTGACTTTACCCTGATGCACGTTCAAACCGGCCAGCAAGCCGCGTCCGGTTTCTGTGCTGCTGTCTAGCGCGGCAATGCCGTTATCTGCAAGCGCCAGGCCATAAGGCAGAGTCGCGTTGTTGAGCGCGGCTGCGCTGGTCTGTGGCACGGCACCTGGCATGTTTGCGACGCAATAATGAATAATGCCGTCAACGACATAGGTGGGGTCGGTATGCGTGGTTGCGCGCGATGTTTCAAAGCAGCCACCTTGGTCAATAGCGACATCGACCAAGACCGCACCGGGCTTCATCCGCTTCAGCATTTCGCGGGTAACAAGGCGTGGAGCGCTTGCACCCGGAACAAGCACTGCGCCAATGACGGCGTCGGATATGCTGATTTCATGGTCGATGGTTTCAAGCGTCGAATAGCGCGTGCGTACCCGTCCGTTGAACATCTCATCGAGTTGGCGCAAGCGCGGGATCGAACGGTCAAGGATGGTGACCTCCGCGCCAAGGCCAACGGCCATCCGTGCCGCATGCGTGCCAACAACGCCGCCGCCCAATACCGTGACGCGGCCAGCCGGAACGCCGGGGACGCCGCCGAGCAATATGCCTGCGCCACCTTCGCTGCGGCGCATGGCTTGGCCAGCGGCTTCAATGGCGAGGCGACCGGCAACTTCGCTCATGGGCGCCAATAGGGGTAGGGTGCCACGATCATCGGTCACGGTTTCATACGCAATGGCGGTGCATCCGCTGGCGATCAGGCCCTTTGCTTGCTCTGGATCGGGTGCAAGATGCAAATAGGTGAAGAGCAATTGGCCGGGGCGAAGTTGCACCCATTCGCTTGGCTGCGGCTCCTTGACCTTGATGATCATGTCGCAGCCAGCGAAAATTTCCTGTGCGGTCGCAGCGATTTCTGCCCCGGCGGCGCGATAGGCGTCATCATGTGCCATGATGCCCGCGCCAGCGCCTGATTGCACCACCACCTGATGACCAGCGGCCACATATTCGCGCACGGCACCGGGGGTTAGGCCAACGCGATATTCATGAACCTTGATTTCGCTCGGGACGCCGACACGCATGATTTTTCCTCCTCAGAATAAGAATTCATAGATTAGCATTGTCGTGATGCCGAAACTCCGCAAAGATTCGACTTATATGGACATTTAGTGCATATATTCGTCGTATTTCTTGTATTGGATGAAAATAATATGCAACTTGATCGGGCGGACCGTAAATTATTGGGTGCGTTAGTGACAAATGGCCGCGCGACTCAGATGGAACTGGGTGATGCCGCTGGACTGTCCCCAAGCGCGGCGGCGCGTCGGCAAAAAGCCTTGGAAGATGAAGGCATATTGCGTGGCTATCGCGCGGATGTGAACTTACGCAAATTGGGGTTGGGGGCGACGGTGATGGTGACAATCACCCTCGACAGCCAAAGCGAGGAGGCGATGGCCGCGTTTGAGGCTGCGGTTGTCAACAGCCCGTCGACCATCCGCTGTCACCTCATGAGCGGGCGGAATGATTATCTGCTGGTCGTGCGTGCCGCATCAATCGAGGATTATGAAATCATCCACCGGCAGGAAATTGCCCGCTTGCCCCGGGTGGCACGGATTGAAACTGCATTTGCGTTACGCGAAGTAGTGAATCGAGCCGTTCCGCCGCGTCTTTTTGACGCATAACAAAGCCACAAATTGGCTTAGAAAACGACTGGGTTATGCATTCCGGCGGAACTTGTCCGAAATTATCCTGTTTCAGTGTCAGGAAACGGGGGCTTGCCATGGGAAGAACAGTTGGAATCAGCATTGGCGGTTTGATTTTGCTC
>JAEMTM010000043.1:5038-7499 GCA_016462305.1 Sphingomonadaceae bacterium | reverse complement strand
CTCGTTTCTGACTGTGACTGTTTTGTCACATCGTGTAAAAAGGATAACGACATTGAAACAAAATTGCTTGCGTGGCGCACGCTTTGATGTTTGTGTTCAGTTGCTCAATAAAGCGTTGGCAAAATAAAACTGACCATTGCGCGGGCAAATAGAATTAGCGGGAAGAGAACGGCGTCTGCCGATAGCGGCGCATTGTGCGGCGATTGGCTTAGTATCCACCGTATCTAAGAGGGGTTAAAATTATGCGTAATTCCATTTTGAAGCTGGCAAGCATGAGCGTCGCTTTGAGCGCGATAGCAATGTCGGCACCTGCCTTCGCGCAAGAAGCAGATGACGAAGCGGCTGGCCCGGTCACCCTGACGGGCGGCGTGGCTGTTGTATCTGACTATCGGTTCCGCGGCGTTTCGCTCTCCGATAAGGACTTTGCAGTCCAGCCATATCTGACCGTAAAGCACGAGTCCGGCCTGTATGTCGGCGCTTGGGGCTCCAATATCTCCGAAAACGCAGGGGACGATGTTGAGGTTGACCTTTACGCTGGTTTTGCCGGTGGCGAAGACATGACATATGACATTGGCGCGACTTATTATATGTATCCGGGCGTTTCGAGCCTCAATTATGTTGAATTCACTGGAAAACTTGGTTCAACCTATGGCCCGGCAACCGTCGGTGTGCAATTGAGCTATGCCCCAAGTCAGGACAATACTGGCAATGTCGACAACATCTATTTTGGCACCAACGCCACCATCGCGCTGCCAAATTCCCCCATTTCGATTGTCGGATCAATGGGCGTAGAAGATGGCGCGTTCACCGCTGGTAGCGAAAAGGTTGATTGGTCGCTTGGCCTGACCGCCGCTGTTTCCGGTTTCACACTGGGCGTCTCATATGTCGACGCCAACCGTCGGACGATCTTTGCACCTGAGGATAGCTCAGGCGGCGTTGTGTTCTCGGTAAGCTACGGTTTCTGATACCGCTTCAAACGTTTTCGGCCCTATAAAAACGCGGGCTGGTATAGAAAAGACACATGCCGGGCTTGACCTTTCAAGTCCGGCATGCGCTTATCAGTCTTCCAAAAAACTGGTGAAAACAATGTCCGTCAATCTTGCGAATTGGATCGCTGAGCACAAAATCGATGAGGTTGAGTGCATCGTCCCCGACATTAACGGCGTGCAGCGCGGCAAGGTTCTGCCTGCAAAGAAGTTCCTGTCATCTGTCCGTGACAAATCGCTGCGCATACCGGGCAGTGTTTTCATCTGCACCATTGATGGCCATTATCCCGAAGACATTGCGGACATTTGGGACAAGGATCCGGACAAAATCTTGATCGCTGATCCCGACACAATCTGCGTCGCGCCGGGCTTCAAATCACCGACTGCTTTCGTGATCGCCGATGTGCTGCATGGCGACGGAAGCGAGGTCGAAATCGCCCCGCGTACGATATTGAAAAAAATACTCAAAATGTATGCCGAGCGCGGGTGGAAGCCCATTATAGCACCTGAGGTCGAGTTTTACCTTGTGAGCCAAAATGTCGACCCCGACTTTCCATTAGTGCCGCCTACCGGCTCCAGCGGACGCGCAGAAACCGCAAGCCAGCCTTATGGGTTGGAGGCGATGAACGAATATGAGGACATTATCGACCACATCTATGATGATTGTGAGTTGATGGGCCTCGATATCGACACGATGATCCACGAAATGGGCGCAGCGCAGCTTGAGGTCAACTTCATTCATGGCGACCCGTTAAAGCTGGCGGACCAAGTGTTTCTGTTTAAGCGCGCCGTCCGCGCAGTTGCCAAACAGCATGGCGTGTATGCCACCTTCATGGCGAACCCGATGGCCGGGCAGCCCGGCAGCGCAATGCATATCCACCAATCGGTGGTTGACGCTGAAACTGGTAGAAATCTTTTCTCGAACTCCAATGGTAAGGACAGTGCGTTGTTCCGCAGTTATATAGCGGGTCTCGTGAAGTTCATGCCGCAGATATCGCCGCTCTGGGCGCCTAATGTGAACAGCTTCCGCCGGATGCGCCCCGATAGCGCCGCGCCCATCAACGTCCAATGGGGCGAGGACAATCGAAGCTGCGGTTTCCGCGTGCCAATTTCGGACAAGGCCAACCGCCGCGTTGAAAACCGCTTGCCGGGCGCAGACTCCAACCCCTATCTCGCGATGGCGGCGTCGTTGGTCTGCGGCTATATTGGTATGGTGGAGCGGATGGTGCCTGCCAAGGCGATCACCGGCAGCGCCTATAACCGCGCCCGCACCTTGCCCCGCACGTTGGAGGCCGCGTTGGACCGTTTCAGCGCCTGCAAGCCCGTGCGCAATCTGCTTGGAGAAGAGTTTTTCGACATTTTCTACGCGGTCAAGGATTATGAATTGTTCAATTACCAGTCGGTGGTCTCAAGCTGGGAACGCGAGCATTTGTTGCTGAGGGTGTAACGTGAATCGCGTTTGCACATCGCTCTTT
>JAEMTM010000043.1:0-4938 GCA_016462305.1 Sphingomonadaceae bacterium | reverse complement strand
TGGACCCTGGAACGCCAGTCACCAGAGGTGAAAAAAATTCAGGGTGACGCATGAAAATGAGCGGGTCGAGTGACCTCAACCAAAGCTATTACGCCGCGACGGCACATAAGTGGGAAACGCAAGCTGCGTTGGCTTGCGCAGAAGACTGTGACGTAGCCGTTATTGGCGGAGGGTTTACGGGCCTCTCCGCCGCCTTGGCCTGTGCCGAAAAAGGCCTTTCGGTTGTTCTGCTTGAGGCCCACAATATCGGCTTTGGTGCATCGGGCCGCAATGGTGGTCAACTCATCCCTGGCCTGCGTTGGTCGATGCAGGAAATCGACGCAGAGTTTGGCCGCGAACGCGCGCAGGCTTTATTCGATTTGGCTTATGGCGCGGTCGCCCGGGTCAAGGACCGTATCGCCAAGCACCATATTCAGTGTGATGCAAAAGCGGGGCATTTGGAAGCGGCCTATAAGCCCGCGCATTTCGATGCGATGCAGCGCGATGCGGCATTTTTGGCACAGCATTTTGGTTGGGAGGCGCAGATTGTCCAGCCACAGGATATCGGGCGCCATATCAACGGCGGTGGTTATCACGGCGGTATTTATGACCCCCAAGGCGGGCATTTCCATCCGTTGAATTATGCGCTTGGGCTTGCAAAAGCGGCGCAAAAGGCTGGCGTGCGGATATATGAAAATACGGCGGCCCAAACGCCTGTCGATACAGGAACACAACTCGAGATACGGGCAGGGGTAGGAACTTTGACCGCTAAGCATGTCATCATAGCAGCCGACACTTGGACCGGGGGTATCGCGCCCGAATTGCGCAGCTACACCGTCCCAATCATGAACTATAATATCGCGACTGCGCCGCTGCCTGATGCTGACCATTTGCTCCCCAGCGACGCCGCGGTGGCGGACTGTCGTTTTGTGTTGAATTATTTCCGCCTCTCTGCCGACAAACGCCTCATTTTCGGCGGTGGTGAAAAATATGTGCAGACGCCACCTAATGACATTGGCGCATTTGTGCGTAAGCACATTGCTGAGGTGTTTCCCTCTCTCGGCGATGTTCCCATCGATTATGCCTGGGGTGGAGCCGTTGGCGTTACGATGAACCGGCTGCCGCATATGGGGCGCAAGGGCAACCTGTTTTACGCCCACGGTTTTTCTGGCCATGGCGCGCTGGTCACGACGCTGGCGGGGGAATTGATGGCAGAGGCGGTGGTTGGCACAATGTCACGCTTTGATGTTTTTGCAAACTTACCGCACAGTCGCTTTCCCGGCGGAAAATGGCTCGCACGGCCATTGGCAACGCTTGGGTTGCTCTATTATGCGATGCGGGACCGTTTATGATCGCCCGCCAAGCCATAAGCGATATGCGCGAACGCGAAGTCGCGCGCTTCATCGCGGCTAACCCTAAATCCAAGGTGCAGGCAGAAAAGGCGCAGGGCTGGTTCCAAGGCGTTCCGTTTCATTGGATGCTCGATTGGTCCACCCCATTCCCGATTGTCGCTCAGGCGGCTTCTGGCGCGACGCTGACGAGCATTGACGGGCAGGTTTTTGATGACTTCTGCCTTGGCGATACGGCGAGCATGTTTGGCCACGCACCCGCGCCGCTGGCCAAAGCCATAGCCGAACAAGCAGGCCAAGGTTTAAGCTATATGCTGCCCACCGCGAAGGGCGCGGAATTGGGCTTCATGCTCGCCGACATGTTCGGCCTGCCGCAATGGCAAGTGACGACAACAGCGAGTGAAGCCAACCGCGCCGTCATTCGTTGGTGCCGTGGGATGACGGGACGCGACAAGATTTTGGTCTTCAACGGCTGCTATCATGGCGCGGTCGATGATGTTTTCGTCGACTTGCGCGATGGCCGTGCGGTCAACCGGCCAAGCTTGATAGGGCAGGTGCAGGACTTGTTGCCAACGACCGTGGTGATCGAATTTAACGATGTGGACGCGCTTGCCGCTGCTTTGCGCGGCGGCGACATCGCTTGCGTCTTGGCCGAACCGTTGATGACCAACATCGGTATGGTGCGCGATGCGCCGGGGTTCCTGACGGAATTGCGCCAGCTATGTGATGAAACCGGCACGATTTTGGTGCTGGACGAAACGCATACCATCTCGTCCGGCTATGGCGGACACAGCAACACGCATGGCCCAAAGCCCGACATATTGGTCGTAGGTAAATCCATCGGCGGCGGTGTGCCGTGCGCGGTTTACGGCTTTACGGCGCAGATTGCCGAACGGATGGCGGCGGTGAACGCGTCGCGTCCGCCGGGGCATAGCGGCATAGGCACGACCTTATCGGCCAATGCGCTCGCCATTACCGCGATGCACGCGATGTTGGGGCAGGTGATTACGCGGGATGCTTATGCCCATATGCTCTCGATCACCGACCGGCTGGTGGCGCAACTGAACGCGGTGATTGCCGCGCATAGGGTGCATTGGCATGTCAGCCATGTCGGCGCGCGCGTTGAATTGGTCTGTTCGGCCACCCCGCCGCGCAATGGTAGTGAAGCGCGCGCAGTGATGGACCATGAATTGGAAAGCACGATCCACCTGTATCTCGCCAATCGCGGCATCTTGCTTGCGCCATTCCACAATATGATGCTGGTCAGCCCGGTGACGCAAGCCGCGCAGGTTGACCGTCTCGCGGCAGAGTTGAACAATGCGCTGACTGAGCTATTAGCATTTGAAAATTCGGGCGGACGGAAGTGACATCATGACAATCAAACGCGCAATATCATCAGCGACCATCGCGCCGCGTAGCGAGGCAGAGGCGTTTTTTGCGACGCATCCTGATATCGATTCTATCGAGATGATCTACACCGACTTTGGCGGCGTCCCGCGTGGTAAGCGGCTGCGGCAGCATGAGGTGTTGTCCGTCTATGAAATCGGCCGCTTTTTTCCCGGCTCCATCACTGTGGTCGATATCACCGGGCAGGACACGGTCGAAACGGGTCTGGTCTGGGAAGATGGCGATGCCGACCGTTCGATGAAGCCAATTCCCGGCACGTTGGTCCGCACCCCTTGGGCTGGCGACAATGCGGCGCAATTCATGGTCGATTTTTATGAACTGGATGGCCAACCGCACGACCTTGACCCGCGCCATGTCCTTGGCCTTGTCGTGGACCGTTTTGCTCAAATGGGCCTGACGCCCGCTTTGGCGGTGGAGCTTGAGTTTTACCTGCTGGACCCTAAGCGTGCACGCGATGGGTCTATCCGTCCGGCGCGACCAGAATATAGTGGTCAAACCCCGCAGATGGTCGAAGTCTATGGCCTGCGCGAGCTTGACGATTTCCGTCCCTTTTTCGACGAATTATACGAAAGCTGCGATATTCAGGGGCTTCCGTTGGAATCGGCCATATCCGAATTTGCGCCGGGCCAGTGCGAGTTGACCTTGCGCTACAAGCCCGACGTGCTGCGCGCCTGTGATGATGCGATCATGTACAAACGCGTCGTGAAGGCGGTGGCGCAGGCGCACGGGCTTGAGGCGACGTTCATGGCAAAGCCATTTGCCGAACAAGCAGGCTCCGGCATGCATATTCACGTGTCGATGAACGACACAGACGGCAATAACCTCTTCGCCGCCGATGATCCCGAAGGCACGCTTATGCTGCGCCATGCCATAGGCGGGATGATCGCCAGCGTTGGTGATTGCTTCGCGCTTTTTGCGCCGCATGCCAATAGCTACCGCCGGTTTAAGGCGAACAGCTACGCGCCGGTTGCGCCGACTTGGGGCGTCAATAACCGCACTGTATCCTTCCGTATTCCGGCCGGTCCGCCATCAAGCCGCCATGTCGAACATCGCGCCTGCGGTGCCGACGCCAATCCGTATCTTGCGGTGGCTGGCGTATTGGCGGGTATGCATCATGGTATCACGCACCAGATTGACCCCGGCCCAGCGGTTGTGGGCAATGGCTATGACCGTGACGGGTCAGGCGACGACAAGCCGCCCAGCAATTGGTTTGCCGCAGTCGACCGTTTCCACGGCTCTAAATTGCTACGGGACTATCTTGGCGACCGCTTTGTTGACATGTTCACCATTGTAAAGCGCGTGGAGCAGGATCGCTATTTCGGACAAGTGCCTAGCATTGATTATGATTGGTATTTGCGCAACGCTTAGGTTCAGGACCATTTAGGTCCAATTTGACGCCTCGAAGGTGAATTTAAGTGTCCCTGTCTCTATGCTTTTCCGTTGAAGCAATGGAGGCGCAATGCTAGCGCCATGAAGGGATCGCTTGTCGATCCCGACCACAAGGAATAGCATGTCTGTAGATAAAGATACCGTGAACAAAATCGCACGGCTTTCGCGTATCGCGATTAGCGATGCTGAGGCTGACAAGATGGTCGGCGAGCTTAATGGCATTTTGGCCTGGGTGGAGCAATTGGGAGAGGTCGACGTCACGGGCGTTGAGCCGATGACGGCGGTCATCCCCAATAAGCTGCGCCTGCGCGACGATGTTGTGACCGATGGCGACGTGCGCGACAAGGTGCTCGCCAACGCACCAGCCAAGGAAGGCAGCTTCTTTGGCGTGCCGAAGGTGATTGAATGATGGGCCTTCACACTCCCCTTACCGTCGTTTTTTGCCCCCTCATCGTCATCCTGAACTCGTTTCAGGATAACGCCCAACCGTCGCATGTTATCCTGAAACAAGTTCAGGATGACGAGGATTTTGTATGACCGAACTAACCAAATTGGGCGTGGCCGCGATCCGTGATGGCGTAACCTCCGGCGCATTTACTGCGGTTGAAGTCGCGACTGCTTTCAATGCAAACGTCGCCAAAGCAAAGGCGCTTAACGCTTTCATCGTGGAAACACCCGAAAAAGCTATAGAGGCGGCGCAGGCCGTCGATGCCGACCGTGCCGCTGGCAAGCCGCTGGGCAAAATGGCGGGCGTGCCGATTGGCATGAAGGATTTGTTCTGCACCCAAGGCGTGCAAACAACCGCCGCAAGCCA
>JAEMTM010000002.1 GCA_016462305.1 Sphingomonadaceae bacterium | reverse complement strand
CCAGCCAACCCACCGTATCGCGTATTGTCGCCGAACAGAAGGCATATCCGGAGAAAACGCTATGAAAGTCCGCCATGATCTCTCGCGCATCGTCAAATTTGCAACACGCGATGACTGGAGTGATTCTTTGCAGGATGCTCTTGACGATCATGTCGGCGGGGCCATGGAGGAATTTGACCTCGAATTTGAAGAAATTAGCGCGATTGTCAGCGAGCATTATGCCGGGGTCCTGTTTGGCTGCGCCCTTGAAGACCTGATGACGCGCCGGTTTGAGCCTGACGGGGAGAACCTGGTAGACGATTATCTCAAGCGTCGCGGTTGGAACGAAGCCGCGCTGACCAAAGTCTATCTTCGCGCGCTTCGCGATTCAGCGATGAGCCTTTATGAAGTCAGCGATGTTGTCATTGGCGAAGGATTTCTCGTTCGCGATTTGGTGCGCGGCGGCGAGCCCGTTCGGGTGACTGAAAAGTCGGGATCACGCACTCTTAAACAATGGGACAGGATCGCTGCGCGGGTCGTGCCTGAACGCAAAGCTCATATCCTGTCGGGTGTCATTCTGCCCTTCACAGCCGAGGCAGCCGATATCTTGCTAGATGGCCTACGCAGCGCCGAAGGCAAGCGCCGGAAATCAGGCACAATCAACATCGATAATGAAACATTGGCTAGCATTGCCCCTCTGTTCACAACGGCTTGGCTTTTCGATATTCTTGCCAAAGCGCTGGGGCTGCAAAAGCCGGTGATTCAGAATAGCGATGGCGACGATCTGATGTTCCACAATGTCCGGTTTCCGCTCAAGCGAGGCACGACAGCCAATGACATTGCCGCCCTGTTGGATACCGAACCCGAAATGTCTCGTGAGAACGAATATTTTTGGAACTGGCTGAAGCCTTCGGGAAAGACAATTCCCTTGGCGAGCGGCCCTGGCAAACTTGCCTTCAGCACAAGCACCGATGATGGCCGTACTGTTTTCGGTAATATCGAGATCAAGGGCAACGCGCTTGTCCTTTCGGTCAATTCCGCCAATCGCGCCAAGACTGGCACAGCCGCGTTGACCAAATTGCTGGGCACAGCGGTTGGCAAGCCACTTACGGAAATTGAAACCATCGAACAGGCCGCGCACAACCGTCAAGGGCCGCCGCCCGATTCCGGCATATCCCCCCAAGAGGCAACCGAACTGATCCACAATATGATGGACGAGCACTATTTCGAAACACTCAATCAACCCTTAGGCATGCTCGACAATCTGACACCGCGAGAAGCCGCCGAAAGCGCGAAGAGTCGCAAGAAACTGGTCGAATGGCTCAAATACATCGAAAACCAGTCCGGTCAGCAACCAAATGACGCCGATCCGATGGCAACCTATGACTTTTCATGGATTTGGGCCGAGCTTGGCGTCGAACACCTTAGAAAATAGCCAAAGATGATGGTCGTTCAGCAGCTACCGTATATCTGTGTCCTAATAATGCACTAAGGCCCAGTGAAGCATCAAGTTCGCCATTTTTGTCCGGACAAATTATGCTTGCATCAACGCGGCAGTTGATGGCAACCTTTACAGATGACCGTTGCCACCAACCGCCGCCATTTTCTTCAGGGAACGAGCGCGGCTTTGGTCGCCGGTTTCGCCCCGCGCGCCGCATGGGGGCGCACCGAGGTCGATGTCGTTATCATTGGCGCGGGGTTGGCCGGATTGTTAACGGCGCACAAACTTGAAGCGGCTGGACTAAAGACCGTCATCGTCGAAGGCGAAAAGCGCGTCGGCGGACGGCTGCATACGCTTTATGACCTGCCGGGTGAACCCGAGGCTGGCGGTATTCAAGTCGGAACGGGCTACAGGTTGCTGCGTGCTATCGCGAATGATTTGAAAGTAGGATTGAGCGAAAGAGGCGGAGCCGGGGCCGGAATTGCCGAGTCTAGCTCTGCCTTGTTCAACATCAACGGGCAAACGGTTACGCCTGCAGACTGGCCGACGGCGGCGGCGAACAGACTTTCCGCCAACGAGCGTTCGACTTTGCCGTCGGCGCTGGGCTTCTCTTATGGCACCAAATTGCGTCGCCTTGCCAATCCTGAGGCATGGCTGGACGCTGACCCTACGCTAGACATTTCCTATGCCACCGCGCTCCGTCAGGCAGGTGCAAGCGACGAGGCGCTGCGGCTGATTCAGGCAAATATGAACGGCAATACGCTGGCCAGTATGTCGCAACTTCACGCGCTGCGTACTGCCGCAATTTTTCGCGCGGGGGCCGGGCCAACCGCGACAATAGACGGCGGGTCACAGCGCCTGCCCGAAGCAATGGCGGCGCGGATCAAATCACCGATCCGGCTGGGGCAACTCGTGACAGGAATCAGCGAGGATGCAAATGGCGTTACCGTCAGGACAACAAAGAACAGCGTCCGGGGGCGCCACGCTATCTGCACCATCCCTTTCTCCGCATTGCGCCACATTCCGATTGATGGCTATCTCGATGCTGCAATCGCAACGCTCATTGCATCATTACCCTACACCCGCGCGAGCTTTGCCTATCTGTCCGCGAGCGAGGCTTTCTGGAAATCGGACGGTCTTCCCGAAACATTGTGGACCGACGATCCGCTGATCGGACGGGTGTTCGTTCTGGGCGACAATCCGGCAATGCTAAAAGTCTGGGCCGTCGGCGCAGGTGCCGACCTTCTGGTCCGCACCAATCCAGCGCTGGCCGCAACCGAGATCATTGCCCGCATCGAGAATGCGCGGCCCTCTGCCAAGGGAAAGTTGAAGATGGAGCGGCTATTCAGCTGGCAGCAAAGCCCGATGGCACGGGGCATCTATCACCATATTGGCATCGGGCAGGCGGCCCTGCTGGCCCGCGCCACCCGTGCCGAGGGCCAGCGGCTGCATTTCGCCGGAGAGCATATGGCGCAGTCTGCGTCGGGCATGGAGGCCGCGCTCGAATCCGGTGACCGGGTGGCGCGGTTGGTCGCCGAGCGCATATAAACAAAGGACTCCGGTTTGCCGACGCCCCTTGTTTACATGGCCCATCCTGCTCGTTGTTATGCCTTAAAAATTGAACGTGCCTTCCAAACCGAAGGTCCGGCCCTTACGCAACGCGCCGAAGAACGCACGCGGGCTTCCCGTTTCGACCTGCGCCGGACGGCCATCGAAGGTCACGCCAGCGGGAGGTGGCAGTCCCGTAGTCCCCGCACCGTAACGCAAGTCGAACCAGCGGGTCGCCAGTGGAATCGAGTCCTCATCGGTCAGGTTACGTCCAAACAGCGCAATGGTGAAGTTCTTAGTCTTAAAGCCAAGCCGCGCGTTAAGCAGAAACGTGTCGCCGGTTTTGGCCAGATTGTCGGTCTGGATATACTTCGAATCCTCGTATGAAAAGTTGGCAATACCGAACAATTTGCCGTCGCCCGACCCAAGTCCGGTTTCATAATTTACCGAGCCATTGACGATATAGGGAGATCCCAGCGGCAGCGTCTTGCCAGAAATATCGCATAAAGCCAGCCCCGCGGCGGTGGGATTGCGCGTATCAAAGTTGGTCCGCAGACCGCCCGAATTCAGGATAAAATAATCCGCATCGCAACCCTTCGTGAACTTCGCTGAAACATAGGCAAGACCCATTGTAAACAAAAGGCCATCGGTGGGGGCAGCTTGCAATTCGATTTCAAGGCCTTTGGTTGTGGCATTGCCCGAATTGGCGACAATGGAGGTCAACGCTCCAGTGCCCGATGGATTGGGAATGGCCTGCGTCAACTGGACATTGGTCAGCTCGTTGTAGAACCCGGCAACCGTACCGCGCAAGGTGCGGTCTAGTGCATCGAATTTGATGCCCAGTTCGCCCCCCTTCGATTTTTCAGGCAAATATTCGACAAAATTCTGACCCGTTTGCAAGGTGGCGGTAACGCCAGCCGAACCGTTAAAGCCCCCTGGTTTGCGTCCTGTCGCATACACGCCATAGATCAGCATGCCGCCTGGAGTGGTATAATTAATCGCAATCCGTGGATCGAGACCGGTGAATTTCGATGCGGGGCGACAAACATTGCCCGCACCTGTCGCACCGAATGCCGAGAGGCGGCTGGCCTCACCCGCACAGAATACGGATGCCCCGCCCACGCCGCGCGAAATCTGCGTTTTCGTTTCTTCGGCATAGCGCAGCTCTGCAGTTACAGATAAAGCATCGCTGAAGTCATATTCGGCAAGGCCGAAAACGGCATTGTTGACGATCGTGTTATGTTCAGAACTATCGAGCCCGACGCCAAGCCCGGCAGTGCCGCTGGCAAAGGTAATGTCCTGCGAACGAAACTCCTGCCGGAAATAATAGCCGCCGACAAGAATGCGGAACGGATTGTCCGTAGGGCTGGAAATGCGGATTTCCTGGCTGATGTCCTGCTGGTCATCGCGATTGGTATTGGCAAATGCAGGTTCGGTGCCAAGCGTGCTTGCCGCGGAACCTGCAAAATATACAAACGCATCGCTATGATCGGAATCGGTACCGAAGAAATTCTTGTTATCACGCCAGCCGGTCAGGCTCGACAAGATCCAGCCCGAACCGCCGAGATCCCAGTCGATGATATTGGTCATCGAAAACTGCTCATTGGTGATGCCATCATAAGCAGTACCATCGCGCGTGCCAAGTGTAGCGTTGATCATCATCGGATCGGTGTTCAACCGAACATTATTCGGCTGCGGCTTGATAACGCCGCAATAAAACTGATTCGTGTTGGTGGATACCAAGGTCGCAGGCGATAAAGGCACAAACGGTGAGCCTGTACGATAGCGCGCCGACCGGAAACCGGGACTGCAGTTATTGTCCGCCGCACCTTGCAAAAAAAGGGCCAGCGGGCCGTCATCGTCCTTCTGCCAGCTAAACCGTGATCGCATTTTGAAATCTTCGAACGGCTTGAAAGTCAAAGTGGCATAAGCCGACTTGGTTTCTTCCTGTCCGACGCGCTTGCCGGTCAACTGGTTGCGATATTCACCGCCATATTTGAAAAAGCGCCCGCCGACACGGACACCGAGCATGTTATCAAGCAGGGACCCCGAGACCGAACCGGAGATTTCATATTCATTATGCTCGGCGGCACGCAGCCGCCCGCTGACGCTAATATCCTCCGACGGGTCCTTGGTGATGTAATTAATGGCCCCAGCATAAGTGTTGCGACCGTAAAGAGCAGACTGCGGCCCTTTGACTATTTCTACCCGCTCGATGGATGAGGGGTCGAAACCTTGGATATCGCCTTGATAATACACTCCGTCGATGAAGAAGGCAGCGCCAGTTTCGACGCCCGCCTGCACACCTGCCAACACGTTGGACGCGCCGCGGATTACCGGACGATCCGTAGTACGACCAAAGGCCTGGCTGAAGCTGATGCCGACGGCCTGCTTGGCGAAATCGTCAAGCGAGTTGAGCCCCTGTTGCGCGATGGAATCTGCGGTAATCACTGATACCGCGACGGGAGCTTCTGATAGCGATTCCTCGACCTTGCGGGCGGTGACGAGGATTTCGGGGATTCCGCCCTGTTCTTCTTCCGCTACGGAAGCGGCGTCCTGCGCATGGGCGGCGGATGGCACGACAAGCGCAAAAGGCATAAGCGAACATGCGGTCAACAAAAACGGTTTGGAAAAGCTTTTCACGATCAACCTCCCTGAAAATTCGTGATCTTCGAAAAGCATGCTTCCATTTTACGCAAAAGTTGTCCAGACAAATTTTAACATAGTTTGGCGATGAATACGCACTGTATCTATTTTGCAACAATCCGAATTTAGCCGGAGAATTGATATGCCTGCCTATATGATTATCGCCGCCAAAATAGCCGACCGCGACGCGTTTGTCGGCGGATATGGTAAGGCAGCCGCTGAATTGGTAGCCCGGTTCGGCGGCAAATATGTGCTTCGTGCGCCCGGTGCCGAATTGCTGGAAGGCGGCTTTGGAAGCGGCGCATCAGTTGTCATTTCTCAATGGCCTGACAAGCACGCGGCTTTGCGCTTTTGGAACTCACCCGAATATGCCGAAGTTAAAAAGCTGCGTGATGGCCTCGCCGAATGTCAGGTGCTATTGATCGAAGGCGAATTGTCAGGGGTATAATCAAAATGGAACGGGCAGCACAGATTGTTGAAGTTGGCGGGCCAGCAGTCATAAACTGGGTAGACGTCGAACTGTCGCCGCCGGGTCCGGGCGAAGTGCGGATGCGCAATACTGCGGTTGGCCTTAACTTCATCGACACTTATCACCGACGCGGTATTTATCCGGTAGCGCTCCCTAGCGGACTCGGGCTGGAGGCAGCGGGCGTTATCGAATCGCTGGGCGAGGGCGTGACAGACTGGGAGGTCGGCGACCGGGTCTGCTGTTTCGGTCCGACGCTTGGCGCATATGCGACTGCGCGCAATATTGAGGCTGCATGCTTGTTCTTGATACCCGACGATATCAGCGACGAGATTGCTGCGGCAGGCATATTGAAGGGCTGCACCACTGAGTTTCTGGTCGAACGCTGCGCCAAGGTGCAACCTAAATCGAACGTGCTGGTCCACGCTGCAGCCGGCGGTGTCGGCCTAATGCTGGTGCAATGGCTCAAGCATATCGGCGCTAACGTCATCGGAACGGTCAGCACCGAAGAAAAAGCTGCCTTGGCGCGTGAATTCGGGGCCGACCATGTCATCCTTTACGGCAAGGAGGATGTTGCCAAGCAGGTACGCTTGCTGACCGACGGACGCGGCGTCGAGATAGTCTTCGACGGTATCGGAATGGCTACCTGGGAAGCGTCGCTCGATAGTGCAAGGCGGCGCGGGCTGATTGTAAATTACGGCAATGCAGATGCGCCCGTTGGCGGCGTCAATCTCGGCATCCTCGCCCAGAAAGGTTCGCTCTATAACACGCGTCCGACACTTTTCGACTACTACCACCACGCCGCGGAACGCGCGGCAGGCAGCGAATATGTATTCAACATGTTCCGGCAGGGAATTATCAAGGTCAATATCGGCCAGCGTTACGGGCTAGAGGAGGCGGCGAGGGCGCATAGCGATTTGGAAGGTCGCAGGACGACCGGGTCGACGGTGCTGGTGGTTTAGCTGATTTCCACCAGCTCCAACAACTCACCCGCCATGCCGACCACCGTCGCGGACCGCCGCCCTGCATAAATTGCTCCGCTGTGCACGGCCGGCGGCTCGATAAACGCAGCGTTGATCGCGTCCAGACTGTCCACTGCCAAAGTCACCAGCGCATTCCCGGGTGGCAGGCATCCGGGCGTATGTGGGCGAGCGGTCGCGGGTTTGGGATAGCCATCGACTTCGATAATCGGCAGCCGGTCCTTCTGAACCATCGTTATCGAGGATTGCGTGCCGTCAGGCAGTCCAAACGCTTTGTTGATCATAGTATATTCAAGCGTGTAAGTGCCGCCAACATCCAGGCCTATTTTTTCCTGCAGCCATGCCAGGTTCGCTTCGCGGTCATGCGTCGCGAGTATAACGATGAATATATGGTCGGTCAGTGAGGCGGCCTTGGGCAAGTCGGACGACGGCGTATTTTCTGCTACTTCATTGAGATAGATCATCTCGCGCCCGCGCCCAGTCACCTGCATCGGTATGAAATAGGGTAGGCCTTCGATTGGTTTGGGTGGCCCGACAATATCGAAACCGCTGCCTTCCAGACGCCCGGGCCAGCCATAGACATCTTGCACGGTCAGCTCAAAGGCCGCCCATCCGTATGTCCGCACCGGCATAAACTCATCGGGCACAGGTTGTTCGACCAGTCGGATAAAGCAATGCGCGCCGCTTTGCGGTTGCAGCGTCGCGGTGCGTGCGCCCCCGTTCGCCGGGCACTTCCAACTCGCAGCCAAATCAGCAGCCAGTTCACCGCGCTCAACGATGTTCAGCCCTAGCCGCCCATGATAATCCTCCAGCGCCGCATCCAAATTGGGCGTTGTCACGACGCCACCCATGATGCAGCCATGTGTGAGGAAATTGTTCATTTGAATTCGGCCTTTTGTTTGCGGGCAAATGCGCTTGTGCCTTCGATAAAGTCGGGCGTGGTAAATGCATCGGCAAAGATGCGTTTCGTTTCCAGGTCATCATCTGCCTGCCCATCGAGAATACGGCGGACAAAGCCCTTTATCTGGTGCGTGCTGTGTGCGCTGTTGCCCGCAATCTGATCCGCCAGCGCGGTGGCGCTATCCTCGATCAGTTCGACCAAACCGATCCGCAGCGCTTCTTGCGCCGAGAGAAGCGCGCCTGTGTAAAGCATCTTTTTGGCCTGCCCAGGCCCCACCAGATCGACGAGCAATTTGGTATCATGAAGCGGGTAGACCAGTCCCAATTTGGCTGGCGTGATCCCGATCCGCGATCCGGCGGTAGCGACGCGGATATCGCAGGCGAGCGCGATGCCGCATCCGCCGCCGACGCAATCGCCATCAATAAAAGCTATCGTCGGCTTGGCAAATCGAGCGAGTTCGTGCTGCGTCCTGTTGATCGCTGCCTGATTGGCTTCGCGCCATGCGGAATTGTCCTTATGCGACATCAATTCGTTGATGTCTGCGCCTGCGCAGAAAACACCTTGGGCAGCGGATTGCACCACCACAACGCGGATCGCGGGGTCGATCAGCGCCGCACCCAACAATACTGGAAACTGCTCCCACATTTCCTGATTGAAGGCGTTGCGCTTCTCAGGCCTGTCGATCATGATCCGGCCTATAGGGCCGTCGCGTTCGAGACGAAGGCTCATGCCGGATTTCCTTGCGCAAAATGTTGCGCGATTTGATTGCGGGTGGTGACCCAGATGTCCGGATGTTTCCGAACGTGCTCTAAGAATTCCTGTAACGCCCATATCCGTCCGGGCCTCCCGATGATTCGCAAGTGGAGCCCCAGCGACATCATCTTCGGATTGCCTTGTATGCCTTCTGAATAAATCTGGTCAAAATTGCGTTTGGCATAATGTAGCCATTGATCGGGCGTCATCGCCGGATCGGTCCACATTTTCATATCATTGCTGTCTAGTTGATAGGGGACGATGACAATCGGCTTGCCCGGGACGCAATCGCGGTCCCAGAAAGGCACGTCACCTGAATAATCGTCCATATGATACGTAAAACCCTCTTCAATCAGCAGGCGGCGGGTGTTGTCGGTGAGCAGATAGCGCGAGAGCCAACCATAGGGCCGGGTGCCGGTGGTCTTTTCGATGCTGGTGATGGCCTTGCGTATGAAATCACGCTCTTCCGCCTCGTTCATCTTGAACTGGTGCACCCAGCGCCAGCCATGGCTTACCGGTTCATGACCAAGCTCGACTATGGCCTGCGCGATTTCCGGATGATTTTCGAGGGAAAGCGCCGCGACGGTCCAGCTGGCGAGAATATCATATTCTTTGAGCAGTTTGACGACACGCGGCGCACCTGCTTTTATACCGTAAAGATAGTTGCTCTCGTTCGAATAGTTACGGATGGGCGATTTGACATGGACGCCCAGTTCGTCGACTGGCTCCATCCCACGGTCGCCGCGGGCAACGGTCATCTCGCTGCCTTCCTCGACATTGATAACGATGCTGAGCGCCAACTTGGCGCCATCCGGCCAGTCGATCCGTTCTTCCTGCATCAATGCATTTCCTCCCCGCCCGAAATATTGAGCGCCTCTCCAGTCACATAACATGCATCATCGCTGGCGAGCCACGCACAAGCCGCAGCAGTGTCCGAGGGCAGGCCAGACCGGCCCATCGGGTTTTTTGCGGCCATGTTTTTCAGATAGGCCTCAACATTCTCAAACCCCAGCAGTTTGGAGAAATATTCATTTTGTTGCGCACCCAATCCGGTGGTCACATGATTGGGGCATACCGCGTTGACGGTAATTTTGTGCGCGCCCAACTCAACCGCGGTCGCCCGCGTCAGGCCGATCATTCCATGCTTCGATGACACATAAGCGGGCAAATGGGGAAAGCCGGTTTTGGCGGCCTGCGAGGCGATATTGATGATTCGTCCGCCCCTGCCGGCAGTAATCATCGCTTTGGCTGCGGCCTGCGTGCAATAAAATGCCCCCGACAGATTGACGGCGATCACAGTCGCCCAATCCCTTGGATCGACCTCCAGCATTGGCTTCATCATAAAGCCGATGCCTGCATTATTGACGAAAATATCGACCCTGCCAAACGCCGCAACCGACTGTTCAACCAGCGCATTACACTGCGCTGCATCGGACACGTCGCAAGCAATGGTCGCAACTTTCGCCCCACGCTCGCGCAATTCCTTCGCAACCGCCTCGGCCTCCGCATCGATCGCAAGATCGGACACAACACACTGCGCACCTTCATCGGCGAAGCGCTGCAATATCCCCTGACCCAGCCCCTTCTGCTTGCCAGAGCCGGTAACAACGATCGTCTTGCCAGCGAAACGCATCAGAGGTCTTCGGTAAGAATGAATGTCGGGTTATCGGTGAACTCGCCAAATCCCGCCGCCACTTTCTGGAATTCGGGGTCAGTGACATCGCCGACAAAGGCGTCCATGCCGTGAATGTCAATCACCTCAATATAGTCATAAGGCGGCTTGGCGTCCGAGCCGAACAGGCCAGTAGCGCGGTGGACCGAAAAACGCTTGACCGAACCGAGTGCATTGACGCCGGGAATATCGGTCCCTCGCGCCCACGCCTCGTAGGCTTCGGCGCTGGCGCCTTCCTTCAGGTTGAACAAACAGATGATACGCATGTTTTCCTCCTCAATATCCGAAATAAGCAGGCGGGCGATAGGCGGCAAGAGCGGCGTCGAGTTTACGGGCCAGCGCGAACAGACCAGCTTCGTCCCCGGCCTTGCCGACGAGCTGGACGCCGACGGGTAGACCGTCATTGCTCCAGCCTGCGGGGATGGCGATGGCGGGCAGACCTGCAATATTGGCAAGGCACGTAAAGTCGGCTTGATTAGCGGGGGCAGCCTTGCTGTGTGGGAAAGCGGCTTGCGGGGCAGTCGGCATCAGGATTGCGCCGTAGGTTTCGAGCGCCGCCTTCAATGCGGCCTTTGTTTCGGCGATTACTTGTGCATCCTCAGCCAGGTCGGCTGCGCTGCGTTTGGGGCCATAGGTCAACAATTTGGCGAGTGCGGGCGAAATTTTGACTGGTTCAGCATCCGCCAGATGCGCTGCCAAAAAGCGCGAAGCCCGAATGAAGCCGGCAAAGCGGATGCGACTGGGCGGATAAGGCAGTTCAATTTCAACATTCGCGCCGAGGGCCAATTGCGCAGCTTCGAAGGCGTTCAGTACGGGAAGATCACATTCGATGCCGCCTAACGCTTTAACGATTGTAACCGGACCGTCAGCAACACCTCCACCAAAATTCGAGATCACCCGAGACACCCGTTCCAGTACGTCGAGATCTCGCGCGAGTGGACCGATGGTATCCAGCGAGGGTTCGGTCATCTCCAGCCCGTCCTGAGACACTGCGCTGTGCGCAGGCTTGAAACCGTATACCCCGCAATAGGCCGCCGGAATGCGGATCGAACCCATTGTGTCGGTTCCCAAGGCAGCATCGCATAACCCTGCCGCAACGGCTGCGCCGCTGCCGCCCGAAGAACCACCGGGCGTGTACCCCAGTCTATGCGGATTTTGCGTCGCACCGAAAAACGGGTTGTCCGTCTTTGCGCCCAGCGCGGCTTCTTCCATATTTGTCGTGCCAATAATGACTGCGCCCGCCGCGCGCAGCTTTGCCACCACCTCCGCATCACGCTCGGCGATGCGGTTCCGAAACACTTCGCACCCGCCCGTCCACGGTAGGCCGTTGACCATGACGTTGGCTTTAACCCCGATGGTCAGCCCGGCGAGTGCGCCTTCCGCATCAGTCGCCGACCTATCAAAATCGGTGAAGGCATTCAGCGGCGCGTTGGCGACTTCGAGGGCGTCCCAGTCAATCATAGGCCGCGCTCATCTATGAGCCGGATCGGTTTTTGCCGCACATCAATCTGCGTCAGGCTGGCGGTCCCTCCGGGCGCGCACAGTTCAACGCATACGTCGACATTTAAACCCTGCCGGAGCAGCGCGGAAACTTGGCTTATGTCGGTCCCGCCCCGACTTTCAATTAGCACAACCATATCATCGCGCTGTGTCATCGGGTCGCGTTTTACGGTACAGATATATTCACCGGTCAAATCTGCACGGTTTTCGATCAATGCACCGATCGCGTGCGGGAACAGGTTAACACCGCGCAGCTTGACCATATTGTCGCTTCGGCCCTTAAAGCCAGCGATACGCTTGAACGCCAATTCACCTCGTCCGTCCAGTTCATGCGTGATGTCATGTGTATTGAAGCGGATGCACGGTGCGATGTCATCCTTGAACAGGCAGGTCACCACCATGTCGCCAGTCTTTCCATGCGCAACAGGCAGCCCATCATCGACGCCAAGAAGTTCGAGATATTGCGCATCTTCCCAGACATACAGCCCGTCGCGGTCGGGGCCTTCGCCTGCGATGCTTCCCGTATCGCCGACGCCATACCAGTCATAGGCCTTTGCCCCGCCCCATGCCGCCTCGGTTGAGGCGCGGTCTTCGGTGCCAAGATGGCCGATGATCATTTTAAGATTTATCTGCTCAAGCAATCCAGCCTCGCGCGCAACATCGGCAAGCTTGCGGATATAATCGACAAAGCCGACCATCACTGTCACCCCGAAATCGGCCAGCAACTGAACTTGCGCTGCGCTGCGCGTTTCGATGCCTGTACCGGCGGACAGAAACAGCGAATTTGTAAAGTGCGTCACGGCTTCGCGGATATAATGACCGCCGTTAATCATGCCATGACCGTAAACCGAATGAACCACGTCCGATGACTGCAGCCCCATCCAGCGGTACATTCGGCCAACGAGCAGATTGGTGATTTCGCGCCCCTTGGGTCCGAACATCAAAGGTTGCGGCCGTCCCGTCGTGCCGCTCGTGGTGTGGAACACCACAGGCGAATTTTCCCGACCATCGAAGTCCCCATAAGGCGGATGTGCGTTCACCGAGGCCATCAGGTCAGATTTGTCATATACGGGCAGTTTGTCAATATCAGCGAGGCTGCTTATATCGCCTGGATGTATTCCCTTTTCGCCCCAGAGACGTTGGTAAAAGGGTATTTCCCACCCGCGCTTCATCAGCGTCAAAAATCGCTCGTTTTGCAGCGCATGCAGTTCGTCGCGCGACATCGCGGCATAGCGCGCGGTGAACGCGTCACCGACCGGATAGTCGGCCAGCATCTGCTTGGTATCAAAGGCTTCGAAATAGGTTGGGAAACTCATCTGGGGTCCGTTGCGTAAGATAAGGGATCATCGAAAATGCGTGGATCGCAGTTGGGGGCAAGTGCACGGCACAGGTCATATTTGGCCGCATATTGCGCGGGTGACATCGGCGCATCGGGGCTGCCGAGATTGGCATCGATCTGACGTTCAATGGTCGCGCCGTCCTTGAACCTCACTACCAACCGCTGCGGCGACATGGCATTTCCATCCGGATTTTCATCCAACGTGACCGTTACCTTTTCAGCCAATGAGGGGATGGCGTCATTCAAACGCGGGTCGATATACCCGTCGCGCAGCATGAGCGGCGCAAGAAAAGCAAGACATAGCCGATTGTAACTCATCGGCGCGTCATGCTGGTATTGGCGACCGACAAGGCGGTGGATCAGCGGCGGTGCGAACAATTCAACGCTCAGGACTGTTTCAAGCGAGACCGCGCCCGCATTTTGCAACTCGGCAAGCGCGCCCAAGGCTCCGTGACTCGCCCTGCCCGATGGGTAGGGTTTGATACTGACCTCGCTAATCCGCCAGACGGTGCCAAGGCTGGCGGCATAGCTGGACAAGTCGAGCGGCTCGACCAAATTGGAATAGCCGAACGGTCCCTCGAGAACATCATGCGGACCACTCAATCCAGCCTTCACCAGATCCACAGCCTGAACCGCCGCCTGCGCCGCGCGACCGATTTGCAGTGGCAGCGCAATCGACGCCTCGAAATGCGCCTGCATTGTCCCGCCTGCAAAGCTGTAGGCAAGGCCCAGCACGTCCGCCATCTGGTCGTGCGACAGGCCTTCCAGCCGCGCTACGGCCAATGCTGCGCCAATTACGCCTGCGGTTGCGGGACGGAAAAATTGCATCGGGCCAGTGGCCGACAAGCCAAGCCCGCTGGCGATATCGACCCCGACCGCAAGGGCAATCAGGAAATCATCGCTTTCGCTTCCGGTCGCCCGGTCCGATGCCGCCAACAACGCCGCCGTCACCGCCGATAGGGCGTGAACAACGGCAGGCTCATGCACTGCATCCCATTCGAGACAATGGATCGCAAAACCGTTGAAAAATGCAGCAGACGGCGCAGGCAGCTTATTCGCCGACAACGTCCGTGCCTCATCGCCTGCGCCCCATCCACGCACCGCTGGCAAAAGATTCAGCGCCTCCGGCGACGCCGCACCGGCGGCTCCGCCCGCCAACGTATCCGCCAGCAAGCGCTCGGCATCTGCCCGCACCTGCGGTAGTAAAACGTGCGGCGCGGCAGCGAAATCAAGGATGGCGGCGATGTGGCTCATACGAGCCATTTCCCGAGCATTTTGTGGATCGCCAGAGGATCATCGCCTTCCAGCGCCAGCTTGACCGCCTTGTCCGCATTCTTCCCTGACAGCCCACCCCACGCCATCAGCGCCCGCGCTTTGTCGATGATCTGCATCTCGCTCATCGGGCGTTCCGGGTCGCCAAGCGTGTCGATCATTTCGACCGCCTGTCTGTTGCAAGTGACGCGCGCGCCATAGTGTAAAGGGTAACGCACGGTGATGTCCTTGCATGCGCGCACAGTCACCCGCGCTCTTGCTTTCGCCAGCTTACGGATCGCAGCAGGCTCGAAATCAGCAAGCGTTGGCACACCGCTGGTCGCAACAATCGCTACCGCATGTTGCAGTGAAAACTTTGCCTGCTGCGGTGTCTTGGGGTCGGGGTTGTCGCAAAAAGCAATCGCATCGGCGTAAGTCTCAATGACTATCTCGCCGTCGAGTTTGCCCAGCAGGGCCTGCAATTCAAGCGCTGCGTCAATGGCTGGATGCGCATGACGACACGCAGCCCATGGTTTGAAACTGACATCCCAGATGCGCCAGCGGTTCGGGAATTCCATCGGCTTTGGGCTTTTGCAAGTGGCTGCGTAAAGTCCCTGTGAACCTTCGAGAATAAAGCGCGGTCCGGTAACGCCATATTCGGCATATTCAACCGCAGAACGCGCGGTTCCCCAAGCGTGCGCGACATGCCATTGCTTTGTGGTCACATCTTCATGCCGCATCTGCCACAATCCGCCAGCGACCGATCCTGCGAGACCAAGCGATGCGACTGTCTGCTTCTGCGATTGGCCGAATCCCCGCGCGAAAGTCGCGGCCGCGCCAAAGACGCCCGCTGTGGCGGTTGGATGGTAATGCGCGTAATGATGTGCATCCAGCGTTGCGCCAACGGCGATCATCGCCTCATACCCTGCGACCGCAGCGTTGAGCACCGCGTCCATATCTCCAATGTTTTCGCCTAACGCGCTTGGCCAAATCACGGGGCCGGGATGCAGCACCGCGGAACGATGTACATCATCCATCTCGAGCACATTGCCCAGAAACATGGCCTGGATCAGGCGAGAACTCTGCATTGGATTGAGCATCGCGGCAATCTTGCTATCCCGCGCGCCTGCCACACATCCCAGCCAATCCAGTAAATGCAGCCGCGCCCGATCGCGTGTCGCGCCGTCGATCTTGCGCATCAAATGCTTGGCGAGTTGTTCGGTTAGGCTTAAAGGCTTGCTCATGCGGTAATCGCCGCACGACGGGGAGAAGATATTTGGCCGCAAAGCCGCGTTACAAGGAATTGGCCGACGAACTGCGCGAGGAAATCCTCAGCGGAACATACAAGGCCGATGCCTTTCCGACCGAAAGCGACCTGTGCAAACGCTATGCCGTGTCGCGATTTACAGTGCGCGAGGCGCTGCGTTCGTTGCAAACCGAAGGCCTGATTTCGCGCAAACGCGGTTCGGGAACGAGCATTCAGCCAGCCGCCGCGCGCGGCGGCGCACTGCATCAGCCATTGTCCAATGTCGCCGAAATTCTTCAATATGCCCGCAATACCCGCGCAGTTTTCGATCCCTTGGGAGAAGGCCCGTTGCCGCGCAATATTGCCGAGCAGCTTGGCCTTGTCGCGGGCGGAAGATGGAACCGGTTTCAGGGCCTGCGCACGCGCGCTGACTCGACCGAACCGCTTGCGCACACTGTTGCTTATGTTCACGAAAGCCTGCGCGATATTGCGACAAAAATCAGCCCCGGCGAAGATACTATTTTCAAGCAGATCGAACGGCTTGCGAAGATCAATTTCATCAAGGTCACGCAGGATATTCAGGCGATCGCAGCCAGCGCGGACGTTGCCAAGGCGCTTGGCATCCCCAAACGCGCGCCGACGCTGCGCATCCTGCGTTGCTATCATGATGCCGCCGACCGCATACTCGAAATCTCGGCAAGCCACCATCCCGGCGACCGGTTTGCCTATTCGATGCACATCGATATCGAGGGCTAGACGGTCAGCCATCCGCATTGAGTTCCGGCGCTTGGGTAGGCGTCCAGTTCTCGCCCGCAAAGCGGATAGCAGGCGCGATCTGGTGTCCGCCATCATGCTCGATGAACAATTCACGCTCGGCGATGTGCGGTTGGTCAAACGCTTCGCGGAAATCGAGAACCGGCGAAAAAGCGACATCTTTGTCAGCAAACCAATTCACCCAGTCATCGCGTGTTTTGGTTAGGAATGTCGCGCTGAGAAATCGGATGAGTTCGCCCTGCTTACCGGCGGGCAGTTCGGCAATCGCGATCAGGTCAGGCCGTTCTAGCGCCGTCATCAGATTAGCGACGAATTTCAGTTCGCGCCCGCCAAGCACGATATACTTACCGTCGGCGGTTCGATAAACCTGATAAAAAGCCGCGCCGCCGAGCGAGCGCTGTTCGCTTGAGCGTGGCGCTCCGCCACCTGATATGGCCGCGCCAGCGACATGCGCGCACCATGGGAGTAAGCTGTCGAACATCGCGCAATCCACATAGTCGCCTTTGCCAGTCCGCTCCCGCCCGATCAGCGCCATCAACACAGCGGATAATCCGGTAAGGCCAGCTGCCATATCAGCAGACGGCGTGCCGGGCACAACTGGCATGCCATCGGCGCCATCATTGACCGAAAGGAACCCTGCCATCGCCTGCACCGCCATGTCATGCGCCGGATGATGTGCAAGATTGCCGGTCTGGCCGAAGGCGGAAATCGAACAATACACCATACGCGGATTGCGCGCCGAAACTGCGGCATAGTCAAAACCGAGACGGCGCATAACGCCCGGCCGAAAACCTTCAACGAACACATCGGCCTGCTCGATTAATTCCCAAAGCCGAGCTTTGCCGTCATCGCTTTTCAGATCCAGCACTACGCTCTTTTTACCGCGATTGAGGTTGCGGAACCACACCGATTGGCCAGCTTCAAACGGGGCCTGCTCCCGCGCAGGATCGCCGGTCGCGGTCTCAATCTTGATAACCTCCGCTCCCTGATCCGCCATCATCATCGTCAGCATCGGGCCGGGAAGGAACACTGAGAGGTCAATTACCTTAATGTCGGAAAGCTTGCCCACGGTTCAAATTACGCCATTGGCCCGCATCTTGGCGATGGCAACGGCATCATATCCAACTTCGCCCAAAATCGCGTCGCTATCCTGGCCGAGCAACGGTCCTGCCTTGTTCGGCAACCTTTGGCCATTTAGCTTGATGGGGCTGGACAGCACGTGCATTTCGGGCATGTCTGGGTGCGCCACGATATCGCGCATGGCAATTGTTTCAAGCCAAGGATTATCGAGGGCCTGATCCATCGCATAGACTGGCGCAATCGGCATATGTCCCTCAAGCAACGCCTGCCAATGGCGAACGGGATGCTCCGAAAATATCGCGTTCAATTCGTCAGATAACGCAGCGCGGTTTTCCAGTCTGGATTGCGGCGTGGTATAGCGAACATCCTCGCCAAGTTCAAGATGGCCAATCCGGTCGACAAGGATCGACCAGAATTTCGGCAGTTGCGCCATTATGAACATCCAGCCATCAGCGGCACGAAACATCTGGCTCGGCGTTGCCGAAGGATGTGCGCTATGGGGAGCGCGCGTGGTTACATCACCATTGTTCATGTACCAGATTGCTGGATAGCTGAGTTGATGCAGCGCAGCCGATAGCAGGTCGACATCGACATCGCAGCCTTCGCCGGTACGTTGTGCGTCAAGCAAAGCAGCGAGGAGACCAACGGCCATTTGCGTGCCAGTCATGAAATCCACCATCGACAGGCCGAAACGGGCGGGCGGGCCGTCCGGTTCACCGGTAAGCCAGCAAAACCCGGCTTCGGCCTGCATCAGATAATCATATCCAGGCCACTTTGAACGAATGTTATCGCGACCATATGCCGAAATATGCGCACAGATGATCGCGGGGTTTACAGCCTTAAGAGCGTCATATGTAAGTCCTACTTTAGCGGGAACATCGCCGCGCAGATTGTTGGCAACGACATGCGCATCTGCAACCAGCCGGTGCAAAACCTCCTGCCCCTCATCGGTTCCGAGATCGAGCGTCAGGGAACGCTTGTTAAGATTGAAGCTCTGGAAATACAGACTCTCACCTTCGCGCAGCCAGTGCGGGCCGACATGGCGCGCGGAGTCGCCACCTTTTGGCGGCTCGATTTTGATAACGTCAGCGCCCAGCTGAGCCAGGAACATGGTGCCATACGGTCCTGCACCATATTGCTCCGCGCTGATTACGCGAAAGCCTTTGAGTGGAAGGCGCTGGCTCACGCAGGGTTGGCCTTAATCCATTGCTTGGAAATGATGATGCGCTGCATCTCGTTGGTGCCCTCGCCAATGCACATCAGCATGGAATCGCGGTACAGGCGTTCGATGTCATATTCTTTGGAGTAACTGTATCCGCCGAAAACGCGCATGGCGTCCTGGCTGTTGGCCACGGCTGCCTCGGAAGCATAAAATTTCGCTATCCCTGCCTCCATGTCGCAGCGATCGCCACGATCATAGGCTTCGGCTGCATCGAAGGTGAGCAGCCGCGCTGCGCGGGCGCGCGTAACCATTTCGCCGATTTTCAGCTGGATCGCCTGATGCTCCGAGATTGGCTTGCCCATCGTTTCGCGCAATTGCGCATATTCGCCTGCGAGGCGAAGCGCACCTTCGGCCAGACCTACACCGCGTGCGGCCACGTTAATGCGGCCAAGCTCGAGCCCGCCTGTGGCCTGAAAAAAGCCTTGCCCCTCGACCCCACCGATTAGGTTGTCGGCAGATATCCGGTAGTTCTCGAAGATCAGTTCAGCGCTGTCGATACAATTATAGCCAAGTTTTTTGAACTTCTTGCCGGTGGTGAAACCCTCTTGCTTCGGTGCGATAAATAGGCTCATTCCCTTGTAACGCGGGTCGGCTTTGGGGTCGGTTTTTACCAGCAGCGCAAAACAGCCGCCCTTGATGCCGTTGGAAATCCAAGTTTTCGTGCCATTGATCACATAATCATCGCCTTCGCGTTCGGCTACCATGCGGATCGCCTGCAGGTCGGTTCCTGCATTGGGTTCAGTCAAAGCCAGCCCACCGCGGATTTCGCCGCTGGCAAATTTCGGCAACCATTTCGCCTTTTGAGCTGGCGTACCGAAGCGTTCCACCGCGCACGCCATGATCAGGTGCGAGTTGAAAATACCGGTAATCGCCATCCAGTAAGACGAGATCAACGCGACGATCTTGGCATAGGTTACCGCCGATAAACCCAATCCGCCATATTCCTGACCTATGGTCGCACCAAACAAGCCCATCTCAACCATCTGGTTGACGATTTCTTCGGGCCAAACGTCGTCATGGTCATATTTTTGAACGACAGGGCGCACTTCCTTGTCGATCCATTTCTGGATGGCGTCGAGCAGAGCTGCTTCCTCATCAGCGTCCATCTGGGGACGAAAAGTGCTGGGTGCTGTGGCCATTTACATTCTCCTCAATCGTCTGCCGGGCCGCAGCCGCGCTTCCAGACAAGCACCGTGCGCTTGTAATGACTTACCACCACGCCGTCCTGATTCTTGCCTACCGTCTTGAACGTTACGATGCCCTGGTCGGGTCGGCTTTTACTCTCGCGTTTTTCCAGCACTTCGCTCTCGGCATAGAGCGTGTCACCAACGAACAGCGGGTGAGTCATCCGCACTTCGTCCCAGCCAAGATTGGCGATCGCCTTGCCGCTCGTGTCGGAAACGCTCATCCCCGTCATCAATGCGATCGTCAGCGGACTGACCACCAATGGCTTCCCGAATTCGGTTTTCTTGGAAAATTCATAATCAAAATGCGCTGGGTGAGTGTTCATCGTGAGCAGGGTGAACCACACATTGTCCGCGTCGGTAATCGTCCGCCCGGGCCGGTGCTCGTAGATATGGCCCACCTCGAAGTCCTCGAAGTAGCGCCCCTGCACCTCGCGGAACCGCCCGGGGGCGATTTCGATGACGCTGTCACGCATTATGTGTTTCTCCCAAAGACAGTAATTGTCGGTAGCGGCGAATGAGCGGTGCTTCGAGCATTTTGCCCCGAAACCGGATAGCAGCCCCTCCGCCCGCGTCAAATGCGGCGATGGCATCGCGCGCCTCGGCCAACTCGGCAGCGCTTGGACGCATCGAGGAAAATATAGTTTCTATCTGGCGCGGATGAATTGCCGCTTTGGCGTGGAAGCCCAACATTTTGGCTCTCGCGCATTCTTCCGCGAGCCCTGCGTCATTTTCGATGTCGATATAAGGTACATCAATGGCGCGGATTTTGGCAGACGCTGACGCCATGACAATTTCGCTGCGTGCATGGAGCAACGGCTCCCATGCCAATTCGACACCAAGCTCGCCGGCAAAGTCGCCGCCGCCAAACATCAAGGCGACAACCCCGGGCGATTGCGCAATCTTGTCTGAAGCCTGAAGCCCGCGAACGGACTCTATCAATGGTATGATTCCCATTTCATCGCCCACGATGCTGCGGATGATTTCTATTTCAGTCGCACATTCAACCATCGGGATGAATAGGCATGCGGGCTTTGCCGAACGTGCAACGGCAAGCGCGTCCGAAAGCCCCGCTGCGGTCCGCATACCGTTGATCCGCAATGCTATGCGACCCTCTTTATGCGCGGCGATGGCCTGCAGGGCGGTATCACGCGCCTGCTGCTTTTCATCGTCCGGCACTGAATCTTCAAGGTCGATGCACACCAGATCGGCGCGGCTTGCCAATGCCTTGGCGAAGCGTTCCGGCCGGTTGCCGGGCACGAAAAGGAAATTAGTAAAAGCGTGCATGGCCGCCTGATATGCTCCCGCAGAATGTTTGGCCACACAATTTGTCCGGACAACTTTTTAGTCAAGCAAAAAATGTTAGCTGGGCTTCACCACACCCAGCCACGCTGTCACCAGAAGCAACAGATACACGCACCACACCCAAATACGCGTACGGTTCATGACCCGTAGTAATGGCAATTCAGTTTCGTCGGTTGAACCTTCGGCAAGGAGTTTCCCGAGCAAGCCGCCTACCGGCTTGAAACTGACGTCGATCATAATCGCTGCAACGAAGATCAGACCGAACAACAGCGCTTTCCAAGCAAGCCAGTCCACCGCGATTGGATGGCCAGTCAGCACCGACTCCAGCCCGAGCCACAAATAAGCTGCCGCCAGCGCGTACCGCAAATATCCCTCCCACCTGCGCCGCTGCGCTGCGCGCGGCGTCATGTCGTGGACATGGGCATCGAACACCAGCCAAAGCCAGAATGCCGCAATCGCCCAACCAGCGATGACAATTGCCAACGACAAATCCCACCAAGCGCCGATATAGGATACCGTCAGCGACAAAGGCACCATGAGGGCCCAGGCCGCGCGTGGGGTCAGGTCGACGATCACCAGCAGCTTCAACAGCGCTATCCGTTGGTCGAGGGTGTAGAGGCTGCGCTTACGAAAGTGCTGGCCCAAAAGGAATACACCGACATCCGCGCCAAGCCACAGCACGAACAGCAGCAGATGCAGATAGACGAGAGTGGGATAAATCAGGTCTGCAAGCTGCATTGCATTATGTCTCCATCAAAGCCGCTTGACAGCGCTGCAATAAAAATGAAAGTTGTCCGGACAAATCATAAAAGTGGAATGAGAGCAAGAACTATCGCTGAAGCGCAAAACGAGCCGCAGCGATGACAATTTTGGGAGAATTGTGATGATTCGGAAATTGCTTTTGGCGACCAGCGTTATGTCGAGTTTTGTCATCATGCCTGTGGCCGCGGCGCAGGATAATGAGGCGACTGCCGAGCAAGGCGGCATTGCGGAAATCGTCGTCACCGCGCAGCGGCGGGATGAAAATGTACAGGACGTTCCCATTGCGATATCGGCGTTCTCGGCCGAACAAATGGAAGCGCAGGGTATAACGAACACTTTGCAAATCGGGCAGTACGTTCCCAACCTAGTGGCGCAAAATAATACCGGTATCGGTTCTGCAAATGCGTATTTCCTGCGCGGGCTGGGCTCGACTGAAACCATTGCGACCTTCGACCCGCCTGTCGGCACCTATGTCGACGACATTTACCTTTCGCGGCAAAATGCGAATAATCTTTCGCTTTTCGATGTGGAGAGAGTCGAGGTTCTTAGAGGACCGCAGGGCACGCTATTTGGGCGCAACACCACCGGTGGTGCAATCAACGTGATTATGGCCAAGCCCGGCAATATAATCAGCGGCTTTGGCGAGATCGGCTATGGCCGCTTCCACAAAACCATCGCGCGCGGGTCGATCGACCTGCCGCTCGCTGACAGCTTTGCAATCAAACTTAGCGGTTATTGGCAGAATGATCGCGGCTATGCGAAAAACGTCACCACTGGCGAGCGACTAAATGACGACGACGGTTGGGGTGTCCGCTTGGGTGTGCGAAGCGAGCTTGCGCCTTGGGCACGCTGGAATGCAGGATATATGCACATTGTCTCCAAAGGCGACAATATCCTGAATTTCGAATGCAACCCGGCCAATCCTGCGGACTGCAAAGGCCGATTCATCAGTACCGGTCTTAGTAAAAATGGCGGTCCCCCCTCGCCTTATGCGCCTGTCGTCGTAACCGGCAGGAAAGCGAATTACGGACTGGGGCAGGAAGCCGTCAGCGACATCATCACCTCCAATCTGCAGTTCGATATCGGCGAGAATACGACGCTTAGCCTGATTACCGGCTATGTCAGCCTGACTCAGCAGTTCGCTTATGACTTTTTTGACGGCCGGGGCGGTCCAAGCATATCCGCGCCTTTTCCTGCGGTGCGCGGCTATGCACGTGGCGGCTTCACCATCGCCAACGATGGAAAACACAGCCAATTCACTCAGGAAATCAAGTTGAACGGCACGCTTGGCAATGGTCTCATCGATTATGTCGGGGGACTCTATTATATCGACGAGCGCAACAAGACCGATTTGGCTGACCTCTTTACGCTGTCACCCACCACAACATTGCTGCTCGGTGACCGCATTTTACGCAACACCACTAGCGCTTATGCAGGATATTTGCAGGCCGATCTCAATCTGTCGGAGCAGTTCAAGCTGACCGCCGGGATCCGCTATACCGATGAAAAGAAGGTGCTGCGCTTTAACGACAATCGTGCGTCATGTAATGATGGCACCCTTGAGCTGACATGTATGGACAATGCCAACCTTCTTGTCCCCGCCAACGGCACAACAGTTTTGACGGCACAGCCGATTCCGACGCAGCAGCGCGTGAAAGTATGGACACCGCGCTTTGCCGCGAACTTCAAGCCCAATGACGACCTACTGTTCTTCGCCAGCGCAACGCGTGGCTTCAAATCGGGTGGCTGGAACGCCCGCGCAACGGCCCCTTCGCAAGCATTACCGTTCGGTCCCGAAAAAGTGTGGAGTTATGAAGCAGGTATCAAGTCCGACTTGTTTGACCGCCGTGTGCGCGCCAACCTCACCGTGTTCCAGCTCGACGTATCGGATCTTCAAATACTCGCCGGGCTGCTCAACCCCACAACTGGCGCGCTGACTTTCCTTAGCCGCAATTTTGCCGATTACCGCAATCGCGGGGTCGAGGCCGAGCTTCAGTTCGTACCCGTCGACGGGCTTAATATTTACACCAATTTCGGCTATCAGAACGACAAATATCTGGTGCCAGGCAATGCTCCGGCGACGGATGTTTACGGCATCCAGTCAGTCGCTGCCCAGCTGGCCTCGTGCCGCGGTGCGTTAGCCGCGGGCAAGGTTCCCGGCGGTCGGAACACGCCTGCAACGCAACCCTCCATCACCGCCTGCGCCGCAGGCATTGTGACGGCGGAAGGAACAATCGCAACGCCTGTGCGGACCCCCAAATGGTCGATCTCAATGGGTGCGAGCTATGAAGCCCCTCTGGGTGGCGGGTATACGCTTGTTCCATCGGTAAATGGCGCGTTTCATTCGCGGCAGGAAGTCGCGATTGCCAATCTCAGCATCTACAATGCACCGGTTTCCGGAGTAAACCAGCCTGTCACTGGCCCGTTCCCCGCCAACCCTGTCGGCAAAGGCGCTTTCGTCGCTGGATCACAAAGTGAGCCAGTCTGGTTGTTCAATGCCGGGCTAGCGCTGAATGCGCCGGACAAGGCATGGACATTGTCGGTTGATTGCACAAATTGTCTCAACGAGAGCTATGTGCAATCGGCCCTGTCGAATTATTCCTATCTGAACCGCCCTATGGAATGGACGGTTCGTGCGAAATATCGTTTCTAAGCGCGTTTAAGGAGGGCAATGACTGTCATGAAGAAGACCATGCTTTTTACCGCCATATTGGCAATGGCAGCAAGTGCGGCGTCCGCCCAATCAAAGGGCGACAGAATGCTCAATCCTGACAAACCTGAAGACGCGCTTGAAATCGCCAAGCGCGTCCAATGCGGGGAAGCTGACGGGAAACCTGCGGTCTATCATTGGGCGGGAAAAGTCTATTCGCGCGTTCAGGGCGAACCTGACCGGCATTTGTTCAACGGCGAAGGCATGAATATTCGCCAGTGCGTCAGTGTCGACGACCCGAAGCGCGGTAAGGGCTGGCGCTTGGTCAGCCGTGAAATCATGCTCTACCTCGATCCCAAGACGAACGCAGTCGTCCGCCAGTGGGAAAATCCATGGACGAAGGAAGTGGTCGAGGTATTTCACATTGCCAACGACCCGGTGAACCAGCGTCCCCAGTTCCCGATCGGCACCGACGGCACACCTTATAAAGCAAGCTTCCGGCGCGAAGGGCGCTGGATTTTCCAGCCGTTCGAAGCGCCGTTGTTTTACCAGAACGTGTTGCAAGGCGACTATCAGGATTATGTCGGCGGCAAATATCACGCGATGGAGATTTTTGACTTCGCTTATGAAGCCGATGAAATGCTCAACACCAAGAACGCGACGGCTTACCCCATTGTGTCATGGGTCCGCATTTCCGATTGGATGCCGTGGATGAAGATGCGTGGACGCCAGGGGCAGATGGTTTTCAACGCCATGGGTAATAAGCTGAAAGGCTATGACGAACTGCCAAAGGTGCTGAAAGACGAAATCGCGCTTAACTATCCCGCTTACACTTCGGCACCGCCGGGCGATGATATGCGTCCTAATGCAACCACCTGGACTGAATTCAAAAAGCATGTCGACAGTCAGCGCGCCGCAGAGCCGAAGAAATAGTGTGCTTGCGTGTTCCGGCTGACAAAGGCAGACTATTATTATGACTGAAGTTGCAAGCACGCAGGCTGTCTCCGCCACGCCTGCCCGGTCTGGCGAATTCACCCTCGGCTGGAAGGTGCTTCTGGCCGGGTTTCTTGGCACGATGTGTGGTGCATCGCCTTTACCGTTCAATGTGCTCGGCTTCTTGTTCAAACCGCTCGAGGCGGAATTTGGCTGGAATGTGCAGCAGGTCAGCATCGGGATCACGATATTCGGCATTACCGCTTCGCTGCTTGCGCCCCTATTCGGTTGGCTGGCGGATCGTCATGGTGTGCGCAGGGTCGCAATCTGGTCGTTGGTCGGCTTCGTCATCACGTTTTCGTCGCTATATTTCACGCCGCCGACGCTGGCGGGATTCTATTTTCTGTGGTTGCTGGTGGGAATGATTGGCATCGGCTCGACGCCCGTGACCTGGAGCCGGGGACTGAGCCTGTGGTTTGTCAAACAGCGCGGTCTGGCCTTGGGTATCATGCTCGTTGGTACGAGCGCGGCCGCCTTCATCGTGCCGCAGCTTGCGGTGTGGAGCAGCGACAATTTCGGGTGGCGGGCGATTTTCCCCATTGTCGCGCTCTTGCCCTTGCTGATCGCACTGCCTGCAACAGTGGCATTTTTTCGCGAACCCCGTGCTGAAGAACGACCCGCTGCGCTGTCCACCGCAACGGGCGAGCTGGCTGGGATGACCTTCAAACAGGCTGTCCGAACCCGCCAGTTCTGGATATTATGGTTTTCCATTTTTCTCATCGCAACTGCATATGGCGGCGCGCACATTCACATGCCGGCAATCGTCGGCGATCACGGTATCGACCGGTCTGCCGCAGCGGGTATCATGGGGATCGTCGGCATCGGCCTTCTTTGCGGTCGTATCGGCGTCGGCTTCATGCTTGACCGGATTTGGGGTCCGGCTGTTGCGTTCCCCGTGCTGTGTCTGCCCGCCATCGCCTGCTACTTGCTGCTTGGCACAAGCAGCGAGATGATGATGATTTCGTTCGCGGCCTTTTTCCTGGGCTTTGCTGCAGGTGCGGAGAGCGACCTCATCGCCTTTCTCGCTGCACGCTATTTCGGGATGGCGCATTTCGGCCGGATTTACGGCATGTTGTATATGCCGTTTGGTCTGATGTCCGCGATCTCCCCTGTCATCTATGGCACGGTTCGGGTGAAGACCGGAAGCTATGATGGAATGTTGATGGCGGCAGCTGCGATGTTCGTGATTGGCGGTGCGTTATTGTTGCTACTCGGGCGTTATCCCGATCAGCAAAAGGCCGAGTAAAATGGCGAGCCAGCCGCATCTTCCCAATGATCCGATGTTGGCAATTGCTGCGGCGGTATCTGCCGAAGCGATTATTATCGACCCAAGGGAATGCGCTCTTTACGCGCAAGACGTGTTTACCAAGGGGCCAGCGCCGATTGCGGTATTCCGCCCCGGAAGCTCCGCTGAACTGGCCGCTGGCGTGGCCGCAGCAACAGCGCAGGGTATCGCCATCATCCCCAGAGGCGGCGGGATGAGCTACACCAGCGGCTATATCGCGCCGGAGGCTGGAGCGCTGATCGTCGATATGGGACGAATGCAGCGCATAATAGAAATCAACCAAACCGATATGACGGTAACCGTCGAGGCTGGCTGCACATGGTATGCGTTGTACGAAGCGCTGCATCCTATGGGATTGCGCACGCCGCTTTGGGGAACGCTTTCCGGGCTTTACGCCAGTGTCGGCGGCGGAATGAGTCAGAACGGGCTGTTCTGGGGCGCTCGCGACGGCACTATAGCGTCAAATATTATCTGCGCAGAAATCGTCCTCGCCGACGGCAGCATGATTCGGACCGGCAGCAACTTCATCCGGCCCTTCGGTCCTGATCTTACCGGCCTGTTTGGCGCGGACGCAGGGGCGTTCGGAATCAAGGCAACCATCACCCTGCCGCTCATCCACGATGGCCCGGCTTTCGCTTTTGGCTCCTTCGCCTTTGACGAACCTGCGCAATATTGCGCGGCGATGAGCGAAATCGGACGCCGTCGGCTGGCCAGCGAAGCCTTTGGCTTCGATCCATTTTTGCAGGCCCAGCGGATGAAGCGGGACAGCCTGGCCAGCGACGCCAAATCCCTAATCAATATGGCGAAGTCACAGGGCGGATTCTGGAAAGGACTGAAGGAAGGTGCTAAGGTCGCAGCCGCTGGCCGCTCATTCCTTAATGATGTCAATTTTTCCATCCATCTGATTTGCGAGGGGCGTCATCAGTCTGCGGTCGATGCCGACATGGCAGAGGTTGAAGCAATCGTTACCGCAAATGGTGGGCGCATCGTCGAGAATAGCATCCCCAAAATCCTGCGCGCCAACCCCTTCCCGCCGCCAAACTCTATGGCGGGTCCGGATGGCGAGCGATGGGCGCCGATCCATGGGATCGTGCGACACTCCAAAGCGCTTGAAACGATTGACGCCCTAACCACATTGTTCGAGGCGAATAACGCGGAAATGGAACGGCTTGGCGTCGGCTGCGGCTATATGTTTCTGCTGGTTGGTGCGACCGGCTTTCTCATCGAGCCGTGTTTCTATTGGCCCGATGAGCAATGGGAAATTCACGAACACTTCATTGAACCGGCACATTTCGCCAAGCTGAAAGGATTTCCCGCCAATCCTGAGGCGCGTGCGCTGGTTGAAAAACTCCGCAACGAAGTCATTGATGTGTTTGGCCGGATGGATGGCATCCATTTCCAGATTGGCCGCACCTACCCGCTCGCATCCCGCAGCGATCCGCTTGCATGGCGGATAATGGAAGCAGTGAAAGCCGAAGTCGATCCAAAAGGCTTGATGAATCCCGGCGCGTTGGGACTATAGGAGTATGACCGATGCTGCTCGACCGAAGACAGGCCCTTGCGGCGGCAATAGCGACGGCACTACCGTTCGGGCTGGAGGCAAAAAAAGTGGCTGATGTGACAAACTATGCTGCCGTCGCCATGCAACTCGCTGCGCGCTCGGTGGAACGCGCCAAATCGCCCGAAGAAGCGCGCCTGCAAATTATCGCGCATATCGGCGATCTTGAAGCGCAGATACGGTCGGCAAGCATCTTCATCACTCAATATGGCGGCGCACCAGTGAAGCTGGCCGTGCTGCCCGAATATCTGTTTACCAGCTACCCAGGCCGGATTTCGATTCCCGATTTCGCCAAGCTCGCTGCGTTCGCGCCCGATGGTGCCGAGTATCAGGCACTGGGGGAATTGGCGCAAAAGCTGGGGATGTTCATCGCTGGCAATGCCTATGAAACGGACCCGAACTTTCCCAACCTCTATTTTCAGGCCAGCTTTATCGTTGCGCCAAATGGCAATGTGGTCCTGCGCTATCGCCGCCTGAATTCGATGTTTGCACCGACCCCCCATGATGTCTGGTCGAAATATCTTGATATCTACGGTCTCGAAGGCGTTTTCCCGGTCGCAAGAACTGAGATCGGCAATCTTGCGGCCATAGCTTCGGAGGAAATTCTCTACCCTGAAATCGCCCGCGCACATGCGCTGCGCGGTGCAGAGATATTTGTGCATTCATCGTCCGAAATCGGGTCGCCAAATGCCACACCAAAAATGATCGCAAAACGCGCCAGAGCTTTCGAGAATTTGGCCTATGTTATATCGGCGAACACGGCAGGCATATTAAACACAGCCCTGCCGGTCGCGTCAGCCGACGGCAATTCGATGATTGTCGACTGGAAGGGTAATGTGATTGCGGAATCGAACAGTGGGGAGACCTTTACGGCGTTCGCAGACATCGATCTGGCGGCGTTGCGGGGGGCGCGGCGCAAACCGGGCATGACCAACATGCTGTCGCGCCAGCGCAACGCGCTATTTGCGGCCGCGTACGCCGCCGATACGCATCAGCATGCCAACAGCCTGATTGAAGGCGGTGTCGTCAAAACACCCGATCGCGACCATTTCAAACGCGTGAGTGAACAGACGATCGAACGCCTCGCCAAAGATGGTCTGATATGAGAGAAATGTCATGAGCAAGATGGACGTACCCCCGCCTTATACTGCCGTCACACAGCATGCGATGTTCCCCAAGCCCAACCATGACGAGGCGGCGCGGTTCAATTTCCTTGCAGGGTTCAACCGTTATCTGTCCGGCGAAATAGGCGCAGGAAACAGGCTCGCTTATGAACGCCGCGTGCTGCCAGCGTTCAAAAGCGAACATGGACGTGAACCCATCAACCGGCATGAGGTGCGTCATGCAATGAACAAGGATTCGTGGCACCGATTCTGGTCGGCATTGAAACGCAATTCTATGGAGATGCGCCAACAAAACGGGCGTGCGATGGTGCTGCGCCAGCTCGACAAACTCGACGCGATGGCGCGGCAGTATAATGAAGGGCGCGAAACCCTAAAGCTCGACGTCAGCGTCGAAGTCCCGCGCTATCAGGCGGCGGTAGACATCCATTGCATGCCCGGAAGCTATCACGGTGAAGAACGTCCCGGCGACGTTTCGGCCGGCGCCAATTATGATTGCGGGATCTTCGCCACAACCGGCGGTGCATTGGGCGCGCTGAACGATGGCGGCGGTCAAGCGGTCGCGGCGTGGATCAAGAAGGAACGCCCTGACTGGCGGCCCAAACGCATCCTCGATATCGGCGCAACGGTGGGACACAATGCCGTGCCGATTGCTTTGGCATTTCCCGATGCGGAAGTCATAGCCATCGATACCGCAGCTCCGTCGCTGCGTTACGGCCACGCTCGTGCGCAGGCGCTTGGCGTGAAGAATATCATCTTCAAACAGATGAATGCCGAGGAAATGGCGGAATTTTCCGATGAAAGTTTTGACTGGGTGCAGACGACGATGTTCCTGCACGAGCTGTCGAACAAGGCGTTGCCGAAAATCATCGGCGAGGGCGCGCGGGTGCTGAAGCCCGGCGGGCTGATGTTTCATATCGAACAACCGCAATATTCTGCAGAGATGCCGCTGTTCGAGCAGTTTATGCGCGACTGGGACGCTTTCAATAACAACGAGCCATTCTGGTCGGCGATGCATGCGCTCGATTTGAAACAGATCATGGAAGACAAGGGGCTACCCAAAAGCGGGCAGTTCGTCGTCGGCGTCAAGGCAGTCGTGGATGAAAGCATCTTCCCTCCATCACCCGAAGGCGCAACCGAGGATTACGGACGTGCCGCCATCTGGAATGCCTATGGTGCGTGGAAACCCGAGGCGGCAATATGACCGAAGATCTCGACTGGATTTCGCGGTCCGGGCTGAAAGCCAAAGGCAAGCGTCCGCAATTTCTCGATCCTGAAAATGATCGGATATTGTCCATTCTGTTGGCGCTGGTCGGGGAAGTCTCGGTGATGCGGGAGCGTTTGGACACGATCGAACGCCTGCTTGACGCCCAAGGGACAATCAGCCGCTCCGATATTGAAACCTATGCGCCCGACATGGAAGCCGGCCGCGAACGAAATCTGCTCATCAAGGAATATCTCGCCCGCATCATGCGGGGCGTACAACAAGACATGCAATCGCTCGCCGAACTCGAACCGCCGATCGAGGATGTCATCAAGGAAATGGAAGCGGGCTGAGTTAAAAGGGCTTTGTCGCCCCCAAAAAGCAGATTCCAGAAATCGTAATCCAGTAAATATAAGCCGCAATGCGCGCCTGCGCGATTTCCTTGTCGAGCTTTGCCTGTATCGCTGCATCAGGACCTGCTGCCAGCGCTCGGAAATAGACAGTCCACTGTCGCATTACATAGCGCAGGAACAGGCCAATGCAGAGCGCGAAGGCGTAAAGTATCACCTTGGCAGGATACCAGAAAGTCCCCGGCGACAGCGATATGGCAGGCGAACATCCACCCTATGACTTGTGGATCACCGACGACGAAGACTCCATTTTCTTGAAGGGTGGAGTCGGTGGTTACATGATGACCTGGTACGAACTGGTTGAGCTACGGCGCTGAAACCCGTTCGATGCCGTCGGCGTTAAAGGTAACTTGATAACTGTTATCGCCAACCTTACCGGCCAGATCGCTGCGCAGCGGAATTTCGGGATAGACGGTCACGAGATAATCCCCAGCCGACGGGTTCAGCCGCAGCGGCTTGATCTTCTCCTGATATACTTTCGAATACCAGAATGCCTTGGCATTGGCCAAACAGGGGAAACGTACAATCAGCGTTGCATGGCCCTTGGCCGGCGCGCCCTCGAAGGTCGCAAGGGGCACAGGCGCGTTGACATAATAGCCGCCAAGTTTCTGGTAGAGTTGGCTATCGGCGATTGCCTTCGCATACGCTTGCATGCGCGCGCGGTCGTGCGTCGGGCCAGCGACGACCATATAGACCGGCTTATTGTCGCAGCTATCCACAGAAGGGGTCGCTACCGTCACCGCAGCCAAAAGCAAAAGGCTCATTTCACTCTCCATTCGTCACACAAGGTACGTTTCCACGGCTGACCATCCTTGAACCATTGCCACGTGCGAGCGCGGGTTTGATTGTCAGGCGCAATATTTATCATCTCGATGTAATAAGCGCCCGGCACATCGAGCCGGTCGAGCTTAAGCATCAAAGTGCCTTCGTCAGTTTCCCAGCCATAACCTGAAAAGCGGTCAGTGTCCCAGTAGAGCCGCTCGTCGCGATAAACCCCGCCAAATTCATAAGTCGCGGTGCGCCCGTCGTCCCAGCTCAAGCGATTATGCTGGACATAGGCGAACGGCCCTGCATCAGGAAATTCGCACCATGTCCACATCCGGTGTTCGTCAAGCAAGGCGCCGTCGCGATCGAGATGACGATAGGTGCCTTCCCATTCGCCTTGATGGCGGATCATATTCGGCATTGCGGCAGCGAAATCGGGCTTCATTTGAGAAGCTGGTTGAGTTCGATCAATGTCCCGTCAGGGTCGAAGAAATTACATCCGCGCACGTTGATCGGCGGAGCGCCGTTGCGGCCCGGATATTGCTGCGCGCGTGGCGGGGCGGTAACGGTGACTCCCGGAATTTTGGCAGCCTCGGCACAGCGACGATCGATGTCTTGGGTATTGGTGACGATCACGTGGCCGCCAATTCCCATGCGCGCAGGATAAGGTCCGGGGTCCGGAAGTTTCGGGTCGAGCCACTCCATCAGGCCGATCCAGCCGATGAAGGGATCATTGCCGTTCAAAAGTACCAACCGCGCCTTCGCGCCGGGCTGACCAGCAGGCAGCGCGACACCAGACATCGGCAGCACTGCATCGTAGTTGACCTTTAGCCCCATAACGTCGCGGTAGAGTTTAAGGCTGTTCTCCATATCGCGCACGATCATGGTAACGCGACGGATGTCAGTTGGCAGCGCTTCTGTCGGTTTTTCAACGCCGGGCGATGCACTTGCGATTTGCGGGCGCTCATATGGAGACGAACAAGCAGCAACTGCCAGACTGACCAGCAAAATCAAATATTTCATCGCTTATCCTCCGAATAGGCCGCAAGTGGTAATGCCTGACCCTTTTGCCGGATCAGCGCCTGTTTCCTGAAAAAACGCAACATGCCGCTATCGCCCATTCGCGACGGACCAAGGCCGGAAAGGCCGAAGCTCGTCTTCTCCACCTCCCAAATCATCGAGGTGAGCGAGCCATCGTTGATCGAGACCGCGCCAACTTTCAGGCGCGTGCCCACAGCTTCGGCTTCCTCGACGGAACCCGCGATTACGGCGCCTGACAGACCATAAACACCCTCGTTCGCGAGGGCTATCGCCTCGTCAACATGATCGAAAATCGTGACAGGGATGACTGGTCCGAAAGTTTCCTCGGTCATCACCACCATATCTGGCGTTATATCTGTCAGCACCGTAGGCCGCAGATATAGCCCGCCGCCAAGATTTTCGACTTTACCACCGGCAAGCAATCGTGCCCCTTTGGCAATAGCATCGTCGATTTGAGCCTGCACGATGCTGGCCTGCTGTTCGAAGATGAATGGCCCGATGTCGCCATGCGCTATATCCGGATAGTTTAACCGCACGGCATTCGCTTTTTGGGCAAGCGCAGTAAGAAAAGGCTCCGCGATTTCGCGCGCGACATAAACACGCTCGATCGACTGGCACGCTTGGCCGCTATTCACGACTGATGCGCGTAATGCGATTTCGGCGGCGTGTGCTGGATCGGCGCTGGCGAGGACAAGCATCGGGTCCTTGCCGCCGAGTTCTAGGCTTGCGGGAATGAATGCGTTTGCCGCTGCTGCGCCAACCTTTCGTCCGGTCGCCACAGATCCGGTGAACGCGACATAGTCCACATGACGAAGCAGTGCCGCGCCGGTCATGCCATCGCCTTCGATAATTGTCAGCGGGATTTCCGGTATTTCCGCAAGCGTTGCCATAAGTGGCTTGATGAAGCGCGGTGTCACTTCGGATGGCTTTACGATTACCGAACAGCCCGCCATCAACGCCGGAATTGCATCGATCAGCGCCAGTGTCAGCGGGAAGTTCCACGGGCTGATTACGCCGACCAGCGGATAGGGCGCCAGCCGCGTCGATGTCGAAATGCCGGGGATCGAGGTAGCACGATTTTCGATCTGCGCGGCGGCCATGATGCCGCCCGCCAATCGGGCCCAGCGCTCAATGAGCCGCAACGTACCATCAACTTCGATACCCGAGATTTTTTGTCGTCCGGTATCGATTGTTAGCGCCTGTGCCAAGGCACTGGCGTTTAAGGCTATCGCCTTGCTCCACTGCAGCAACAATGCAGCCCGTTCCTCGACGTCCAGCGCAGACCATCCTGCCTGCTTGCCGCGCAACCTGTTGGCGAGCGCCGCGATATCCGGCTCGCCGAGCGGCGTAATCTCGTAATCGGCCTGGCCGGTACGCGGGTTGCGGACTTTCACTGCTGCGCCTCCCAAGCGTCGATTATCTCTCCGCCGGTTGCCATCCACGCCTGCGATTGCGCGGCGAGTTCAATTAGGAGTTCCTCCAGTGCACCGATCCGGTAAGGCAACGCCATGATGTAGGGGGTCACGTGGAGCGGCAGGATGCGCCCTGTGGCCTCGCTGGCCAGCCACTCGAACGCATCGCGCATCTGCTGCGCATAGCTGTCGGCTGACTGCTGCTGCACGGTGATGATCTGACGGTCGCTCAGTTCGTGGTTAAGCGGCAGGTTGATGAGGCCGTTTTTGAACCGGTATGGCAGTTCGTCATTCACCCAGTCGCAGCAATAACGAACGCCAGCCTTTTTCAGCAGGTCGGGCGTGTCCCAGCTTTGCGAGCGGGCTATCGACAGCCACCCTTTCGGGCGGGTTCCCGTCGCACGTTCCAACATGTCGAGCGACTTGGCTATCAGGGCGCGCTCCGCATCGACCGGAAGGCCAGTCGCAATCGTGCCGTTCATGTCGGTGGAATGCGCGATAATCTCATGGCCCGCCGAAACGATGTCGGCAACAAGCGTCGGATAACGTTCGGCAATTACGCTGTTGGTGGCGAAGCTGGCTTTCATTCCCGCCTTGGCAAAGGCGTCGAGCAGTCGGTACACGCCCACACGATTGCCATAATCGCGCGCAGTATAGTGGCGATAATCCGGATAGGCGGTCTGCATATGTCCCGGTGCACGGAACGGCGTGTCGGTCGGCGTAATCGGGAACCATTCGAGGCTGACGCAAACCCAGACCGCAACCGATTTGTTATTGCGCCAGAAGACTGGTTTGCGGGCGTGGATCGCTGACCATTCGTACAGATCATGATCGTAGCCATGGCGGCGCTTGGGGTATTCGAGATAGGTTGGATCGAGCGTCACTGCTGCGCTCTCCATGCGTCAACAATATCGCCTGCCTTCGTCAGCCAAGCCCGTCCGTCGGCCGCGATATAGCGCAACGCTTCTTCGAACGGCCCGATCCGATGCGGCTGACCGATCAAATAAGCATGCAATGGGATGCACATTACGGTACCGCCCTCATCCGCAAGCCGTTCATATTGCCGCACCAGCGTGTCCGCATATTCACGCGGGCTCATATTGTAGATGAAAAAGCCATAATGGTCGTTGACCTCAAGGCTGTAGGGGATCGAAACGAGCTTGCCGGTCGCAGTCTTTACCGGCTGCACCTGATCGTCGTGATAAAGGTCGCAGGTATACTCTAGACCATATGCAGCGATCAGATCGAGTGTATGCGGCGTGTGCGTCAACGCCGGCGCAAGCCAGCCGCGGATTGTCTGGCCTGTTGCCTCACGCACGGTCGCAATCGAATCCTCGATGATAGCGCGCTCCTGCTCTTCCGACATGTCGTATGCGTAGCGCGTGTTGTAAATGCCGTGACTGAAAAACTCCCAACCGCGCGCCTTTGCATCAGCCACGACCTCAGGGTGGTGCTGGCATAAAGCAACTGAGAGGCTGACCGAACCCGGGAAACCATGCTTGCTCATTACATCAGCCATGCGCCAATGCGATACGCGATTCGAGTGATCGCGGTGGGAATAGCCGACTACATCGGGATGGGGCCGGGCCCATGCCTTGCGTTTGGGGTGCGCGGGCGGATCGACCTCATAATATTCGAGATTGGGTGCAACCCAGACAGCGCAGCTTTTACCGCCGGGCCAGACAATGCTTTTGCGATCCCGATAGGGTGAAAAATCATACAGTCCGGGGTCAGGGGCACCTTCGTGCATTAGCGCGCCTCAAGCCAGTCAATGACACTCTGCACCGACTCGACATCGGCATATTTCAGCTGCAGGTCCGTCAAATTGGCAAAGTGATAGCTTTCATGCTTGTCGGCGCAGGTTTCGATGGGAACGATGGCGCGATAGCCGTGGCTGAGAGCATCCACCGCTGTCGCTCGAACGCATCCCGAGGTGCTGCCGCCGGTAACCACCACTGTGTCGACTTTGTGCCAGGTCAGGTAACTGGCGAGCGGTGTTTCGAAAAAAGCGCTTGGCATTCGCTTGGTATATTGCAGGTCATTAGGTTCGATCTGGCACCGCGGGTCGAAAGCATGACGCTGCGAACCATATTTGATATTCTGCAGCGAATCGGGCGTATCTGTCCGGGTGCCCCACACCCCAGCATCGCCAGCGTTTTCTATGTAGCCCACGCGTGACCAGATAACCGGCATTCCTTCGTTCCGCGCCAGCCGCGAAATGACGTTCACATATTCAATCTGGCGCGGGTCGGTCTCATAGGCAGTCGCAAACATATCGGTACGCGTATAGGCCTGCTGAAAATCGACGTTGACGATGGCCAGTTTTTCCCCGAATCCGAACTTTTTTCGTGCGGGATTGGCCATGACTTCTTCAAACAGCTGCCGTGCCGTCTTCCCGTCACTGACCATTTTTGTGCCGATCAGGCTCATCAAATTCATCTCCTGCCCTTGCCAGCCTTTTGCCCAAGCGATAAGGGCTTGTCGAGAGCAATTTGTCCGGACAAATTTTTGCGCATGAGATTGAGCCGCCACTATCTGACAATCAATGGTCGAACCGTCCATTATCGTCGGTGCGGCAGCGGCCCGTCACTGCTCATGGTGCATCAAAGTCCGCGCTCGTCGGCCGAATATGAATCGCTGATGCGCGAATGGGGGGAACATTTCACCTGTATCGCGCCTGACACGCCGGGTTTTGGTCAATCCGCTCCGCTGGCGAAGGCAGACCCTGACATCAGCGACTATGCCGAAGCCATTGTCGAATTCGTCGGCGCACTCGGAATAGAGCGGACAGCGGCCTTCGGTTTTCATTCGGGTGGAATCATTCTGGTAAATGCGTTGAAACGCCATCCGGAAATGTTCACCGGACTGGCCGTAGGCGGTTATGCGATCTGGACGTCGGAAGAAATGGCTGTGTTCGGCGACGCCTATCTGCCGCCATTCCTGCCGTCGCGCTATGGCGAACATCTAACTTGGCTGTGGAATCGCATTCTTGAACAAAGCTGGTTTTTTCCTTGGTTCGACGTGCGACCGGAAGCGCGACTTTCGGTCGCCCACGACGATCCGGCCCGCATCCACGCTGTCGTGATGGAAATGCTCGATGCTGGCGACTCTTACCGCCTGGGATATGGCGCTGTGCTGCGCGCCCCACGTGACATTCCGCCGCCTGATGCAATTACGCCACCCGTGCTGATCACCGCCTATGACGGCGACCCCCTACAGGCGCATATCGACCGCTTGGGCGTTATGCCCGCAAGCTGGGAAGCGCGGAAGGTTTCGACGCCAACCGACTTGCATGAGGCTAGCCTTTTATTTCTTCGAACGCTTCCTTTGCGGGATTGCCCGGCGCTGCCCGACGATCAAAAAGCGGGATTTATCCATGTGAACACCGCCGATTTCGACGGCCTCATTCACTGGAGAGGCCGTAAAGGTGGTGCAACGCTCACTGTCCATGCGCCGGGAACCGAAATGTCGGGGGGAGAAACTGCCATCGACCTGCCCGGTCATGGCCTGTCCGACGGATGGCCCAATGAGATACCAACAGAATGGAATAAATGGCGAGCCGTAATTGAAGCCGCCTGCACCGCGCTTGGATGCACTGCGGTCGATATTCCAAATCCGGAACGCGGCGATCCTGTCCAATTGTTTCCGGACCTAGCGCCCGACCGCTTTGGCAGTTATCTGACTGCGGCATGGTCCATAACGCGCGCGCGCCGATTCTTCACGCCATGGTATCAAGCTTCTTCAGCCAATGTGATCAGCTTCGATCCCTCATGCCTCGAACCAGAGGCTTTGGCTAAAGACCACCGCGCGCTAATGCGGGCAACCGCCGCGCGTGCATATCATCTTGCGCTGTTACAAAGAGAAGGAAGCTGACTATGGGAATTCGCGAAGATATGCCTTTGCTGGCGCGTCACGAGGGCGTGTGGGATGGCACTTACACTTATTTCAATGATAAGGATGCGCAAATTGACCAGCATAAGTCGCGCCTCTTCTGTCGCTTTCCAGAAAGCGGACCCCATCCTTATCACCAGACAAACCACTATACTTGGGACGACGGACGAACTGATATTCGGGAATTCCCCGCCGCGTATCGTGACAAGCGGGTATGGTGGGACAACGAACTCATCAAGGGCTGGGCAGCCGAAGTCGGCCTTGATGAATATAGCCGCACGGTGATGCTGTACTGGCAGCGGCAGGGTGACCCGTTGCTTTACCTGTACGAGATGATCCAGATTTCTGATGACGGACAAAGCCGCTGTCGCACTTGGCACTGGATCCGCGATGGCAAGCTCGAAACCCGCACCGCAATTCAGGAAAAATTGGTGACCAAGGACTGGCGCTCGCTGGAGGGACAGACTGGTTAAGCCGCAAACCCTGTTTGAGAAAATCTGGGATGCCCATGTCGTAACCGATTTGGGCGGAGAAAACGCGTTGATCGCGATCGACCGTATTTTCCTGCACGAGCGGACGGGGGCCGCGGCGCTCAGGTCGATGGCAGAGGCGGGCCGCGCTGTAATTGATCCCGCGCGCGTCTTTGCGGTGATGGACCATATAGTCGACACCCGTCCCGGTCGCGGCGACGGCACGCTGATGCCTGGCGGCGATGCCTTCATCACCGAAACGCGTGCGGCCTGTCACGCAGCAGGGATTACCCTGTTCGATGTCAATGATCCTGATCAGGGCATCACACACGTGATTTCTCCGGAACTCGGCATCGTTGTTCCCGGCTGTACGTTGATTGCGCCAGACAGCCACACCTGCACGCAAGGCGCGTTCGGTGCTTTCGCGTGGGGCATTGGTAGCAGCGAGGCCGAACATGCGATGGCCACCGGCACTTTGCGTGTGGCCAAGCCCAAGAATATGCGTGTGACTTTTGAAGGTAAGCTCTCGCCCGGCGTGACCGCGAAGGACATGATCCTTCGTCTCATCGCCGACCATGGTGCGAGCGGTGGTGCCAGGCATGTGGTTGAATTCTCTGGCGACACGGTTCGCGCGCTAGACATGGAAGCGCGTATGACCTTATGCAATATGGCGACCGAATTTGCGGCGTTATCCGGGATCATCGCTCCAGATGAGGCCACTTTCGCATATCTTCAAGGCCGCCGCTACGCACCCGATCCGCTGCCCGATTGGTCCGACCTTGTCACCGACAATGGCGCTAACTTTGATGTTGAAATCTTCATTGATGCTGCGAGCATCGAACCGATGATAAGTTGGGGTACATCCCCTGCGCAAAGCGTAGCCTTATCGGCAACAGTTCCTGTTAACGCCGACATAAACGCTCTGCACTATATGGGCCTCGAACCAGGACAGTCCCTTGCAGGCCTTGCAATCGATGTCGCCTTTATCGGCAGTTGCACCAACGCCCGCCTATCCGACCTGCGCCGCGCCGCTGCCATCGTCAAAGGCAAGACTAAGGCCCAAGGCATCCTTGCTTTGGTGGTGCCGGGATCGTCCGCGGTCAAGCGCGCTGCGGAAGCGGAGGGTCTTGACCGAATCTTTGTTAAGGCAGGTTTCGAATGGCGAGAAAGCGGTTGCTCGCTCTGCTTCTATTCGGGGGGCGAGAGCTTTCCGGCGGGCAGTCGCGTAATTTCTTCTACCAACCGTAACTTTGAAGGACGGCAGGGACCGGGAATTCGCACGCATATCGCCAGCCCCGATGTGGTGGCCGCCAGTGCGATCGCAGGCAGGATCACCGCACCATGACGCCTTTCACCTCTCTAACATCTGTGGTTGCGCCTCTGATCCGCGACAATGTCGATACAGATACGATCATTCCCTCCCGCGAGATGAGATCGACGGGCAAAACCGGCCTCGCCGATGGCTTGTTTGCGCCTTGGCGTTATTATGACGCGAAAACACGTTCCGAAAACCCAGACTTCGTTCTCAACCAGCCCGAGTATCGCGATGCGAAGATATTGGCGAGCGGCGCAAATTTCGGCTGCGGCTCCAGCCGCGAGCACGCCGTATGGGCACTCGCAGAATATGGAATAAGATGTGTAATTGCAGAGAGCTTTGCGCCTATTTTCTATAATAACTGCATCCGCAATGGGATCGTGCCCATTTCCTTACCACGAACATTTATCGGTATACTTGCAGGTGGCAATGCCATTGTCGACTTGACTGCACAGGCGGTCAACGGACGCCAGTTCGATATTGGACAAGACGAAAAAACTATGCTGCTCGAAGGACTTGACGCGATAGACCTGACGCTGAAACACGCGCATGCAATCACCACGTGGCAAGCCGCTGACCGAGCGAAACGTCCGTGGATTTATTTTGGGGCAACGGTATGACCGCAATTCTTGTCAGCGAAGTCGGCACGCGCGACGGGTTACAAAGCATTCAAAGCATCATGCCATTCGAGGCCAAAAAGGCCTGGATCCAGGCCGAGGCGGAAGCGGGCGTGCGCGAGATCGAGGTGGGTAGCTTTGTGCCGCCCACATTGCTTCCGCAACTTGCCGACACCGCTCAAGTTGTCGCCTTTGCCAAGACCATTCCGGGCCTCAATGTCGTAACGCTTGTTCCGAACGCCATGGGTGCGGCGCGGGCCGTCGAGGCGGGGGTGCACGGCATGTCCATCCCCTTTTCGATGTCGGAGACGCATTCGATCAAAAATGTACGGAAAGACCACCGCACGATGATCGCAGAAATCTGCACAATAGCTGAAATGGCCGAAGCCGCAGGAATCCATTTTGCGGTCGGGCTTTCGACTGCGTTCGGCTGCACCATTGAAGGTCATGTGCCCGAGGACCAGGTTGTTCGCCTCGCCGAAGCAGCAGTTGAGGCAGGTGCAAAGGAACTGAGCCTTTCCGATACGACAGGTTATGCCGACCCCGCTCAAGTCAAGCGCCTTACACGCAAGGTACAGGCTGCGGTCGGCAAGCAATATATGACCACGCTCCACCTCCACAATACGCGCGGGTTGGGTCTAGCGAACGTCCTCGCGGGGCTGGAGGAGGGCATCACCACTTTCGATGCCTCGCTCGGCGGGATTGGCGGTTGTCCGTTTGCGCCGGGGGCTTCGGGCAATATCGTCACCGAGGATTTGGTGTTCATGCTTCAGGCGATGGGACTCGAGACGGGTATAGATCTTGAAAAATTGCTCAAGGTCCGGGAAATTGTCGCAGCAGCGTTGCCCGGTGAAGAACTGTACGGTTTTACGCCGGATGCCGGTCTTCCGCTCGATTTCGCGCAAAGGAAATCGGTATGAGCGACACGCCTCTTTCTGGTATTCGTGTGGTCGAGTTCGCCCATATGATTATGGGGCCATCGGTCGGCGCAATCTTCGCGGCATTAGGGGCAGAGGTAATTCATGTAGAGCCGATCGGCGGAGACCGAACAAGGACCCTACTCGGGTCGGGTGCGGGTTATTTCCCAACCTTCAACAGGGGCAAGCAAAGTATCTGCCTCGACCTGAAATCGACGGATGGCATTGCAGTCGCAAGAAAGTTGATAGACAGCGCCGACGTGCTGGTCGAGAATTACCGCCCCGGTGCGATGGACAGATTAGGCCTAAGCTATGAAAGCCTATCCGCAACTAATCCCCGACTCATTTACTGTTCGGCTAAAGGCTTTCTGAAAGGCCCCTACGAGCAACGAACCGCGTTGGACGAGGTTGCGCAAATGATGGGTGGACTTGCCTATATGACCGGACCGCCCGGGCGCCCTTTACGAGCTGGGTCTAGCGTGGTTGATATTACAGGCGGAATGTTTGGCGTTATCGCAGTACAAGCCGCACTCGAGGAACGCCACCGCACTGGTAGGGGTCAGAAAGTACAGACGGCACTCTTCGAAACCACGGTCTACCTAATCGCGCAGCATATGGCGCAAATGGCCGTCACTGGCCAGGCCGCCGCCCCAATGCCCGCGCGCATCTCTGCGTGGGCAGTCTATGATGTATTCGAGACCAAGGACGATCCGGTCTTTATCGGCGTTGTCACCGACAGCCTCTGGGAGAAATTCTGTGCCCTGTTCGGCCTCGACGACTTATGGGCGGACGAAACGCTTCGCGCCAACAATGTCCGCGTGCTGGCGCGCGACCGGATCATGCCTATTATTCGTGACGTGATGCAGGCGTTTACCCGGGACGAAATTATTACGAAACTTGAAGGTTCCGGCCTGCCCTTCGCGCCTATCGCTCGGCCGGAGGATATGTTTGACGACCCGCATCTCGAAGCAAGTGGTGGGCTCGAACCCGTCGCGCTAAATGGCGGCGGCGAAACACGGCTTCCGCTCATTCCCATTGAAATGAACGGTCGTCGCCTCGGGGTATCGCGTATCATTCCCGATGCCGGCCAACACACTTCTTCAATTCTGGCGTCGCTCGGCTATGACGAACCCAGTATCACAGCGTTAGTGCGAAGCGGTGCGGTCGAATAGCCATGCATTATTTCGCTTTCATAAAGCCGGTCGGTGCCTTGAATATCTCGGGTGCGATGGTTTCGTTTACCTTTACGCTATCCCATTAGACAGTGTTCGCACGGATGCCATTATAGAGCAAAGTGACGGTGCGCGCTTGTAACCAATTGGGATTGTTCAGTCGAACGATTACCAAGCTGCGCTGAGGCTGACTCAGATTTGGGATTCCCAAGCGGTAAAAAGTCTAATTCTATGTTGTTCTTTGCTTGGAGGACGCGACATGGGAGCATCGATTAGTTTGCGAGATGATTTTGACGGGCCTTCGTTGAGGCAACTGGCGCGGAGGTCGAAAAGCGCGAACCGG
>JAEMTM010000177.1:1250-3550 GCA_016462305.1 Sphingomonadaceae bacterium | reverse complement strand
CCCTTTTTAAGGTTGCAGTGCAAACAGGCGGTGGTGACATTTTCCCAACTGGTAATGCCGCCCAGGCGACGTGGGACGATGTGGTCAAAGGTCAGATTGTCACCCGACCCGCAATATTGGCATTCGAACTTGTCGCGCAGAAACAGGTTGAAACGCGTGAATGCCGGATATTCCGACGGCTTCACATATTGGCGCAGCGCAATCACCGACGGAATTTTCATGTCCAGACTTGGACTATGCACATGCCGGTCATAGTTGGAGACAATGTCGACCTTGTCGAGGAAAACCGCCTTAATCGCGGTCTGCCAAGGCCAGAGGCTCAGCGGATAATAGCTTAATGGCGTGTAATCCGCGTTCAGCACGAGCGCAGGGCAATTTTCCGGGTGCCTTGCCCGGCCCGCCGCCTCGAAAGTTCCGGTATGCAACATCAGTCGAACCCTACTCCCCTTTTGTCATACATGCTTTAAGCGTATTAGCGTTACAGCATTCTGACAGTCGCCAACCTATTTACACATATTGTGACGTCAAGTGTGTAAAGCTACTGAATGTGGTATAATTGGGGATAATTTTTTGACGCCGTTAGACTTCATCTATTCCTATCTGGGCCAGATTGCGGTGCCGAAGGGCCCGGTGGTCACCAGATTTGCCCCGAGTCCCAACGGGCAGTTGCATTTGGGCCATGCCTTTTCGGCGCTATGTGCCCATGAATTTGCGCGCGCCTTTGGTGGTCAGTTTCGCCTTCGGATCGAGGATATTGACGGGACACGCAGTCGGCCCGAGCATGTCCAGGCGATCATTGCCGATATGCAATGGCTGGGGCTTGCGCATGATGGTGATGTGCAGTTCCAATCGCAACATACCGCCCGTTATGTGGCGGCGCGTGACCGGCTGAACGCCGCTGGCCTGTTATATCGCTGCGGTTGCACCAGAGGCGACATCGCCGAGGCGTTAAAGCATAAGCCGGTGCCCCATGGCCCCGATGGTCCGCATTATCCGGGCACCTGCCGGGAACGGCCCTTTGTGGGAGATGCCCCATATAGCTTGCGGCTCGATGTAAAAAAGGCCGTGGACTTGGTAGGCCCGCTGTTGTGGATGGATTTGGCGGCGGGGCAGCAGTTTGCAGACCCAATGGCCTTTGGCGATGTTGTGCTATGGCGCAAGGACGCGCCGGCATCTTATCATCTCGCCGCGACCGTTGACGATGCCGCCGATGGCATAACATATGTGGTGCGCGGCAAGGACCTGTTCGCTTACACCGCCATACATCGGCTGTTGCAGAATTTGCTCGACTTGCCGGAGCCAGTCTATTGGCATCATCCGCTCTTGCTGGACAATGCGGACGAAAAGCTGGCCAAGAGCAAATCCTCACCCGCTTTGTCCGCCCGCTATTTGGCAGGCGAAAGCGGAACCGAACTTATGGATAATTTGCGTCACCGAATGCTTCCGCTTGGAATTTCCTTATCGGACGCCTAAATAGGGGCAACGGGGTATTGGCCCTGAACAAGGACTTCTCCCGATGACTATATTGTTGGTTCTCCTCATCATTGGTGCCGTTGGTGCCGTGGCCTTTGCGTTAATCCGCGGATTGCACGCTTTTGCCAATTTGCGTCCGGCAGAACTGGATGAAACCGGTCTGCCCAAATCACTCGCGGTGCAAAACAAGATGATGTTTGCGCGTGTGAAGTGGCAGTTCATTGCAGTCGCGTTGCTTGCTGTTTTGGTAATTGTTGCCGGGTCGCAATAAACAAAGCGATCATGGTTAAGCTCAACAAAATATACACGCGGACCGGGGATGACGGCACTACCGGCTTAGTCGACGGCTCACGTGTGTCGAAAACGGCGTCGCGGTTGCACGCGATTGGCGAAGTCGATGAAACCAATTGCGCGCTGGGCGTTGCGATCCAGTCATTGGCCACAGATGAGGGCGATACGCCCTTGGTCAATGAATTGCGCCGGATTCAAAACGACCTGTTTGATTTAGGTGCGGATATTGCGACGCCGGGGGAAAGTTTCGAACCTTCTCCGATGGAGCTACGGATAATTGCGGCTCAGGTCGAATGGTTAGAGGCGGCGATAGACAATGCCAATGCGCAACTTGCGCCGCTGACCAGTTTCATCCTGCCGGGCGGCAGCTTGCCCGCTGCACAGATGCATATGGCGCGGGTAACATCGCGCCGCGCCGAGCGCGCACTTGTCGCCGCATCGCTTGAAGTGGCGATCAACCCGCAAGCGTTGCGTTACCTGAACCGTCTGTCGGACTATCTCTTCACTTTGTGCCGTTTGATTAACGCAACGCGCGG
>JAEMTM010000177.1:0-1150 GCA_016462305.1 Sphingomonadaceae bacterium | reverse complement strand
GCGCGGGCGGTATCTGCATTTGATGCGCCTTCAACGCGGTCAGAAGGCAGCGCGCGCGGAAGTCCGCATGCGAGGCGATACCATAATAAGGTAAAAGGCTGCGGTGCGGTTGCTGACGCGTCAATGACTTCGGCGGTTGAGACGGCCCATATTTTTTGCTGGCCCGGGCGGCTCAATATGGTGAGCGACAGCGGCTGATCATTATCCGTTTTCAAGAAAATCTGCGTTTCGCCTTCCCCCAAAACGGTTCCCGCGCTGTGAAAAGCGCTGCTCACGCTAGTAATGCGGCGCGGAGCATCAGCTTGGACAGCCTCCTTCGTAATGGCGCGAACGAGCGCATCGTTCGTTGTGCTAAATAAAGCCAACGCATTTGGCCGCGCCAGTTGGACCTCGCCGGGGCGACCAGTCACCTGTCGGCCAAACAGATATAGGCGCTGTTTTTTAAGTTTGGGAATTTTTCCTTTCGCGTTTTTTGGCACATCGAGCAGGAAGCGGACACGCGGCGTGATGCCGCCTTGGCCGCGAATCAACGCCATGACGTCGGCCTCAACCAGCACGCGTTCGAGCGTAGCCGGGACAGCCGCCGATTGTTCAGCAGACAATTTTCGGACATTTCGAACGGTCACATCGACAATAAGAGGCGATATGACCACCAAATCGGCAATATCCGAATAGCTTGCCTGATCGGCCTCAATTACAAAGGAAGGCGGCAGGTCAAGGGGTGCTTGCGCCGATGTTGCCGCGCTGATGCCTAGTAAAATCAAGCATAAAACCGTTTTTGCATGAACGAATCGCATTCATTATCCTTTTCTTTGCCCGTCCGTGGACGCCATTTGGGACTCTAACATATTGGAGGATATTGCCTACCCATCGATGAATTGCGTCTTAATCGCAGAATCCGGATTGCTTGGGCTGAAAGGGTTGGCTAATGCATAGGTGAATCGAGCAAAAAATAAAATTCGATATCGCAGGGGGGGACATTAGGGGCATTTTCAAGCATGCTCTTATAATGTATTGTTTTGTTTTGAAGGTAGGAGAGTTGTTTCCGCATGGCATATGCTGATCAAGATGGGATGAGCACAAACCGTTTGGTTTCTGTCGTCATTGTACTCCTTCTGCACGCGTTCCTAGGTTATGCCTTGGTGACTGG
>JAEMTM010000176.1 GCA_016462305.1 Sphingomonadaceae bacterium | reverse complement strand
AACCAATGCTGGCTATCCAACTGCACCAGCGGCGTAACTGCTATATGGGCAAAGGAGCCATAAGCCGTGGCGCACAGGCCCTTCAGCTCCGCCTCGTCCAATACGCCCAGGGTAAAAGGTGCCATGACACGCGCGGCGAGGTCCACATAAGACAGCCCGCGCATCGCGGCGATTTCGTGCGTTGAGAATTGCGGCCAGTGCCGTGGCACATATAGCCCGCCGTCGCGTGCCAACCCCGTCAGCGTGACGCCAGCAAAATCGAGCTTGTCTGCGTTGCCACGCGTGCTGATATATTCTGTTCTATTAATCGCCATAACGCGCACGCGGTTAACCGCAGCGCCGCATTTACGCAAGATTATTGCAAGTCAGCGCGGACGAATTCGGCACATCTTTCGCCAATCATGATGCTTGGCGCATTGGTGTTTCCAGAAACAAGACGCGGCATGATGCTGGCATCGGCGACATATAGCCCCTCTATGCCGCGATATTTCAGGCGCGGGTCAACAACATCATCGGCATTCGGCCCCATGCGGCAGGTGCCAACGGGGTGGTATACGGTGTCGGCGCGGCTGCGGATCAGGTCGTCCAAGGCCGCGTCGTCATTAATGTCAACCGGGTACCGGTTCTTGCCATTATAGGCGGCCAACGCAGGCGCTTCGAATATACGGTGCATCGCCCGCACCCCGGTGCGTAATGTTGCCATGTCGCGGTCATCGCTCAAAAAGGCCGGGTCAATGACCGGGGCGACTTTGGCGTCCGCTGAGGCCAAACGGACGGTCCCCCGGCTTTCAGGGCGCAGAACGCAGGCATGGCAGCTAAAGCCATGGCCTTTCACTTTGGAACGGCCGTGGTCTTCCAGCATGGCGGGCACGAAATGATATTGGATGTCGGGCGCGGGCAAGCGTGGGTCCGAACGCCAGAATCCGCCCGCCTCGGCAAAGCAGGTGGTCATCACGCCCGTGCGCTTGCGGCGATGTTCGATGATGGCCTTGACCATCTTGACCGTGCCAGCCAGCGAATCGCCGAAGAAATCATCCTTGGATTGGGTTTCAAAGCTGGAGACATAATCGATATGGTCTTGCAGGTCGGAACCAATCGCGGCCTTGTCATCAACAATGTCGATGCCAAGCGCACGCAAATGTTCGGCTGGACCCATGCCTGATAGCATCAGGATTTGGGGCGAGCCAAATGCGCCTGCGGATAGGATAACCGCCCCACGCGCTTTGATCGTCCGGCGTTTGCGGCCCTGACGAATGACAACGCCGGTCGCACGGCCATTTTCGACGATGATCTTTTCGGTCAGTGCGCCAGTCAGCACTTCCATACGGTCACGCGCAGGCTCGACATAAGCGCGCGCAGCGGTCCAGCGTTCGCCGCCCTTTTGCGTGACTTGATACAGGCCAAAGCCGTCCTGCGTCGCGCCGTTGAAGTCCGCATTTACGGGCAATTGCAATTCGGCTGCGGCTTCAACAAAGGCAAGGCTGCCCGCTTGCGGCCAGCGTTGATCGGACACCGAAAGCGGCCCGCCCGATCCGTGAAACGCGTCTGCGCCGCGCTCATTATCTTCACAGCGTCTAAAAAACGGCAACACATCGTCATAAGACCAACCATCGCAGCCCAAGGCGGCCCAATTGTCATAGTCATATTTATGGCCACGAATGTAGACCATCGCGTTGATCGCGCTCGACCCGCCAAGGCCCTTGCCGCGTGGTTGATAGCCTGTGCGGCCATTCAGGCCCTTTTGCGGGACGGTTTCATATTTATAATTGGACCCATTGCGGATGAACGGCATGAAGCCGGGCGTCTTGATCAACATATTATTGTTATTGCCGCCTGCCTCAATCAAGCAGACCTTATATTTGCCACCTTCGGACAGCCGTCCGGCGGCTGCGCTGCCTGCGGAACCACCGCCGATAACAATGATGTCGAATTCGTCCATATCGCCTGCTCCCTCTTCATGAAGAGTTTTAAGCGGACGATTAATTACTGGCAAGGGTGTAAATCGGCTATGCGTTTACGGGCAGGGCGGCTGTGGCTTTTTGGCTTTCCAGCCACTGCGCAGCATATCCATCATCGCGGTCACTGGCGTTATATCATAACCGGCATCCGCGGCCTTTTCGGCCAATATAGCAGGATGTTCGCCTTTGGACGCCTGCGCCAAGGCCCAAAGCAAGGTCGAGCGCGTGCCGGATCGGCAATAGGCCAGCACTTTGCCGTCGGCATACGCCAATGCATCGGCCATTGCGCTGACTTGCCATTCGGCAAAGCCCGCATGGGTGACCGGAATGGCGATATAATTCAATCCTGCGGCCCGTGCGGCGGATTCAATTTCTGCACCGGGCGTTTGATCTGCGGATTCATCTTCGGGGCGGTTGTTGATGATAAGCGTTACGCCCGCCTGCGCGGCGGCCATGACATCAGCGACGTCAATTTGCGGCGCTACCAGAATATGGTCTGTGAGTTGGCGAAACATCTGAAAAGTCCTGTGACAAAATCGCCTTAGCCGACGACAATCTATCCGCCATATTTTAATCCGCAATCGATAACAAGGAAGGACAATGCCGCGATGTGCTTCGGCCCTAAAATTGCGCGATTACCGAGAGAAATTCTGCGCCATAAGCCTCCAGCTTACGTGCGCCGACGCCGCTGATCCGGCCCAAGGCACGGATATCGGCTGGCCGGGTCAGCGCCATTTCGCGCAAGGTCGCGTCGTGGAAAATGACATAAGGCGGCACGCCGACCTTTTCGGCCAATGCCCGGCGTTTGGCGCGTAAGGCCTCAAATAACGGGTTGCCAATGGGGTTGTCGGGTCGGCCTGCGCGTCGCGTGTTGCCGGGTTTTACCACAGCGATCTCAATCTTTTGATCGCCGCGCATGATGATGCGGGCATCGCCGCCTAGTTTCAGGCCGCCATGTTCGTTCGCGACCAACGCGCCACGCGCCTGCAAGGCACGCGACAAGGGCTTCAGCATCGCGGCCTCGGTCCGGTTCACAATGCCAAACACCGAAAGCCGGTCATGCCCGAACTGCGTAATCCGGTCGTCTTTATTCCCCAGCAGGACCTTTTCCAAATGGCCCATGCCGAATCTCTGACCCGTGCGATAGGCGGCGGACAGCAATTTGCGCGACAGCTCGGTCGCGTCGTGCACGCCGGGCGCATGTAAGCAATTGTCGCAATTGCCGCATGTTTCGGCTGGGCTTTCGCCAAAGTGGCGCAGCAGCACCGCACGGCGGCAGCCGGGGGTTTCCACCAAATGCGACAAGGCGGCCACGCGCGCCAATTCCGCCTCACGCCGCTCCGGCGGAAGCTCGCTCAAGCGCCCACGCGCCCGGGTGAAGTCGCCTGCTGACCACAGCATATGCGCCACCGCCGGGTCCCCATCGCGCCCCGCTCGCCCGCTTTCCTGATAGTAAGATTCAATAGATTTCGGCAGGCCAGCATGCACGACAAAGCGGACATCGGGCTTGTCGATACCCATGCCAAAGGCGACCGTTGCGACCATGACCATGTCTTCGGAGGACACAAATTCGGCCTGCGCACGGGCGCGTGT
>JAEMTM010000042.1:12087-13812 GCA_016462305.1 Sphingomonadaceae bacterium | reverse complement strand
ATATTTACCAACGGTAAATCTCGCGCAGTGTTATCGAACACATACCGATAGCTTATATATTCCCAAGCGCCGCCGCAATCAGCGCCGAGGTGGACGGGTCAAAACCGCTTGGACCATTGTCGCTGATGCTTTTGGCGATTTGCTTGCCCAGTTCAACGCCAAATTGGTCAAATGGGTTAATCCCCAGCAACACAGCATTCACAAACGTCCGATGTTCGTAAAAGGCAATCAACGCGCCGACCGTTGATGGGGTGACATCATCCAGCAATATCGTCGTCGATGGCCGGTTGCCGACATAATTGCGCGCCAGATCATCCGATTTCTGCCCCGCCATCAATGCCGCGCCTTGGGCAAAGCAATTGACCAGCAAGGTTTCATGATGCGCAGTATCGAAATCATGCCCCGGCGTCTTGCTGGCGATGAATTCGACGGGGATCAGATGCGTGCCCTGATGCAGTAATTGGAACACCGCATGTTGGGCATCGGTGCCCACCCCGCCCCATGTCACAGGGGCGCTGTGGCGTCCAAGCGGCGCGCCCTTGGCGGTCGCCGACTTGCCGTTCGATTCCATCTCCAACTGCTGAAGATAATCGGGCAACAGGCGCAGACGTTCATCATAGGCAAATACCGCCCGTGTCTGACACGCCTTCGTCTGGGCATAATATAAATCCGCAAATGCCGCCATTGTCGGGGCGTTCTCCATGATCGGCGCATTGCGGAAATGCGCGTCCATGGCGGCTGCACCATCCAGCAGTTGCTGATACACCGCCCAACCAAGGCCAAGCGCGACGGGAAAGCCGATCGAGCACCATAAGGAATAGCGTCCACCCACGGTCTCGTTAAACGGTAATATCCGGCTTTCGTCGATGCCCCATATGATGGCTTTGTCGGGATAAGCCGTCAGCGCCACAAACTGCGCATATGGGTCGGCCACGCCGCCGTCGCGCATCCATTCCATTGCGCTGGATGCGTTAAGCAATGTTTCGGTGGTGGTAAAAGTTTTGGACGCGACCGCGACAATCGTCTTGTGCGGGTTCATATCCTTCACCGCCTCGGTCAGCGCCGCACCGTCAATATTGGACACGACTTTGACGTCATAACGTGCGCCGTCGCGGCCAAGTGCATCGATGAGCAATTTGGGACCAAGCGCCGATCCACCAATGCCGATATGCAATATATGGCGGATATCGCCCATCAGGCCGGCGTCAATAGCCTCAACCAATCCGCGCATGCGTTGCTGAAGCGCGCGGGCATAAGCGACAGAATCGGCATCGCCAGTGCCCCGTTCGGCGGGATGCTCTGCCGCGCGCCCTTCGGTCACATTGATTGCGGCACCCGAAAACAAAGCCGCCTTAGCGGCATGAAGCTGCATGTCGTCCGCAAGCCTCGCGAAATGGCCTAAGGCTGCATCATCCAAATGCGTTTTTGACAGGTCGAAGCGAAGGCCCATTTGCTCTATCGTCATTTTGGACACGCGATTTGCGTCCGACGCGAACAGATCAATAAGCGATTGCGGTTGATGCTGTTCAAGCGCAGTCCATAGATTATCGGTCATTTTCTATCTCTTCATCATAAGCGTCGCAACGCAGCGTGAATCTCGGCGCTGGCAAATAACGCGCCTTCACGGTAAAAGGCCAGCCTATCCGTCATTCGACGACAATATTTTGCGAGATTCTGTGACTTCAAATACCGAAAAGCTGGGCGATTTACCTGTAAATGCGCCTG
>JAEMTM010000042.1:5385-11987 GCA_016462305.1 Sphingomonadaceae bacterium | reverse complement strand
GGATTTTCGCGAGCCAACCAGAACGCGGCGATGTCGTGGTGTTCAAGGCCCCAATGTCAAACGGTACCGATTACATCAAGCGCGTCATTGGCCTGCCCGGTGATGTCATTCAAATGCGCAATGGCGTCCTCGAAATCAACGGCGTTGCGGTCAAAAAGGAACGGATTGCCGACCTTGTCATCCCGGTCACGCAAAATATGCGCGATGCGGCAGAGCTTGACCGCAACCCCTTCCCCTGCTGGCGTCCAGATATGGAGGAAGCGGCAGCGCAAGGCGGCACGCAATGCCGCTACCCCCGTTTCCGCGAGACATTGCCCGAAGGCAAAAGCTACGAAATTCTCGATCTGGCAAATGGCCTAGAAGGCGACAACACCGAAGCATTCGTTGTTGGTCAAGGCGACCTGTTCCTGATGGGCGACAATCGCGACCGAAGCGCGGATAGCAGATGGTCACCCATCGAAAAACCCGGCGCAATAGGCATTGTGCCGCAAGAGAATCTTGTGGGGCGTGCTTTGGTGTCTGTGTTTTCCACAGATGGATCGTCGCAATGGTTGCTGCCATGGACTTGGTTTACGGCAATGCGCGCGGAACGCATTGGACAAGGATTTTGACCAGCGACGAACAAGCGGCTTGGCTGGCGGAATTACTCCAGAAGCAGCCAAAGGATATGGCACTTTACCAACGCGCGCTAACGCATGGCAGTACGGGCCAACCGGACTATCAACGGCTTGAATTTCTGGGTGATCGGATATTGGGGCTCATCATCGCGGATATGCTCTATCACCGATATAAGGATGAAGCGGAGGGGCGTCTTTCGCACCGCCTGAACGCTTTTGTGTCGGGCGTGACCTGCGCCGACATTGCACGGCAAATTGGCCTTCCGCTATATATCCGGCTTGGCAAGCAAGCCCGTGATGATGGTGCGCAACAAAGCGATAATGTGTTGGGTGACGTCATGGAGGCAATCATTGGCGCTGTCTATCTCGACCATGGCCTACTCGTCACCCGCGATCTTGTAGAACGGCTCTGGAGGCCACTTCTCGAATCCGCAAACGGCGCCCCCAAACATCCCAAATCCGAACTCCAAGAATGGTGCGCCACCCATGGGCGCAAGGTTCCTGAATATGTCATCACCAAAAAAGAAGGCCCTCCCCACGCCATGAGATTTGAAATCACCGTCACCGTGAAAGGCTTTGCGCCCGTCACGGCCACCGCCAACAGCAAACAGGCCGCTGAAACCGCCGCTGCACAGGCATTTTTGGAAGCCAACGCATGACCAAAAGATGCGGACATGTCGCCATTATCGGTGCGCCAAATGCGGGTAAGTCAACCTTGGTCAATGCTCTGGTCGGGCAGAAGGTCGCGATCGTTAGCCCCAAGGCGCAGACCACACGCACGCGCATGTTGGGCGTCGCCTTGGCCGGCGAAACGCAGATCATCCTGGTCGACACACCGGGCATTTTCGCGGCGCAGCGCAGGCTTGACCGCGCTATGGTGGCGGCGGCTTGGGACGGTGCGGGCGATGCCGACATGATCGCATTGATCGTCGATGGCCGCGCAGGCGCAGGACCAAAGGTTGAAAAAATCCTCGACGGATTAAAAAATCGCCCTGAACGCAAATGGCTTGTGCTCAACAAGGTTGATATTGCGGCCAAGGACAAATTGCTCGCCCTCACCACGAAACTGACTGACAAATGCGCGTTTGAGCAGATTTATTATATCAGCGCGGCGACCGGCGACGGGCTTGAAGAATTCAAAACTGCACTTGCCGACAATATGCCAGAGGGCGAATGGCATTTTCCAGAGGATCAGGTGTCCGATGCTACCGACCGTCTGATTGCGTCAGAAATCACCCGCGAACAACTCTATCTGCAACTGCACGAGGAGCTTCCTTATGCCAGCGCGGTCGAGACGGAAAAATATAGCGAACGCGAGGACGGATCGCTGGAAATTCACCAGCAGATTTTAGTAGCGCGCCCCACCCAACGGGCCATCGTTCTGGGCAAAGGCGGCACGCGGATTAAGGCCATTGGAGAGGCGGCGCGTCTTGAACTGGCCAAGCTCATGGGCGTGAAGGTCCATCTCTATTTGCATGTGAAGGTGCATGCCAAATGGGACGAGGACCGGAGCCTGTATCGCGATATTGGGCTTGAATGGGTGGAGTGACGCGGTACGGTTTCTCCCCCATCTGCGTCGCCCCAGCGCAGACTGGTGGACTTATTTCTTTGCTTTCGTCTTTGTTTTCGCTGCGGGTTTGGCCTTTGCCGCCGCCTTTTTGGGCGCGGCCTTTTTCTTGATTTTGCCCTTGGGCGGCATCGCGGCGCGGGCGTCAATCAACTGTGCAGCTTCCTCAAGCGTCAGCTCATTAGGCGAGATGGACTTAGGCACGGTCGCGTTCGTGGTCCCGTCGGTCACATAAGGACCAAAGCGCCCCTCCATCAGTTTAATCTCCGCATCCGTGCGTGGATGCTTACCGAACTCCTTCAACGGCGCACGCGCGGCACCCCGGCCACGGCCCGGGTTGGCCAAGGCTTCCGCCAGCTTCACAACCGCGCTATTCATGCCCGTTTCAAACACTTCAGTCGTCGACTGCAAGCGCGCATATTTCCCATTATGCGCCAGATAGGGTCCATAACGACCGATACTTGCCGTGACTGGCTCGCCGCTCTCCGGATGTATCCCGATGGTGCGTGGCAGCGACAGCAGCTTCACCGCCCATTCTAGTCCGATGTCCTCCGCAGGAATATCCTTGGGGATAGAGGCACGTTTGACGTCTGCGCCCTCGCCCATTTCGAAATAAGGGCCAAAACGGCCTGACTTTCTGCTGACCTCTAATTGTGTTTCGGGATGCTGGCCAAGTATTTCTGGACCAGTATCCTCCCCACTCTCGCCGCCGGGTTGCGCAAATTTTCTCGTATATTTACAGTCCGGATAGTTGGAGCACGCAACAAAAGCGCCGAACTTTCCGCCGCGCAAGGCCAACCTGCCCTCACCGCATTTCGGGCATAAACGCGGATCGGTCCCGTCTTCGCGCTCTGGAAAGAGATAAGGCGACAGGAAAATATCAAGTTCCGCAGTCACTTCCGACGGCTTTTGCTCCATAACCTCAACCGTTTTCGGTTTGAAATCGCGCCAAAATGCCTCCAGAAAGGACTGCCAATCGGCACGGCCGCCGCTGATTTCATCTAACTGGTCTTCAAGGCCAGCGGTGTAGTCATAAGCGACATAACGTTCGAAAAACCGTTCGAGAAATGCTGTGAGAAGTCGCCCGGATTCTTCTGCAAAGAAACGATTTTTCTCAACGCGTACATAAGCGCGATCTTTCAACACCTGAATGGTCGAGGCATAGGTCGATGGACGGCCAATACCCAGTTCTTCCAGACGCTTGACCAAGGTCGCTTCCGAAAAACGCGGTGGTGGTTGCGTGAAGTGCTGCGTTTTTTCCGCAGCGTGCTTGGCTGGCGCGTCGCCGACTGTCATGGCTGGCAAGATCGCGCCATCTTCGCCGTCGCTATCATCCAAGCCTTCTTCATATACGGCAAGAAATCCCGGAAACTTCATAACTTGCCCGGTCGCGCGCAAGCCAGTCTGCCCAGTACCGTCGAGCAGATCGACAGTTGTCCGTTCCATGCGGGCAGACGCCATCTGGCTGGCCATCGCGCGTTTGAAGATCAAGTCATATAGGCGGCCATGGTCGCCTGAGCCTGCCTTGTCCTTGCCAAAATCGGTTGGACGTATCGCCTCATGCGCCTCCTGAGCGTTCTTCGCTTTGCTCTGATAAACGCGGGGTTTCTCCGGCAAATAGCCGCTGTCGAACCGATCCGAGATGGATTTGCGCGCGGCGGAAATGGCGCTGTGGTCCATTTGAACACCATCGGTTCGCATATAGGTTATCGCGCCATCCTCATATAGACCCTGCGCAATACGCATTGTGTGGCTGGCGGAAAAGCCCAGTTTACGCGCCGCTTCCTGCTGCAATGTCGAGGTTGTAAATGGGGGTTGCGGGTTGCGGGTTACTGGCTTTGTTTCGACGGTTTCGACCGTAAATTTGCCTGACTCGACGGCAAGGCGCGCTTGCTCCGCCTCCGCTTCGGTCTTTAGGTCCATCTTGTCGAGTTTCTTGTCCAGATATTGGATCAAACGGGCATCAAATTTTTGGCCCTTATGTTCCATTCCAGCCTTAACAGACCAATATTCCCGCGCGCGGAACGCTTCGATCTCACGTTCGCGTTCCACAATGAGGCGCAGCGCAACCGACTGCACACGGCCAGCGGACTTTGCGCCAGGTAGCTTGCGCCACAGGACTGGCGATAGCGTAAATCCTACCAGATAATCCAGCGCACGGCGGGCGCGGTAGGCGTCAATCAGGTCGAGATCCAACGCGCGCGGTTGTTTCATCGCGTCGGTTACAGCCTGCTTTGTTATGGCGTTGAACGTCACGCGACCCACCTTGGCCGGCAGCGCCTTTTTCTTCGCAAGCACTTCTTGCACATGCCAGCTAATCGCCTCCCCTTCGCGATCAGGGTCGGTCGCAAGGATGAGGCCATCGGCTTTTTTCGCCTCGTCGGTGATCGCCTTAAGCTGCTTTGCCTTATCGGCATAATTGTCCCACAGCATTTCAAAGCCATTATCGGGGTCAACCGAACCGTCTTTGGGCGGTAAATCGCGGATATGGCCATAAGAGGCCAGCACCTTGAATCCAGGTCCTAGATATTTCTCGATTGTCTTGGCTTTTGCAGGTGATTCTACGATAACTAATTGCATGATATTTTGTGCTTTTCTAAAATCTCTCGCGTGCGCGTATAGGCTGATGGGGTAAGGCAGGCCTCGTCAAGACGAAAAATGCGGCTGTGTTTTATGTCGCCAAGCGGACCTTCCCACCTGCCCCGCGTTCGAGTTTTCCGGCCAGCTCGAATTCGAGCAACACCAGTTGGACGGTCGATGGACTGCTGCCGGATTGCCGAACCAATTCGTCGACCGAGACATAGGTCATGCCCATCAGGTCGATGACTGCGCTGCGTTCGGTGTCGCTGCCGTCATCGGCTATTACGGTCATCGAGGGTTCGTATTTGACCGAGGGCGCAAGCATCCGGTTGTCCAAGGGGGAAATAAGTTCGGCAATCTCCGATGCGTTTTGCACCAAAATTGCGCCCTCACGGATAAGCTGGTTGCAACCTCGCGACCGTGGGTCCAGCGGCGACCCGGGAATAGCCATGACCGCACGCCCGGCCTCCGCCGCCAGACGCGCAGTAATGAGCGAACCCGACTTTGGCGCAGCTTCAATCACGACCGTTCCAGCCGACGCACCAGCGATGATCCGGTTTCGATACGGGAAATGCCTTGCCCGCGGTTCGGTGCCCGGCGGTTGTTCGGCAATCAAAAGCCCGCGCGCGGCAATTGCGTCCTGAAGCGCACGGTTTTCGGGCGGATAGACCACGTCGATACCGCCAGCGATAACCGCGACTGTTCCGCCTTCGATAGAGCCTATATGCGCGGCTGTATCTATGCCGCGCGCGAGACCCGACACAACAGACAGCCCCATTTGGCCGAGTTCAAACGCCAATTGCCGCGCAAACTGGCAGGCGCCTGCGGACGCGTTACGCGCACCGACAAGGGCCACCGTCGGACGCGATAACAAAGCAAGATTGCCCTTTACGCAGATGACAGGCGGCGCATTGTCCAAGTGCGACAGCAAATAGGGGTAGTCCGCATCATCCATGAAAACATGACGAGCGCCACAGGATTGAACAAACTGAACCTCCCGCGCAATGGCTGCCGCATTGGCGAGCACAACATGCTTTCCGCCGCCGCGACGCACGAGATCAGGTAAAGCCTCCAGCGCGGCCCGCGCGCTTCCAAAACGCGCCATCAATTGCCGATAACTGACAGGGCCGATGTTGGGAGAACGGATCAGGCGAAGCTGATCAAATTGCATTTGGCGGTCCCCCATAACCAAAATCAACTTTTACTTTTGCCAATGCGGGGTTCAGTGCCGTTTATAAGATTTTCGATATTGGCCCGATGTTTCCAAAAGACGATCAATGTGCAGGCGGTGAGCAACGCAACCAGTTCATAATGCCCAAAAACGGCTGCCGCGACAGGCGCACAAAGGGCGGCTACCAAGCCGGCCAGCGATGATAGCCGTGATAGCAGCAAGACGCCAATCCAAACGGCCGCGTAAACCAAGCCGCCCTGCCAGAACAGGCCAAACAAGATACCCGCATAGGTTGCTACGCCCTTGCCGCCTTTGAATTGGAGCCAAACCGGGAAAAGATGGCCGAAAAATGCACCGGCTGCTGCAAGAATTTCTCCACCGGGAAGATATTTACTGGCCAGCCAGACCGCGAAAAATCCTTTCAGCAGATCAAGCAGCAAGGTCAGCGCAGCAAGCCCTTTGCGTCCCGTCCGCAACACGTTCGTCGCGCCAATATTGCCTGACCCAACCGACCTTATGTCGCCGCCGCCCGAGAAACGCGTGAGCAACAAACCGAAGGGGATGGAGCCAAGCGCATAACCAAGCAACAGACCCGCAAATATGTTGAACCAAAAATCACTCACCACGCGAATCCCCAAATTTCTGTATTGTGTAGCTGTTTTGTTCC
>JAEMTM010000042.1:0-5285 GCA_016462305.1 Sphingomonadaceae bacterium | reverse complement strand
AAATCACTCACCACGCGAATCCCCAAATTTCTGTATTGTGTAGCTGTTTTGTTCCGCACGCTCAAGGTCGTCGCCTTGTCAGGGTCAGGACTGGCCCGAAAAGCCCGCAGACGGTGTATTCGTCACGACCGGGGAGGTCAGCGCGTTGGGATCGCTGCTTGCGGCGTTATTTTCTTTGGGTGTGAGGCAGATCACATCACTGTAAGCGAAAATATCGTAATAGCGGAACCAGAATGACGCTTATTGCAAGTCGTTCGCGCTGGATTTTTGCATTGCCCGTGATTATTGGGGGTCAAAATGCCGCGAGAGTGGTTTCAAACCGGGGTTAATGTCCGTGAATTATAACGCTGTTTTCGAAAAGGCGATTGATCGGCTTCATGCCGAGGGACGCTATCGCGTATTCATTGATATACTTCGGAACAAGGGTAGCTATCCCAACGCGCGCTGCTTTGCTGGACATAACGGCCCAAAGGACATCACCGTGTGGTGCTCGAATGATTATCTTTGCATGGGCCAGCATCCCGACGTTATCAGCGCCATGGAAAACGCTTTGCATGATGTAGGTGCCGGTTCTGGCGGAACACGCAACATCGGCGGAAACACCCATTATCATGTCGAACTTGAGCAGGAGCTTGCGGACCTGCATGGCAAGGGTGGCGCGTTGCTGTTCACGTCAGGCTATGTTTCGAACGACGCGACCTTGTCTACGCTCGCTAAGGTGCTGCCGGGCTGCATCATTTATTCGGACGAATTGAACCACGCGTCGATGATCGCTGGAATCCGCAACGCAGGTTGTGAAAAGCGCGTTTGGCGGCACAATGACCTGGCGCATCTTGAAGAGCTGCTGGCAGCCGATGATCCAGATGCACCGAAACTGATTGCCTTTGAAAGCGTCTATTCGATGGACGGCGACGTTGCCCCCATTGGCGCGGTCTGCGACCTTGCCGACAAATATAACGCCCTGACCTATTGTGACGAAGTGCACGCCGTGGGCATGTATGGTGCGCGTGGCGGCGGTATTTCAGAACGTGATGCGGTGGCGGACCGTGTGACCATCATCGAAGGCACGCTTGGCAAGGCGTTCGGCGTTATGGGCGGCTATATCGCAGCGGACCAGAATATCATTGATGTGATCCGTTCTTACGCACCGGGCTTCATCTTCACGACATCCTTGTCGCCCGTTTTGGTCGCAGGCGTATTGGCCGCGGTGCGCCATTTGAAGGCTTCAAGCGTAGAGCGCGATGCGCAACAAGCCAATGCCGCTATGCTGAAAAAGCTGTTTGCCGACGCAGGCCTGCCCGTGATGTTAAGCAACACGCATATCGTGCCGTTGATGGTCGGCGACCCCGTGAAAGCCAAAAAAATCAGCGACATATTGCTCGCCGAATATGGTGTATATGTGCAGCCGATCAATTATCCGACAGTGCCACGTGGCACGGAACGGTTGCGCTTCACACCCGGCCCTCAACATGATGTGGGCATGATGCGCGATTTGACTGCGGCGTTGTTGGAAATCTGGGGCCGCATGGAAATGCCGGTCGCTCAGGCGGCCTGAGCAAGCAACTTCACGAACAGTTCCCGATCCACGTTTCCGCCTGACAAGGTTACGGCGGTAACGCCTTTTGGTTGAATTTTGCCGGCAAGCACAGCAGCCAGCGCAACCGCGCCACCCGGTTCCACAACAAGGTGCAGCTTTTCAAACACCACGCGCATCGCGGTCGCCACTTCGTCGGTCGTGACCGAAACACCCTGAGACACGCGGCTTCGCAAAATCTCAAAATTCACAGGATAAGTTTGCAGCGTTTGCAATGCGTCACAATAGGTTGGGTGCGTGCGGTCTTTGACAGGCAAAATTTCACCCGCATCAAGTGAGCGAATGATGTCATCCCATCCTTCAGGCTCAACAATGGCGATTTCTGCGTCCGGACATGCCAGCGCAAGGCCGGATGCCAAGCCACCGCCGCCGCAGCACGAAACAATCATATCCGGACCGGACAAGCCGAAATGCTGAAGTTGTTCGGTGATTTCGATCCCAGCCGTCCCCTGCCCTTCAATGACCCACGGATCGCCAAATGCGTGCACCAATGTTGCGCCGCTTTTGGCAATCAACCCAGCGGCGATTTCGTCGCGCGATTCGGTGGCGCGGTCGAAGAGAACCACGTCTGCGCCAAGCGCCTTCGTCGCCTCCAGCTTCATGCGCGGCGCATTGGATGGCATCACAATCGTCGCCGGCATTCGTAGCCTCTTGGCCGCCCAAGCAACGCCTTGTGCATGGTTTCCACTAGAAACACCAACAACACCCCGCGCGCGTTCTTCTTCGTTCAGGTCGGACAGGCGGTGCCACGCGCCGCGTATCTTGAACGCACCAATGGGCTGAAGCATTTCCGCCTTGCACCAGATGGTTACGCCGTCCACCTCAAGTGGCAGCAATGGTGTTTTGGGTAGAATATCGGCAATTTTGGCCATCGCCCGCAGCACGCCCGCGTGCGTTGGTGTTTTGCGGGCCGCAGCCAATTCTTGTTCTGTCATAAAAGGCCCCTATATGCGTGCGCTGAACGAATCTCTGATAAGAGGAAACAGAAGATGAGCAAGATATTGGTTATTGGCGCCGGGGGCGTGGGGTCGGTTGCTGTCCATAAAATGGCCATGAACGCGGATATCTTTAGCCATATCAGCCTCGCAAGCCGCACTAAGTCGAAATGCGATGCGATTGCCGCCTCGGTCAAGGAACGGACCGGCGTCGACATCGACACCTACGGCCTTGACGCCGATGACGTGCCTGCGACCACGGCATTGTTGAACCAGATCAAGCCAAGCCTCGTTGTAAACCTTGCTTTGCCTTACCAAGACCTCAACATCATGGATGCATGTCTGGCCGCTGGCGTGCATTATCTGGACACGGCAAATTACGAGCCGTTGGATGTCGCTAAATTCGAATATCATTGGCAGTGGGCGTATCAGGATCGTTACAAGGAAGCGGGCCTCACCGCTTTATTGGGATCGGGTTTTGACCCCGGCGTCACCAGCGTGTTCACGACCTATTTGAAAAAGCATTATTTCGACCGCATCGACACGCTCGACATATTGGATTGCAATGGCGGCGACCATGGTCAGGCCTTTGCCACCAACTTCAACCCCGAAATCAACATTCGCGAAGTCACGGCCGTGGCGCGGCATTGGGAAAATGGCGACTGGGTCGAAACCCCGGCGATGTCGGTTAAACAAAGATTCGACTTTGAAGCGGTTGGCCCCAAGAATATGTATCTGATGTATCATGAGGAAATCGAAAGCCTCAAAACCCATTTGCCCGAAATCAAGCGCATTCGTTTCTGGATGACCTTTGGCGACGCGTATATCACGCACCTAAACGTGCTTCAGGCGGTCGGCATGACGCGGATTGACCCTGTATTGTATGAAGGCAAGGAAATCATCCCGCTTCAGTTCCTCAAGGCTGTATTGCCTGAACCCGCCTCGCTTGGCCCGACGACCAAGGGCAAGACCAACATTGGCTGCATCGCCACTGGTATTGGCAAAGACGGCAAGGAAAAGACGCTCTACATCTATAACATCTGCGATCATGAGGATGCCTATGCCGAAACCGGCAACCAAGCGGTCAGCTACACCACCGGCGTTCCAGCGATGATTGGCGCGGCAATGCTGGTCACTGGCACATGGTCTGGCGCTGGCGTGTGGAATATTGAACAGTTTGATCCCGATCCGTTCATGGACATGCTCAACGCGCATGGTCTGCCGTGGCAGGTGAAGGAATTGGACGGGCCTTTGGGCTTTTAACTCCGGACGGAACGTTAAAATTTGAACGTCACCCTGAACTTGTTTCACCTCTGGTGACTTACGTTCCAGGGTCCATTTTTTCTCTCAATCCTTCGGTCCGCGTGGCACGATAGATGCTGGAACGTCAGTCACCAGAGGTGAAACAAGTTCAGCATGACGTCGGTGGTTTGATACAGCGGTGAATAATGACATGGAAACCAAGGCAGGCGACCCCGGGGCATTTGCCCATTTTGACCTTCACCGCGTGCCCTCGCCTGCCTTTGTGGTGGATGAGGTGGCGTTGCGGCGGAATCTTGCCATTCTGGCGGACATCAAACTGCGTTCGGGTGCCAAGATATTATGCGCGATGAAGGCTTTTTCCATGTGGAAGGTCGCGCCGATCATCGGGGAATATCTGGATGGGGTATGCAGTTCGGGCCTTTGGGAATCGCGTCTCGCACGGGATTATTATAAGGGCGAAATCGCGACATATTGCGCTGGTTATAAAGAGGCTGACATGGCCGAGATCGTCGCCATTTCCGACCATGTCATTTTCAATAGCCCATCGCAGCACACACGTTTTGCGTCGTTCCTGAATGACGGCGTCGATGTCGGCCTTCGCATCAACCCGGAACATGCCGAGGGCGAAGTGGCGAAATATGACCCCTGCTCGCCGGGATCGCGGCTTGGCTTTCCGATTAGCCAGTTGAAGGCAGAGCATCTCGAAGGCGTTTCTGGCCTGCACTTCCACACGCTTTGCGAACAGGATTTCGAACCGCTCAAGCGCACTTGGGAAACGCTGAAACCGCACATTGCGCCTTATTTTGGGCAGCTAGACTGGCTGAACTTTGGTGGTGGTCACCATATCACGCGCGCCGATTATCAGCGCGATGAACTTGTCGCGTTCATTCAAGGCGTTCGCGCCGAAACGGGCCTCGACATCTACCTCGAACCCGGCGAAGCAATCGCGCTCGATGCCGGGATATTGATCGGCGAATTGCTCGACGTTTTTGAAAACGCTATGCAGGTTGGCATCACCGATATTAGCGCCACCTGCCATATGCCTGACGTCATTGAGGCACCCTATCGCCCTGCCATGCTAGGAGAGCGTTCAGAAGGCTCTCCGGTGCGTCTGGGAGGGCCATCTTGCCTCGCCGGGGACATTATCGGCGATTATGTGTTGCCTGTTCCAGCAGAGCCCGGAGCGCGTTTTGCCTTCCTTGATCAGGCGCATTATTCCATGGTGAAAACGAACACGTTTAACGGCGTGCCGTTGCCATCGCTGTGGTTGTGGAATAGCGATACCGATGCACTTGAATGCGTCCGGTCTTTCGATTGGACCGCGTTTCGCGACCGTCTCAGCTAGGCCGTGAACTTATATATTTCACCTGCGCGGTTTGAGGCCATTTTGACGCCATTTTGACGCCGCGATGGTGATATATATGGATTAACGGCCTAAATTAAACGAATCACTTTACAACTATCCCAGCATTTCCTAAGGCGCTCGTCCGCTG
>JAEMTM010000175.1 GCA_016462305.1 Sphingomonadaceae bacterium | reverse complement strand
AATTTATTTTGCGATATTGTCGTGAGAATGTATTTTGCGGCATGATGCGGTTATCGGCGCTGCCCGGATCAAAAGGTCGGGTTGATGCAGACATTTTTATTTTTCGATTGCGGTGTAAATTTATATTCACAAATTTTGACATATGTTTACCGTGGCCGTATGAACAAAATGAAAGAAAAAGATGCCAAGATATTGCATGATATTATGCAGCCCTTGAACATCATTCGACTTTCATGCGGGAATATTCGTGCACGCATGGGTAGCTATTCAACCGGGGACGCGGAATATTTGTTAGCCAAGTTGATGCGTATAGAGGAGCAGGTTGTCCGCGCCACCGAACTATTGCAGGATTTCAAAAAGCACGATGATAATGATGGAATACCCCAATAAATGATGCAATACCCTAATGATTCTAATGGGAAATCTGCATGTATGGCATGATTCATCGTGCAATGCGGAATATGGTCCATGACGAGTTGGGCGAAGAGGCTTGGCTGGCCCTTGAACAAAAACTGAAAATTGGTCCAATGGACTTGCTTACGGGCAAGGTATATGACGACGCACTGACGTTGGAAATCATCACAGAAGCAGCGGCCATGCTAAACCTTACGGTGGAAAAGTGCTTAATCGAATTCGGTCGATATTGGATTCGATATACCGACCAAGGGTCGCTTGCATCTGTTATGAACTTCACTGGCCAGAATTTGGCAAATTTCATTAAGAATCTGGACCGCCTGCACCTTGCGGTGGGGGCTGCTATGCCCGATGCTCGGTTGCCCTCTTTTTCGACGCTGTGTAACGACCCGGGTCATATTGTGGTGGAATATCGTTCCGAACGTGTTGGTTTGGAGCCATTCGTGATGGGATTGCTTCAAGGGTTAATGGACCGTTTCCATGCGCGCGGCGACATCGAAGTTGCAACTAGGGGCGAACAATGCGTCATATTCGACATACGCTATCAGGATAGAGGCTGACCCGTGCGCTTAACCGTTTCCGAAAAGCAGATAGGCGCGCTTCTACCCGCATTTTTGAACGTCGACGCATTTTTGAACATCACTGCCGTGGGACCTGGGATTGTGCGGCACTTGCCACATGTCCGTATCGGGATGCCGTGCGATGAAGCCTTCAGTATCCTGAATTTCGAAACTGCGCAGTTTTTCCGTGAGGGCCCTGAGATTCGACCGGTTCAATTGATTTCGCGGGTTGGTGATCTGCCGTTAAGCGGCGCTGCCGTTTTCCATGAAGGCGGATGTTTGCTCGCCGTTCGATTTGCGCTGTCGGAGAAAATATTCGCCGATGGTTCGATGGACCTTAGCGACTTTGGCTACGCCGATACCGGGATGCTCAGCACCATGTTAATTGCGCTCCAAAGGGCCATGTTGGAAGAATCACAGGCAACCGCCATTGATCTTGCGAACGAAAGGCAACGCAGTGCGGATTTGTTGGAACGCACAAGCCGCGTCGCCGGCTATATGGCGCATGATTTCAACAACCTTCTGTCAATAATCCGGCTCAATTCCGATCGTCTGTTGCGCCAGTTCGGCCGTGACGAAAAAATCGGGAAGCCTGCCAAGATCATTCAGGAAATGGCCTCTCGCGGGTCGGACATAACACAATCGCTGATGAGCCTTTCGCTTCAGCGAACCGATACGCGGCAGCTCCTATCCGTAGATGAAGTGATCAAGGATAATATCGGCATATTAGATAGCTTAGTGGGTTCAAACATTACCCTGAAAGTCGACCTAAATGCCGGTAATTGCAAGTGCGTTGTCAGTTATAATGATTTGTTAAATGGCCTAATCAATTTGTTGATTAACGCCCGTGAAGCGATGCCGCGCGGCGGTCAAATCGACCTTTCTACGGCGCTCGGCAATGGTCCAATCACAAGCGACGGCGACGCTGATGCGGCGGACCCATGTTCTTATGTTGCCATCCGGATTGCCGATACCGGTATCGGCATGAGTGAAGCCTTGCTTTCACGGGTGTTTGAACCGCAATTTTCGTCAAAGCCCGATGGAACTGGCCTCGGCCTACCTTCGGTGCGTAATTTTGCTGCCGAAGTGGGCGGCGATGTCTGGCTAGAGTCTACGCCGGCGCAGGGAACCACAGTCCATCTGCATCTGCCAATCGCGGAGCATGTTGCGCCAACGACAAAAGCCGATTTTGCGTCGGCGCAAAAGGACGCGCCGAAGATCGCCGATAAGCAAAGGATATTGCTGGTTGAGGATGAGCCTTATGCACTTGAGGCGTTGGTCGAAATGTTGGAGGCTGAGGGCTATACCGTGACACCATGTGCGTCGGGTGAGGAGGCCTTGATGGCCTTAAAGCAAGATGCTTATGATGTCTTACTATCCGATATTGTTATGCCGGGGCAGAATGGCACCGAGGTTGCGCGCCATGCCTGCATCGCTCAACCGTCTATCAGGGTCATTTTGATGAGCGGCTATGTGCCGGATTCGGCCTCTTTCCAACCGGAATGGAGGTTTTTGCACAAGCCGATGGAAAGCACCTATTTGCTTCAACTCATTTCCGCCTGACGCGCAATGATTTGCTGGCACGCTGGGTGCTGTTTATTCGCTTGGGGGCTGCATTTTCCAAGCTGTTTCCAAATAACGCTGCATCGCGGCGACGGCGTGGGGCTCAAGCTCTAGCAAAGTGCGGCGCTTGTCAGTTGGGTCAGTCCATCGTCGGACGAGACCGGCATTAACCAGATTATTGACATGACGCAGCGCCGTGCTGAGCGGAACAAGTGTTGAGGCCGACGCGCTGGAAGCAGGCACCGACTCGCCACGCAAAGTGGCTTCCGCAATATCCAGCAATATTTCCCATGACGGACCCGTTAGCACCGCCGGGTCAAAAAATTTCGATTTATTATGCTGGAATTTTAACAGCATGCGCGTGAATGCCTGAAGATCTTCTTCCGTTGGTTTACTGTTCAATCTTGCGGGGCGGTCGCGCACGACGGGTGGATCAAGCCGCTTGGTCAGGGCCGTGATCTGGAACCGGTTGGCCATCGCAAAATGATAGGCGGACGCCCGGCGCAGCGCTTCGGCCAATTGCTCAATCGACACGGGCTTACTAAGCATATCTGTCGCTTGCGATTGCATGGCCTTGGTCGCGACGTGCAAGCTCGAATGCCCCGTCAGCACTAAGGTCACAATGGGTCTGCTCAGTGAGAAGCGGTTGGAAATCTCAGACAATAATGAAATACCGTCCATGCTGGGCATTTCAACGTCCGTAATAACAACGCCGATGTCTTGCGATTCTGCGATTTGTTTCAATGCGTCGGGTGCGCTGGTGGCGGACATCACGGTGTAACCCAAATTTGCTATCGCATCGCAATATTCATCGAGACACGCCGGATCATCGTCGACCACAAGAATTGAACAACCCTTGGATGCCTTTCCAAGGGCCATCTCACTGTCCGAGCCATTGACGTGCATCGAATCTCCTCACGCTGGAATTTGATTACAAGATATTATCGACCTGGACCACCGCTACGCCTTATCCCTTATATCATGTTTAGCGTCAACCGTTTGGCGATCACGGCCATTCTGCAAATATGCGTGTATTC
>JAEMTM010000174.1 GCA_016462305.1 Sphingomonadaceae bacterium | reverse complement strand
GCGCGGCTTACTCCGTCGTAAACTTCAGGCCAATCCAAAATATGCGCGGGGTTCCAAGGTCGATGGAACTGTCGACCTTGCGGGTTACCACGGCTTCGTTGAAGATATTCTCGACACGGGCCGTCAAGGCGATCTGACGCGTTATGGGGACTTGTGCAAAGCCGTCGAATGTCAGTGCGGAGGGCAAGATGTTGCTTTCCAGATCATCCTCAAACTGCGGGCCGATGTAGCGGGCGGTTGCAGAGAATATTGCGCCTGCATTTGGCGTCCAACGCACATTTGCGTTGGCGGCATGACGCGGGCTTTGCGCCGGGGACAGGCCGTTGAGTGCGGACGCGCTGCCGGAGGCGCGCACTTTGCTATCGCTATATGCGTAGGACCCCGAAAGCGCGACGTCGCCAAAAACGGCTTCGCCCGACAGCTCAAGTCCCTTGGCCACGACCGCATCAACATTGCCGCGCTGACGCAGATTGGGACCGATGGTGATATTGGCAATGGCGTTGTTCAGGCGGTTGTAAAATAGTGTCGCGCCAAAGGAGATGCCATTGGCCGGACGCAGGTCAAAGCCCGCCTCAACACCGCGCAGTTTTTCAACGTCTAATGCGGCATTGGCGCGGGTGGCGACGGGGAACACCGTAAAGGGGCGGTAAAGCTCATTCAGCGTGGGCACGCGAAAGCCGGTATAGGCCGCCGCGCGCACGGCAAAGTCATCGCGCACCGCGAAAAGCGCGCCGACACGCGCGCTTGTTTCCCAATTTGCCCGGTCGGCAAAATTGTCATCGCGCACGACATTGCCATTTGCGCTGCGCTCGGCAAAAAAGCCGTTGCGTATTTCCCAACGGTCGGCGCGCAGGCCAGCGGTCAACGTCAATGCGCCCAGCCTCCAGTCATTTTCCGCAAACACGCCAAAGGTCGCATTATTGCCGCCGGCGTTGCGGCGTGCGGTCACGAGCCCGGTGACTTGGCTATAGGCATCTTCAAACAATTCGCCTTCGGCCAAGCGGATATCCGCGCCAATGCGCAAGGGGTGGTCGCTGCCAACGGGCGGGCGGACTTCGATTTTGCCGCCAAGGCCCGTGGAGGGCGTATTGCGTTGGTCCAGCGTCTTGCGCAAGGACGTGGCGCTGATCACGATGTTGGTGAAATTGCGTGCCTGCACATAAGCCAAGGCGTCGATTTGCCAGCGGCCTTGCGACACGATGCGGATGCTGGCGTCTTGCCCTTCGGAGCTGCTGTCCGCGCCGGCAAAGCGCAAGGTCCGATTGTCTTGGAAGAACAATCCGCGAAATTGCATCTCAACAGCATCGGCCAAGGGTGCCACCGCGCGCAGGCCAGTGGACCAGCCATCATAAGCCGCACGCACATCGCTTGGCTGGCGCGTAGCGGCTGGTGCGGTGAAGAAGCCGTCGCCACGGTCCCAGCGACCCGAAAGGCTGACAAAGCCAGCTTTAAGATCGGTCGTGAGGCCCGCTGACAATTCGCTGGCATGGTCGCTGCCGTAAAGGGCCGAAAGCGATGCGTCGGGCAAGTCGTCACGCCCGGCGCTGTTCAGCTCAATCGTGCCAGCCACTGCGCCTGCCCCAAAGGCACCATTGCCGCCGCCGCGTGTTACGCGGACGGAGGACAGGCGTTCCGGCGCAATCGCGCTAAACGGGATATAGCCGAAGAACGGGTCGGCCTGTGGCACGCCGTCCAGCAATAAGAGCGTCCGGCTGGAGGCATTGCCGCCAAGCGCGCGCAAGGTTGCGCCTTGGGCGGATGGGTTGGCCGAACGGCTGTCGGAACGGCGGAACTGCTGAAAACCTGCGACATCGGCAAGGATATTTTCGATGCGTCCCGATGCCTCGCTGGTCAGGCGCGCGCGGTCGATTTCAACCGAGCCATAAGCGGGATCACTTTTGGTCTGGTCAAGGCCCTTACCCGTTACGACAATGATGGGTTCGGGCGCGTCTTGTGCATAAGCGGCAGGTGCACCCATGGCGATTGCCACGCATGAGGTCCGGGCCAAAAGGGTAAACATGTGCGTTCCTGATGTATGAAAAATACGGATATTAAGCGTTGCCTTAACCATATATGCGCTGGCCGCTATTTTTGAACTGTAATACGCCATGGTTGCAATAATGTAATGATACGCGCAAGGCACGCGGACGGAATCAGGAGAAGATATATGCGTCACATCGATCATTTCATTAGCGGTGGCACGGGCACAAGTGCGGCGCGTTTTGGCGATATTATGGACCCGAATAATGGCGGCGTTCAGGCGCGTGTGGCCTTGGGTGATGCAGATGTGCTTGAACGTGCTGTGCAAGCGGCCTTGGCGGCACAGCCAGCCTGGGCAATGACCAACCCGCAGCGCCGTGCGCGGGTGATGTTCGAGTTCAAGCGGCTGGTTGAGGCCAATATGGATGAACTGGCGCATATGTTATCGTCCGAGCATGGCAAGGTGATTGCCGACAGCAAGGGCGACATTCAGCGCGGGTTGGAAGTCATCGAATTTTGCTGCGGCATCCCGCATGTGCTGAAGGGTGAATATAGCCAAGGTGCTGGCCCCGGCATTGATGTATATTCGATGCGCCAGCCCATCGGCATTGGCGCAGGCATCACGCCGTTTAACTTCCCCGGGATGATCCCCTTGTGGATGTGTGGCCCCGCGATTGCAACGGGCAATGCGTTCATTATCAAGCCAAGCGAACGCGACCCAAGCGTGCCAGTGCGCCTTGCGGAACTGTTTATCGAGGCTGGCTTGCCCGAAGGCATTTGTCAGGTCGTGCATGGCGACAAGGAAATGGTTGATGCCATTCTTGACCATCCGGCGATTGGCGCGGTCAGCTTTGTCGGCTCGTCCGACATTGCGCATTATGTCTATAATCGCGGCGTTGCCAATGGTAAGCGCGTGCAAGCCATGGGCGGCGCGAAGAACCATGGCATCGTCATGCCAGACGCGGATTTGGACCAAGTGGTGAATGATTTGGCCGGTGCTGCCTTTGGCTCGGCTGGTGAACGCTGCATGGCGCTGCCTGTCGTGGTCCCTGTGGGCGACGACACAGCAGAGCGATTGAAGGCCAAACTCATTCCGGCCATCGAAGCATTGCGCGTGGGCATATCCACCGATGCCGAGGCGCATTATGGCCCGGTTGTCACCGCGCAGCATAAGGCAAAGGTTGAAGGCTGGATCCAAACCTGCGTCGATGAAGGTGGCGAGTTGATCATCGACGGACGCGGGTTCAAGCTGCAAGGGCATGAGGAGGGCTTTTTCATTGGCCCAACCTTGTTCGACCATGTCACCACCGACATGGAAAGCTATAAGGAAGAAATCTTCGGCCCGGTGCTGCAAATCGTCCGCGCCGCCAATTTTGAAGACGCCTTGGCGCTTCCGTCGAAGCACCAATATGGCAATGGCGTCGCGATCTTCACCCGCAATGGCCACGCCGCGCGCGAATTTGCGGCGCGGGTCAATGTCGGCATGGTCGGCATTAACGTGCCAATCCCCGTGCCCGTTGCCTATCACAGCTTTGGTGGCTGGAAACGCTCTGCCTTTGGCGACACCAACCAGCATGGCATGGAAGGCGTGAAGTTCTGGACCAAGGT
>JAEMTM010000173.1 GCA_016462305.1 Sphingomonadaceae bacterium | reverse complement strand
GTTCAGGATGACGAAAGGGGTGTCATGACAAGGGGCGGAGTTGCGGATGACGAAGGTACCTTTCGCGTCGGCCACCTGAAATGTTGGCCTGCGCTGACGTGACCGACTATCCCTGCTTATCCGGATCAACATGAAGCCAATCGGCATGGCGCGGGGCTTTTTTGGTCTCGCTCCATTCCTGAAGCATCAACGGCGCGACGCGTTTCAGCTCGGCAACTGCTGCGCCGTGAACCATTTGGAGCGCTTTTTCCTTCGAATGAGACGGTTCGATATGCATCACATACCGCCTAGCTGTTGGACGAAAGCGCAGCGAACGCTGATGCAATCCACCTTTGAACCAGGCGAATTGACATAGACTTGCGCAGATCACGGTGCACAATCAGCCATGGCTGCCGGGATGGCAGCGGGTAAGCTGTCGGGATTTCGATGAGACTTGAAGAACGCGCCGCAATCGCGGCGGGCAGCACTGCTATTCCGCCGCCGCTTTGCGCTGCAGTCAACAACGCTCGAGTGCTGCCGGTTCGCATAGCAACCGCTTCCGACAACTTGTGGCGCGTGATCCAGTCAAGTTCAGGTAAACGGCCGTAGCTATCGTCATAAATAAGCAGACGTTCGTCACGCAGATCAATAGAGGCAGGCGCACGCGTTGCCAAATAGCTGTCGGACGCAAAGAATCCTAGTCTTAGTTCTGCTAGCTTCCGTGCATAGAGGCTCGCGCCATCGGGCCGCACCATTCGCACCGCTAGGTCGGCGTCTCGTCCTGCTAAGCTAACGACGTCGGCCTGTGATTGCAGGTGAACTGGAAAACTGGCGCCAGATTTCCAAAGTAGATTGAGCGCAGGAGCAAGCACATCGGAAATCACAAACTCCGTTGCCGACACCCTGACAGGCATTTGCGAACTACTCGCTCGTAAATGCTCAGCCATTCGTTGAACGCGCAGCAACTGCTCCGCGAGTGGCTCGGCTGCTTGGGCAATCGCCAGACCATGTTCAGTGAGCTTTATCCCATCGACCCGACGATCAATCAGTTGCAATTTCAATGCTGTTTCAAGTGTTTCGATCCGGCGTGACACAGTTGAAACAGCGACGCCACGAGACTTAGCCGCGCCGCTTAACGTTCCGGTGTTCCGAATTGCGATTAAGTCATCAAGATCGCGCGGGTCAGCCTGCATGATTATCTACTTTGCTAAAATGAAAATCTATTTTGCGTTATCGCTCATTTGGAGAAACGTCGCAATGAATTAGCGTAATGCGATTCCACAGGAGATTGATGATGAAAACGCGCGCTGCACTTGCACTAACTTTATCCATTCTGTCTGGTCCGGTTATGGCCGCCCCAGCAGATGCCGACAAGCCAGTTGCCACTTTGGTTGTTGTGAAGACCCCGCCGGGGGTCAGCCGCGAGATGATTGAGGCTGGTTTTGTAAAAGCTGTCCCCGTTTACGAAAAGATTCCAGGACTATTGCGTAAGTATTTTACAGTAAACGATGCCGGTTTTGGAGGAATGTACCTCTGGAAAAATCGATCCGCAGCTAATGCTTGGTACTCTTCAGAATGGCGCGCTCGGGTGAAGGCGACTTACGGTGTTGAGCCTGAAGTGACGTATTTTGATTCACCGCTACAGATTGATAACACAGTATCGAAGAGCAGATGATGCCGCGTCCTAGTAACAATTTTCGGCCAACTTAGGAAAGTACATCGCACATGAGAACTGATCGATTAGAATTTAGGCCGATCCGTTCGGTCGGATTTTGGCTTGCTGTCGCAATGTCTGCACTGCAGGGGTTGAATGCGGTTCGCACATTATTGGACCCTGTCGGCTTCGCCAGCTATATGGGTGTTTCAATCAATGCGACCGAGCAGGCAGCATGGGTGCAAATTTATGGGCTCCGAGCAGCGTTTATTTCGCTGCTGGTTACCGTTCTAATTATCCGTCAAGATATGGCGGCGTTAAAATGGACGGCGATCGCTGCCTTGGTAATGCCCCTAGGAGATGCCTGGCTTGCTTCCCAAGCTGGGGCACCGCCGTCGATTGTCGCACGACACATGGGGATAGCCGTTTTTCTCATCTTGGCATCTTACTTTCTTGGACGAGCGGCAAGGCAGCAGGCCCAAGCCAGAGGTAACGAATGAACCGTTTTCTTGCGAAACTTGGAACGCGGGTTGATACATGGGGCGGCGCCAAGAAAATGGACCAGTTCCGCTCGGGCTGGCCTGCTCACACCTCGACAGATGTGAAGTTCCATCGCTCCGCAATGGTTCAATATCGTTTCCGCGAAGCAGGGTCTGGACCGACCATCATTTTTACGGTCGATCCGCCTATGACGCTCGAGGTATATGGTCCCTTGATCGATCTTTTTTCCAGACATTATCGCGTAGTCGCTGTAGAATTGCCCGCAATGGGCTTTTCCGCCGTCCGATCAGCCTATGCGTTTGGATTCCGCGAAACCAACGACGAACTAGCATCATTCATTCGCGATGTTTGTGGCGAAAACAACATTTTTGCATTTTCATGCGCTGCAAGCCTAGCAGCGTTAGATATTGCATTTAGAATGCCCAAGCTCGCTTCAAGTCTTTGTCTCATCCAAGCTGGCGGCACTGAAGCTTTTGCCATTTGGAAAGCCGCACGCGATCCAAAGCGTGTTCTTGCAAGACCAATTGTGGGCCAACTGGCTATGAAACGGATGGCACCACGCCGAATGCCGCAATGGTATAATCTATCCGTTGGGCGAAAAGAGAAGCTAGACTATTTCTGCAGTTGTGCGGAACATTCATTCGAGCGAGGTGCGATGTGGTCGCTTGCCAGCGCCTATCAGTTATACCTGAATCAAACAGAAGAATTGCCGCGGCCATCCCAACCGATATTATCAATGTGGGGTGCGGCGGATGGCTCGCATCCGATTACCAACATCCACTCGCTTGCGCGGCTATACAATGATGTGAAGTGCATCACGTTTGATCACCTTGGCCATACACCGGAACTGGAAGAGCCAGAGCTGGTACTAACTGCCATACGGGAGTTTCTGGACCAGCAATGACAGACACAAAATTTCCTATGCCTGATGGGTTCGAATCCCATTTCAGGCATAGTCCGCTGACCGACCCTTGGGAACCGCTGTATTCACGCCAACAGGGGGACATGTTCTCGCTTGGGCTGCGTGTAGACACGCCGCATTGCAATGCGCGAGGTCTCCTGCATGGGGGCGTTATCTCAGCGCTTGCCGACAACGCCCTTGGGCTTTGTTGCGTTCTTCAAATGGAAGGCGTGTCAGCACTGACTGTTAACCTTTCGGTTGATTTTCTTGCGGTTGGTCAGAAAGGCCAATGGCTAGAGGTTCGGGCGAAGCCATCAAAGCTGGGGCGCACCCTCTCATTTTCTGAGGCGCATATTTATGCCGACGACTCGATCATCGCCAGAGCAAGCGCAACATTCCGTATCATCGGTCTGAGTTAACTCCATATCCCTCGACTAGGACTAGTTTTGCGTGCCCCCCTTTCGTCATCACACCCACTTTCGTCATCATACCCTCCTTTCGTCATCCTGAACTTGTTTCAGGATAACATGCGACCGTTGTTTGTTATCCTGAAA
>JAEMTM010000172.1 GCA_016462305.1 Sphingomonadaceae bacterium | reverse complement strand
TGGACCGAAAGGAAGCTGCCGACGCCATGGCCCGTGCCATGGGCGTAATCGAGGCCAGCCTGCCACAGGGAGGCACGCGCCATGCTGTCCAATTGCGCGCCTCTGGTGCCTTCGGGGAAGACGGCGCAGGCCAAGGCAATATGGCCCTTGAGAACGCGGGTGAAGCGGTCTTTCATTTCCGCTGTCGGTTCGCCCGGGCCGACCCAGATGGTGCGGGTGACGTCGGTGGTGCCGTCGAGATATTGCCCCCCGCTATCAACGAGATAGATGCTGTCGGGTGCAATGCTGCGATTGGTGCTTTCATCGACCTTATAATGGCAATGTGCGCCATTGGGGCCAGTGGCGGAGATGGTGTCGAACGACAAATCCTTGAGCATGCCGGTATCTTCGCGGAATGCCTTCAACCGTGCGGCGGCGGATAATTCGTTCAATTCGCCTTTATGCGCGGTTTCGTGCATCCAATGCAGAAAGCGGCTTAGGGCCGCGCCATCGCGGGCTTGCGCGGCGCGGTGGCCGGATTGTTCGATAGGGTTTTTGACCGCCTTGGGTAGGATGGTCGGGTCGCGTTCCTCGATGATGTGCGCCCCACCCGCTTGCAGTGCGCCAAAGATGGCGGCGACCGCTCGGTCGGGGTCAACGGCAATGTGCTTGCCCTCCATCGACCGCAGTTCCGGCACAAATTCAGACGGATCGCGCAAGCGCACGGCATTGCCCAGATGCGCGCGGACCGCGTCGTCAACCTTTTCGGGCGCGACAAAAAGGTCCGCCGTGCCATCGGCATGTGCAAGCACAAAGCTGAGCGCGACGGGGGTGTTCGACACGTCGGAGCCGCGGATGTTCAGCAACCACGCCACCGAATCGAGCGCGGAAATGACTGTGCTATCGAGCTTATTCGCCGTCAGCCACTCGGCCACAGCGGCGCGTTTTTCGGCGCTGCTCTGCCCCGCATATTGGGTGTCATGTACGATCAGCTTGGCCACGCTTTTCTGCGGCTGTTCAGCCCACACCCTGTCGATTGGATTGCTCTTGACCGCAACGAGTTCAGCGCCCTTGGTGGCCAGTGCCTTGGTCGCGCTTTCGACCCAGCCTTTGGTATGGACCCATGCGTCATAGCCGATACGCGCGCCACCCGGGGCATATTCGTGCAACCAGTCGGCGATGCTCGTTTGCGGCACGCCCACATATTGCCAATGCTTGCCATCGACTTGTTCGCGCACCTGCAACGTGTAACGGCCATCGGTGAAGATCGCCGCCTGTTCAGACAATATTACCGCCGAACCTGCGGACCCGCCAAAACCCGTGAGCCAGCCAAGCCGCTGCGCATAATCGCCGACATATTCCGACATATGTTCGTCGCATATGGGCACGACAAAGCCGTCCAGTTGTTCTTTCTTCAATTGTGCGCGTAGCGCGGCGAGGCGGTTTTCATAGCTAGACATTTCGGACTTCCGTTCATATGGTTATGTTATCTATATACGCTAGGAAGGTCTGTCATGAAAGCACTGCTCCCAATCATTTTTGCAACCAGCGCATTATCCGCGCCCGCATTCGCCCAGAAAGAAGCCATGACCGAAAAAGCCGCCGCGCAAATCAAGCCCCCCGTCGCCGCAAAGCGTCCGCATCAGGCAACCTATCACAATGTGACGATTACCGATGATTATCACTGGCTGCGCGATTCAAGCTATCCGACGATCGATGATGCGGAGATATTGGCGCATCTCAATGCCGAAAACGCCTATTTCGAAGCACAAATGGCACCGCAGGCCAAGCTGACCGAAACGATTTTTCAGGAAATGAAAGGCCGCGTCAAAGAAGATGACAGTAGCGTTCCGCAAAAGGATGGCGATTATATTTACTGGTCGAAATTCGAAGAGGGCGGGCAATATCGCAAGCATTATCGCAAGCCCGTCGCCGGCGGTGCGGACCAGCTTATACTCGACGAAAATGAACTGGCCAAGGGCAAGGCCTATTTCAGCTTAGGTGCCGCAGAGATCAGCCCCGATGGCAAGATTTTGGCCTATGCTTATGATGATAACGGGTCGGAACGCTTTGACCTGCATTTCCGCAATTTGGAAACCGGCGAAAAATTGGCCGACATCATCCCCGGCACGCTGTCCAGCATTGTCTGGTCATCGGACGGCAAGGGCGTTGTCTATGGCCTTGCCAACGAAAATTGGCGCACCGACAATGCGTGGTATCACAAATTGGGCGATGAACTCAGCAAAGCCAAGCTGCTGTATAAGGAGCAGGATATCGGCTTTAGCGTCGGCGTTGGCCTGACCGCGCAAGAGGATTGGATTGTCATTGGCGCGGGCGACAATGTCACCAGCGAAGTGCGCTTGGTGCCCGCCAATAATCCGACCGCGCCGCCCATCATGGTATCCCCGCGCAAAACTGGGCGGCAATATAGCGTCGATGTGCGCGACGGCGCATTGTTCATTCTGACCAATGATGATCATGTAAACTTCCGCGTGGCGACCGCCAGCATGAAGGCACCTGCTGAGTGGAAAACATTGATTGCCGGGTCCGACCGCCATTATTTGACGGGCCTGTCTTTGTTCAAGAATTTCTATGTGACCGAAGGCCGTATTGACGGCCTCGATCAAGTCGAAATCCGCGATTATGCCGATGCCAAAAAGGTTGAGCGGATCAAATTTCCAGAGGCAAGCTATGATGCCGGCCTTAGCAATAATCCCGAATATGATGTGACGAAGCTGCGGCTGGGGTATGAATCGATGGTCACGCCCGACACGGTGTTTGACTACCACCTCGCCGATGGCCGCTTGCAAACGTTGAAGGTGCAGGAAATCCCAAGCGGATATGACCCTGCCCAATATGTCACCGAACGCGTGATGATCACATCGCGTGATGGGGTGAAGGTGCCGGTGTCCATCCTCACTAAAAAAGGTTTCAAGAAAGACGGCAGCCAGCCGCTGCACCTTTATGCTTATGGCGCTTATGGCTATGCCATGCCGCCGGGTTTCAGCGCCAGCCGCCTGTCGATGGTTGATCGTGGTTTTGCTTATGCCATCGCGCATATTCGCGGCGGTGATGATTTGGGCTATCAATGGTATCTGGATGGCAAGCTGACCAAGCGGACCAACACCTTCAACGACTTTGTCGATGCGGCCAAGGGCTTGATTGATATGGGCTTCACCAGCAAGGGCAAGGTGACCGCAAGCGGCGGATCGGCTGGCGGCGAGCTCATGGGCGCTGTCGTCAATCAGGCACCGGAATTGTTCGGCGCGGTGGTCAGCCATGTCGCCTTTGTCGATGTGCTCAACACGATGCTCGATAAAGACCTGCCATTGACGCCGGGCGAATGGCCCGAATGGGGCAACCCGATCACCGACAAGGCTGCGTTCGATTATATCCGCAGCTACTCGCCTTATGACAATGTCGAAGCAAAGGCCTATCCGCCCATGCTATGGACCGCAGGGCTGAACGACCCGCGCGTCACTTATTGGGAACCCGCCAAAATGGTGGCAAAGCTGCGCGCGATGAAAACCGACGACAATGTGCTTTTGCTCAAAACCAACATGGGCGCAGGCCATGGCGGCAAGTCCGGACGGTTCGAACGCTTGCGCGAAAATGCCGA
>JAEMTM010000171.1 GCA_016462305.1 Sphingomonadaceae bacterium | reverse complement strand
CGGTTAAAGTGCCCTCGGACCTTCGCAATCTTGCCGCGTCGCAACTTCGCCAGCTTGCCGACGAATTGCGCGCCGAAACCATTTCTGCCGTATCGGTCACGGGCGGTCATTTGGGCGCTGGCCTTGGCGTTGTTGAGCTGACCACCGCCATCCATTATGTGTTTAACACCCCCGAAGACCGGTTGATCTGGGATGTGGGCCATCAATGCTATCCGCACAAAATCCTCACTGGACGCCGCGACCGCATTCGCACCTTGCGCACTGGCGGGGGGCTTTCGGGCTTCACGAAGCGCAGCGAGAGCGAATATGACCCGTTCGGCGCTGCACATAGCTCAACATCGATTTCCGCAGCATTGGGCTTTGCCGTAGCCAACAAAATTTCTGGCAAGCCCGGCAAGGCAATTGCCGTCATTGGCGACGGCGCGATGTCCGCCGGCATGGCGTATGAGGCGATGAACAACGCGCAAGCCGCAGGCAACCGATTGGTCGTCATCCTGAACGACAATGACATGTCGATCGCGCCGCCGGTGGGTGGCCTGTCCGCCTATCTGTCGCGCTTGGTGTCCTCAAGCGAATATCTGGGGCTGCGCAGCCTGGCGAGCAAGGTCGCCAAGCGCCTGTCGCGCCGCATCTATACCGCCGCATCAAAGGCCGAAGAATTCGCCCGTGGCATGGCGATGGGCGGCACCTTGTTTGAAGAGCTTGGCTTTTATTATGTCGGCCCCATCGACGGCCATAATCTGGACCAGCTCATTCCAGTCCTCGAAAATGTCCGCGACAATGCCGAAGGCCCAGTCCTAATCCATGTCGTCACGCAAAAGGGCAAAGGCTATGCCCCTGCCGAAGCGGCCGCCGACAAATATCATGGCGTGGTAAAATTCGACGTCATTACTGGCAAGCAGGAAAAAGGCCCCGGAGGCGGGCCGCCTGCCTATCAAAATGTGTTTGGCGAAACGCTGTCCAAGCTGGCGGAAACCGACCCCAAAATCTGCGCGATCACTGCCGCCATGCCCGGCGGGACGGGCGTTGACAAATTCTCCGCCACACACCCCGAACGCTCGTTCGATGTGGGCATCGCGGAACAGCATGCCGTGACCTTCGCCGCTGGCCTCGCCGCGCAAGGCATGCGCCCATTCTGTGCGATTTACTCGACCTTCCTGCAACGCGCTTATGATCAAGTCGTCCATGATGTCGCGATCCAGAATCTGCCCGTACGTTTTGCCATCGACCGCGCTGGTTTGGTCGGTGCCGACGGCAGCACGCACGCCGGGTCGTTCGACATCACATATCTTGCGACCCTGCCAAATATGGTCGTCATGTCACCAGCCGATGAGGCGGAGTTGGTCCATATGACCTACACCGCCGTCTTGCACGACAGCGGCCCAATCGCCTTCCGCTACCCACGCGGCAATGGCACGGGCGTTGCCTTACCCGAAGTGCCCCAACAGCTCGAAATCGGTAAGGGCCGCATCATGCGTGAAGGCAAGAAGGTCGCTATCCTGTCGCTCGGCACCCGTCTGGCCGAAGCGATCAAGGCGGCGGACACGCTGGACGCAAAGGGCCTTAGCACGACCGTTGCAGACTTGCGCTTTGCCAAGCCACTGGACGAAAAAATGATCCGCCACCTTATCGCCACGCATGAAGTCGTCATAACCGTCGAAGAAGCCGCAGTTGGCGGCCTTGGCGCGCATGTGCTAACGCTGGCGAGCGACGCTGGCCTGATGGACACGGGCCTAAAAATCCGCACCATGCGCCTGCCCGACATGTTCCAAGAGCATGATAGCCCGCAAAAGCAATATGACCAAGCTGGCCTGAACGCGCCGCAAATCGTCGAAACTGTGTTGAAAGCGCTGCGCCACAATAGCGCAGGCGTTGAGGAAGCGAGCGTGCGCGCCTAAAAAGCGCGCCGCTTTGCCGCCATTAACCCGGAATAACCGCCTGCGCGGTTTGGCCGTCGCCTTCTGGGGCGGCGATGATATCGCGTGTGATGCTGCCCTTGTTTATGGTCGTAGTCTGCGGATCGCCGACCGATGAACGAATGCCCAATTCGGCCGTGCCCGACGTCGTCGAAATCGCACGTTCAGCAGCGGAGCGCGTTGCGGTACCGCCAAACAAAGTCTCCAGCATCTGCTCCTGACCAGCTTGGGCAGGGCGCATGACCGATACCGCCGTTGGCTCAAGCGCAAAATCAGGCGGAACCACCAAGGGCGCAGCGCGGCCAACCGACGGCGCAGCCGCTTGATTGCCACCTAAGATGCTGCCCATTGACCCACATCCCGACAGCAAAGGAAGCGTGGTCATCGCAACGGCAAAAAGGACAGGTTTGGTGTTCATATAAATATCCATTTTCAGGCCGAGTTACGGGCGCGGAGGCGTTGCAGGCGCAGCGCCGCCAAACATGGCGTCCAAAACCTGATCCTTCGTGTCGCCATCCTGCGGACGCGGCGCGTTAGGGGTCGGCGTTGGCAAAGTGAAGGTCTTGGGAACCTCAATTGGCTTTGACCGGCTCACCGCAAATTCATCAGGGCGCTCGCGGTCATAGATGCTGGTCGTTCCGCAGCCCGAAAGCGCAAGAATAGCAACTGACGCCGCCGCTGAGATAGATATCCGCTTCATGACTTCTCCACTATGTCGGCATTGCTTGCAGTTTCCTGAACATCAGGGCCGCGACCGGCGTCCTTGTCACCTATCAGGAACGCGCGGGCAAGCAATATCAATACGCCAATGCTAATGCAGGCATCGGCCAAGTTGAATATGTAAAATGGTCGGAACGCACCAAAATGCAGATCGGCATAATCCACAACATAGCCATAACGCACGCGGTCAACGATGTTCCCCAGCGCACCGCCCAAGACCAATGACAAAGCCAGCACGTCGCCGCGCAGTTTCTCTCGCCACATCCACACGCCGACGCCGACCGCAATCACCGCCGTGAGCGCAACCAGTGCCCAGCGTTCGCCATCACTATCCGCGGTCAGGAAACTCATCGAAACCCCTCGATTTTCGGCGTAGCGCAGGTCGAAAAACGAAATGATGTGAATGACGCCACGCTCTTTCAACTGCAACGGCCCAAGCATCGCATATTTCACCATTTGATCGGCGATAAACACGAGGCTGGCGAGCATGAGGCCCTGAAGGCGGAATTTGGGGTTCGGGTTCACGCTCAATCCTCCCCGTTTACGGGGAGGGGGACCACGCAAAGCGAGGTGGAGGGGGGTGTAAGTGCACGCATGCCCCCTCGTGTAAACTGCCAGCCCCCTCCGTCAACCCCGTGGGTTGCCACCTCCCCACAGGTGGGGAGGATTTGGGAAGGCCTACCCGCCAAAGCTGCATCGTCACTATCAAACCGCCACAGCGTCACCCTGAACTTGTTTGACCGATGGTCACTTCGTTCCAGGGTCCATTTATCAGCCGCAACCGGCGGTTTGTTAGCCAAGATGGATCCTGAAACAGTTGTGCTCTGCACGCCTTCGGCCCCAGGATGACGGGCGTAAGAGAATCTTTGTGTCTTTGTGCCTTTGTGCGAACCAAATAAAGTTGATGGTTCGCACGAAGACATAAAGGCACAAAGAAGCGTGCTACCCACCAACAACATCCGCACA
>JAEMTM010000170.1:1352-3602 GCA_016462305.1 Sphingomonadaceae bacterium | reverse complement strand
TCACTCACATCCGAAACACGCCAAAACGTGCCCCCTTCTCGACCGGCGCGTTCAGCGCCGCCGCTAACGCCAGTCCAAGCACATCCCTTGTCTGCGCCGGATCAATAATCCCGTCATCCCATAAACGCGAGGTCGCGTAATAAGGGTTGCCTTCATCCTCATATTTTTGGCGGATGGGCGCTTTGAAGGCTTCCGCTTCCTCCGGCGTCCATTTCTCGGCGTCACGATGCACGGTGGCGAGGACCGAGGCAGCTTGTTCCCCGCCCATCACCGAAATCCGCGCATTGGGCCAGGTGAAGAGGAAGCGCGGGGAATAAGCCCGCCCGCACATGCCGTAATTGCCCGCGCCAAAGCTGCCGCCGATCAGCACGGTGATCTTGGGCACGCTGGCGGTGGCGACGGCGGTGACGAGTTTTGCGCCATGCTTGGCGATGCCTTGCGCCTCATATGTGCCGCCGACCATGAAGCCGCTGATGTTTTGCAGGAACAATAACGGGGTGCCGCGTTGCTGCGCGAGTTGGATGAAATGCGCGCCCTTGACCGCGCTTTCCGAGAACAAAACGCCGTTATTGGCAAGGATCGCCACGGGCATGCCCCAGATATGCGCGAAGCCGCACACCAAAGTCGTGCCATAAAGCGCCTTGAACTCATGAAACTCGCTGCCGTCAACCAACCGGGCGATGACCTCGTGCACGTCATAAGGCGCGCGGACATCGTCGGGGATGACACCGTAAAGTTCATCCACATCATATTTGGGTGGGCGCGGTTCGCGTGCACCGGCGCAGGCCGGGGTCCAGCCTGACGGTGTTTGGGCCCCAGCCTGCGCTGGGGAACACGCTCCGCCTAAATGCGAAATAATATCACGCACAATGGTCAGCGCATGTTCGTCATTCTCCGCGACATGGTCGACGACGCCCGACTTGCGGCCATGCAAGTCGCCGCCGCCTAGATCCTCGGCGCTGATTTCCTCTCCAGTCGCGGCTTTCACTAAAGGAGGCCCAGCAAGAAAAATCGTGCCCTGATTGCGGACAATGACGCTTTCGTCCGACATGGCGGGGACATAAGCGCCGCCTGCGGTGCAGCTTCCCATGACGCACGCGATTTGCGGGATGCCTTTGGCGCTCATATTGGCTTGGTTAAAGAATATGCGCCCGAAATGGTCACGGTCGGGAAAGACTTCGTCCTGATGCGGCAAGTTCGCCCCGCCGCTATCGACCAGATAGATGCACGGCAAGTGGTTCGCCTCGGCAATTTCTTGCGCCCGCAGATGCTTTTTGACGGTCATCGGGTAATAAGTGCCACCCTTTACCGTCGCATCGTTGCAGACGATCATGCACTGCCGGCCCGAAACGCGGCCTATACCCGTGATTATGCCAGCACCGGGAATTTCGCTATCATACAGGTCGCACGCTGCAAGCTGGCCGATTTCTAGGAAAGGCGAACCGCTATCCAGCAGGCGTTCGACGCGTTCCCTTGGCAGCAACTTGCCGCGCGATGTATGCCGCTCACGCGACTTCTCATTACCGCCCAATGCCGCTTCGGCCACCTTTGCCCAAAGCGCATCGCGCAACGCCCGGTTGTGCGCGGTGCGCGCCTTAAACTCCTGAGAGTCTGCGTTTATCGACGTTGGCAAGACGGGCGCGCTCATGCAGACACTCCGTCATGCTGAACTTTTTTCAGCATCCATTTTTCCTCTCAAGCCCGGCCTTTAGAGGCGCGATGAACCCTGAACCAAGTTCAGGACGACAAAATTGCTATACTTGGTAAGTATATAACGAGGAAAGCAGGAAAAGGAATGCGTAACCTTATTACGCAAACCAATTTTTTGTCACCCGAATTTACTTTGTAACGCCAACAAGGCCATGGCCGCAATGGCCGCCTCCCCGCCCTTGTCCTTTTGCTTTGGGTCAGCGCGGACAATGGCTTGTTCTTCGTTTTCAACGGTCAATATGCCATTGCCAATGGCGATGCCGTCCATCGTCAACGCCATGATACCGCGCGCACTTTCGCCAGCAACTATCTCAAAATGATAGGTTTCTCCGCGAATGACAACGCCAATGGCGACAAAGCCGTCATAGATTTGCGCCTCTGCGGCCATTGCAATGGTGCCGGGAATTTCGAGCGCGCCGGGCACAGTGATAACCTCAACCGCATGCCCCTTGGCCTTCAACGCAGCCTTCGCACCCGCAACGAGCATGTCGTTCAGATGGTCATAAAACCGTGCTTCAACGATAAGAAACTTTGCCATTA
>JAEMTM010000170.1:0-1252 GCA_016462305.1 Sphingomonadaceae bacterium | reverse complement strand
ATTACTCGCCTCCAGTGCCGGGAATAGGCCGTTCGCCTACAATGGAAAGGCCATAGCCTTCAAGGCCAACCAGCGTGTGGTGCGTGTTGGTCAGCAATATCATGTCGTGGACGCCAAGTTCGGTGAGGATTTGTGCGCCGCCGCCATAATCGCGCAATTCCTCGATCTCCGGTGCGCCGGCTTGCTTGCCCTCGGCGCGCAGTTGCATGAAGCGGGAGACGAGGTTTTTCATTGGCTTATTGATGACCACAATAACGCCAGCGCCTTCGTCCGCAATGGCCTCCATCGAGCGGGACAGCAGGCCAGAACGCTCGTTTTCTTCGCCAAACACGTCAACGAACATCGACATGGTGTGCATGCGCACCAAACTCGGTTTTTCAGGGTCAATGCGCCCCTTTACCAATGCGATGGTCTCATCGCCCGTCGCTTTGTTGTAAAAGGTCATGGCTGTCCAGTCCCCGCCCCAGCGGCTGTTGAACTTCATCTCCGCGCGCTTTTCGACCAAATGGTCGTGCTTGCGGCGATAAGCGATCAAATCGCGGATCGTGCCCATTTTCAAATTATGCATACGGGCGAAGGCGACAAGGTCGTCCATCCGCGCCATTGTGCCATCGTCTTTCATGATCTCGCAGATAACACCTGACGGGTTGAGGCCAGCAAGCCTGCTGATATCGACAGCGGCCTCCGTATGGCCAGCGCGGACGAGAACCCCGCCATCGCGTGCCGTCAGCGGAAAGACATGCCCCGGCGAAACAATGTCATCAGGCCCCATAGAGGCATCTACAGCAACGGAAATGGTGCGGGCGCGGTCTGCGGCGCTGATGCCTGTCGTAACGCCCTCACGCGCTTCTATGGACACTGTAAAGGCGGTTTGCATGCTTTCGCGGTTTTCCCGCGCCATGGGCGTCAGGCCAAGCTGTTCGCAGCGCGTCTTGGTCATGGAAAGACAGATGAGGCCACGGCCATGTGTGGCCATGAAATTGATCGCGTCTGGCGTTGCCATTTGCGCGGGGATAATCAGGTCCCCCTCATTTTCACGATCTTCATCATCGACGAGAATATACATGCGGCCATTGCGCGCCTCTTCAATGATTTCCTCAATCGGCACGAGCGCAGGCGTGTCATCGTTGGAGAACAAATAGCTTTCCAGCTTCCGCAGAGTTTCGGCGGTCGGGTTCCAGCCCGGCTCATCCAAGTCGCGCAAGGTGTTGGCATGAAGGCCAGCAGCGCGGGCCAAGCCGGACCGTGACAA
>JAEMTM010000169.1 GCA_016462305.1 Sphingomonadaceae bacterium | reverse complement strand
GATGGAGTCGCTGGAAGTAATTTATGCGGCGCTTCCGCACGGCCAATGTCACTTTCTGGTCGATGCAGATGACGTCGAAGCAATGCCAGTTTTGGCGGGGGCATTTGGACGGAACAGCATGGATCGACTGTATGACACAGATCAGGAAGTAGAATTTAGGTCGCTCCACCGCATCAGCGACGAGTTGGCCGAATTCGCCCGAACGCTGGCGCGTATGGCCGATCCAGAACTGAAGGACAAAATAAAGGATAAATCGGCCTCCTTTAGAGCCCCGCCGCTTGGTGGCTTTCAAGGATTTCCGAGCGAGAATTCGGTCGCCAATGATGGCGCAGCGAAGCTAAACCTGCGCGAAATAATAAAGCTGCGCCGGTTGCGCGAACGGTTTTTCCCGCCTGACCTATTCGCGGATCCTGCATGGGATATTCTGCTTGATCTCAAAGCAGCCGCACAAGAAGGTCAGCGCGTATCAGTATCTAGCCTGTGTATCGCCGCCGCAGTTCCGCCGACCACCGCATTGCGATGGATATCCGCCATGACCGAAAGCGGTATGGTGTTGCGGCGTCAGGACCCGGCCGACGCTCGGCGGGTATTCATTGAACTTTCCGCCGAAACATCAGGCAAAATAGATGATTATTTTGCAGCGATCAGCGCGCGCTCTTCGCCAATCATTTAAATGGCCTTGCCAAATGTGATTCACTTTGGCAAATGCCCGTTTCCCGAGAGGGGCGCTTAGCTCAGTTGGTAGAGCATCTCGTTTACACCGAGAGGGTCAGCGGTTCGAGCCCGTTAGCGCCCACCAGGTTTTTCAATGGTGTAACGGCCATTACCCGCGCAAATCGCGATGAAAATTCCTTTCCAGTGATCAGGCGGCAAGGCACCCACCCTCTCTTACTGCGGCAATGATTTGGCCTTGCTGCCGCGACTGCTCCTGACGGCACCGATTCGCGTACCCAGAAGTTGGGCTGTGCGGGCCTCCGAGGCAGCTTTGGTGTCGTTCAGGGCCTGACCCCATCGCAACGCCAAAACCCCAGCCGGCGCGTTATGGGTGCCGGGCGTGTTACCGCAAATATCAGGCTTTGGCTTTCAAGCTCTCTGCGACTGCGACCCCATGCCGCTCAAGCGCTTCAACGATTTTGCCTGCGCCTTCCAAATCGCCCCAGAACATGGGACCGCCGCGATAGATTGGCCAGCCATAGCCATAGATCCAGACCACATCGATGTCGGACGCACGTTGGGCTTTGCCTTCTTCGAGGATTTTATAGCCCTCATTAACCATCGGGTAGAGCGTGCGCTCGACGATTTCCTGGTCACTGATTTCGCGCTTCGGCAGATTTGAAGTAAAACGAAATTCCTCAATGATCGCCAACGCCTCGGCACTTGGCGTGCCCACACGTTTTTCATCATAATCGTAAAAGCCCTTGCTGTTCTTCTGACCAAAACGGCCAGCCGCACACAGCGCATCGCGGATGGTTTCGACCCTTGACGGGTCACGGTGCCAACCAATATCTAGCCCAGCCAGATCGCTCATCTGAAACGGCCCCATGGGCATGCCGAAATCGGTATGCACCTTGTCGATCTGTGCGGGCGTCGCCCCCTCCATCAGCAATTGCATCGCTGGCTGCTGACGCGTGGACAGCATCCGGTTACCGATAAAGCCATGGCAGACGCCTGCAACGACCGCGACCTTGCCGATTTTCTTGCCAATCGCCATGGCCGTGGCCAGCACGTCCGGCGCGGTTTTGTCGCCGCGCACGACCTCCAGCAATTTCATGACATTGGCAGGCGAGAAGAAATGCATACCGACGACATCTTGCGGACGCGATGTGCTGGCGGCAATTTCGTCAATGTCGAGATAGGATGTATTCGACGCGAGAATCGCGCCGGGCTTGCAAATAGTGTCGAGCTTTCCAAACACCTGTTTTTTGACGTCCATGCTTTCGTACACGGCTTCGATGACAAGATCGCAGTCGGCAAGATCATCGAGTGTCAATGACGGCGTCAGCAAGGCCATCATTTCTTCAACATGCTCAGGCGAGAAGCGTCCCTTGGCGGCGCTGTTTTCATAATTTTTGCGGATGACGCCAACGCCGCGGTCCAGATTTTCCTGCACCATTTCGACGATGGTCACGGCGATGCCCTTTGACAGGAAATTCATCGAAATCCCGCCGCCCATGGTGCCAGCACCAATTACGCCGACTTTCTTGATAGCACGCAACGCAATGTCTTTGGCCAACCCGTCAATCTTTGCGGCCTGGCGTTCGGCAAAGAACATGTGGCGCTGGGCCGCAGATTGCGATCCACCCATCAGCTTCACAAACGCCGCGCGTTCGAACTGCATGCCTTCGTCAAAGGGCAACCGCGTTGCCGCCTCGACACAGGCAAGATTGGCATAAGGCGCATCAAAGCCTTTCCACTTCTTGGCATTGGCCGCCTTCAATTGTTCAATAATCCCAATATCACCACCCAGCGGACGGTCACGCGTTGGCCGTGGACCAATAGCGATCAATTCGCGTGCATAGGCAATGGCGTCGTCGGTTAGGCTGTCTTCGCCAGCCAACCGGTCGACCAAGCCAATCGACGCCGCCTTCGTCGCCGACAAAGGCTCGCCAAGCGCACACATGGAAGCAGCGGCTTCGACGCCCACGACGCGCGGCAGCCTTTGCGTCCCTCCAGCCCCCGGTAGAAGGCCAAGTTTGACCTCTGGCACCCCAAGCCGCGCAGAGGGCACAGCGATGCGGTAATGGCACACCAAGGCGGTTTCCAGACCCCCGCCAAGCGCCGTGCCATGAATGGCAGCCACAACAGGTTTGCCGGCAGCTTCGATCATGTTCAACACGGCGTTGAAATCCGGACCTTGCGGGGCCTTGCCAAATTCTGTGATGTCCGCGCCTGCGATAAAGGTCGATCCTGCACAGCGCAGCACTATGGCCTTTACATTATCATCCGACAGTGCCTGTTCAAAACTGTCGTTCAGCCCCTGACGGACATGCCAAGACAATGCGTTGACGGGGGGATTGTCGACAATCACCACAAGGACGTCGTCAAATTTCTGCGTGGTTACTGATTGCACGGGCAACTCCTAATTTTTAAGGCTCGGCGCGGTTGCCGGTTGTCGAGTGATTTAACCCTGCAATTTAAGGGTTTTAATAATAGCCGAAAAATCCAATCCGCCATTTCCAGCTTCGTCGAATTGCGCATATAACTCCGCCGCGCGTTCGCCCATCGGCACGTCGGCATGTACCGACCGCGCGGCCTCTATCGCGAGCTTCAAATCCTTGAGCATGAGCGCTGTAGCAAAACCGCCCTGATAATCATTATCGGCAGGCGTCGTTGGCCCAACGCCTGGGACCGGGCAATAGCTTGTCATCGACCAATTCTGGCCCGAGGCTTTCGACGAGATGTCGTAAAAAGTCTGAAGGTTCAGCCCGAGCTTTTCGGCCATGGCAAAGGTTTCACAGGTCGCAATCATCGACGCGCCCAGCAGCATATTGTTGCAGATTTTCGCCGCCTGCCCCGCGCCGGACGCACCAGCATGAATGACCGCCTTGCCCATCGCTGATAAAATCGGTTCCGCACGCGCAAAGGCGGTATCAGTGCCACCCACCATGAAGGTCAAAGTCCCTCCATTGGCAGCCGCTATCCCGCCTGAAACGGGCGCATCAACCATGTCATAGCCCGCCGCGACGGCATCCGCCGTCACCTGCCGCGC
>JAEMTM010000041.1:9065-14516 GCA_016462305.1 Sphingomonadaceae bacterium | reverse complement strand
CCACATGCCAGCCGCGCCCAAGGCACCAGCCAATGCCGCGACCAGCAGATAGCGTCCGGTGTTGCTTTGCCCTTTACGTTCCCAAATGAGCTGCACGGGTTGCAATGGCGGTGGTTCGGGCGCGCCGCCCTTGCGGGGTAGCTGTTCATCCAAACGGCGGATGAGGTCGGGGATCATTTGCAGCGTTTCGGCTTGCTTGCGTAATCCGTCGGCGAGCATTGCCTCAGGCCCCAACTCACCGCGAATCCAGTCGCCCACATAAGGCGCGGCAACATTCCACATGTTGATGCTCGGGTTTAATGAGGTGGCAATGCCTTCGACCATCACCATCGTTTTTTGCAGCAGCAGCAAATGCGGTTGCGTCTGCATGTCGAAATCACGCGTGATCGCAAAAAGGCTGTCGAGCATTTGCCCGACCGACAATTCGCTAACGGGTTTGCCGCGCGTTGGTTCACCGACCGCACGCAGCGCAGTCGCGAATTCGTCGACATTGTGATAGCTTGGCACATATTGCGCCTCGAAATGGATTTCGGCGACGCGCTTATAATTGCCGGTTGTCAGGCCATAGAGAATTTCCGCCAGCCAGAAACGCGCCTGCCGGTTGATGCGGCCCATGATGCCAAAATCGATGGCGACAATCATGCCGTCGGCGCGGACGAACAAATTGCCCTGATGCATATCGGCATGGAAAAAGCCTTCCGAAATCGCTTGCCGCAAAAATGTGAGGACAAGCTTTTCCGCCAATTTATTAAGATCATGGCCAGCCGCCTTGAGCGCATCAATGTCGGAAATCTTGATCCCGTCGACCCATTCCAGTGTCAGCACGCGGCCTGACGTCCGGTCCCAGTCGATGGTCGGAATGGTGTAACCCTCCATCGCGACCATCGCATCTTTCAGTTCGGACGCGCTTGCCGCCTCGCGCCGCAAATCGAGTTCGCGCAAGGTCCAGCGTTTCAGATTGGCGATAACCAGTTGCGGCCGCAACCGCGCCGCTTCGCCGCCAAGCGCCTCCAAATGCGCGGCGGCCCATTCATAGGTTTCAATGTCGCGGGCGAATTGTTCGCGAATGCCGGGGCGCAGCACCTTGATCGCGACATCCTTGCCCTCGCTCGTGCGGGCACGGTGCACTTGCGCGATGGAGGCGGCTCCGACAGGCACAGGGTCGATATATGCAAACAATGCTGCCGCTGGCTTATTCAGGCTGTTGTCGATCTGCGCATAGACTTGGTCAAATGGCGCTGGCGGTAACTGGTCCTGAAGCATCAGCAGATTATGCACAGCCTCTTCGCCGATGATGTCGGGCCGGGTGGCCAGCGTTTGCCCGAGTTTGATTGCGGCGGGACCAATCGCGCGAAATGCGCCTGCATAATCCGGCACCTTTGGCTGAATCGTCCCAAAGCGCGCGATGCGGCACAGGCGCTTGACTTGGGCAGGGGTGTTACGATCCGCCTCAATGGCGCGAAGAGCGCCGTGACGCGCAAGAATGCGGCCCCATTTGAGCAAGCGAATGATATGGGTAACGGGACGAGTCATAAGGTGCGGGGTTAAACCTTCCAGCCGCTATGGATCGCGACCAGACCGCCCAATATAGGCTCAACTTTGGTTTGGACAAAGCCAGCCTCATCTATCATGCGTTTGAAATTTTGCATGTCGGGGAAGCGACGGATGGATTCGACGAGATAACGGTAGCTGTCTTCGTCCCCTGCAATGGCCTTACCCAGCTTTGGCACCAATTTGTCCGAATACAGATCGTATATTTGGGCAAGGCCAGGCCATTCGACCGTGGAAAATTCTAAGCAGAAAAAGCGGCCACCATAACGCAGCACGCGATGCGCCTCACGCAGGGCCTTAGGAATGTCCGTGACGTTGCGGATGCCAAAGGCGATTGTATAGGCATCGAAATGCGCGTCGGGGAAGGTCAACGTCTCTGCATTTTGCGCAGACCAGATGAGGCTGTCGATACCGCGCTGCATGGCGCGTTCCATGCCGACATCCAACATGTCTTCGTTAATGTCGGAGACAGTGACCTGCGCGCCTGACTTTTCCATACGAAATGCAATGTCGCCCGTGCCACCAGCCATGTCGAGAATATCCTCACCCGCACGCGGTTTGACGCGGCGCACGAAGCTATCTTTCCACAAACGGTGCATGCCGCCCGACATCGCGTCGTTCATAATGTCATATTTGCGCGCGACATTGGAAAAGACGTCGCCAACGCGCTGCGTCTTTTCTGCGGGGCTAACTTCTTCATAGCCAAAGGATACGGTATCATTCATTAACCTGCCTCTAGCCGATTGTTGCGCCAGCCGCAAAGGCTGTTAGGGGCAACATCAAATGCCCGAATAAGTGCAAAAGCATATGCCCGAATTACCCGAAGTGGAAACCACTGTCTCCGGCCTGCGGTCGGTCCTTGAAGGCGCGTTGATCGTGCGCGCTGAACCGCGCCGTGCGGACCTGCGCTGGCCGATTCCGCCCGATTTGCGCCAGCGGCTAACGGGCGCGCGCATCGAAACACTTGGCCGGCGCGCCAAATATGGATTGATCTACACCGACCGGCAGGACGTGATGATATTTCATTTGGGCATGTCCGGCCGCTGGCGCGTAGACCCGGTGGAAATTGAAAAGCACGACCATTTCATCCTGGAAACGGCAAGTGGGCGCGTGGTTGCCCTGAATGATCACCGCCGTTTCGGGTCGCTGGATATTATCGATTCGGACCAGATCGACGCCTATCGCTTCTTTGCCAAAATGGGGCCTGAGCCGCTGTCGGCGGCGTTCGATAGCTCTGTGCTGCAAAAGGCACTTTTGGGCCGCAAAGCGCCGATTAAGGCTATGCTGCTCAATCAGAATATTGTGGCGGGCTTGGGCAATATCTATGTGTGCGAGGCGCTACACATGGCTGGCATCGACCCGGTTGCCCCGGCATCAAGCATAAGCAAAGCGCGGCTGACCCGATTGGTCATCGCGATTAAAGCGGTGCTCACTGCCGCTATCGCCGCAGGCGGATCTACCTTGCGTGATTTTGCAGCGCCCGATGGGGAGCTTGGTTATTTCGCAAAGGACTGGCGTGTCTATGGCCGAGAGGGTGAAACTTGCGTCTGTGGCAGCAATATATTGCGGCGTGTTGATTCGGGACGATCAACCTTCTACTGCCCGAAATGCCAGCGATGAGGCGGCATTATGAGGTTGACGAATCTCTTGGGCAGGGTTAAGGGCCGCTCCTTCAACGGGCGACCCGCATGGGCACGTCTTCTCAATTATTGAAATTCGAGGACAAAAATGGCCAATACGCCGCAAGCAAAAAAGCGTATCCGTCGCAACGCGCGTCGCACTGAAGTAAATGGCGCACGCGTCAGCCGCATTCGCACTTTCATTAAAAAGGTCGAATCGGCGATTGAACTTGGCGACAAGTCAGCGGCAGCCGCAGCCCTTGCCGCAGTGCAGCCTGAACTGGCGCGCGGCGTATCCAAGGGTGTATTCCACAAAAACACAGCTTCGCGCAAATTTGGTCGCCTCACAAAGGCGGTCGGCGGTCTCGCTTAAGCGATACTTAATGGTCCCGGACCTTACCGGTTTTAGACATTCAAAACCCGCCGCAAACACGGCGGGTTTTTGTTTACATCTTGTCACAAAATTGAAGTGTGAGGGTTTCCCGCGATTCGGGTAATGCCTGCGTCGGTCATCCGATCAAAAAATCCATGAAAACAAGTGACTAAAAAATATGTAACGCATTTGCTTGGGTCCCACCGTGTCAATGCCATTTATTTCAATTTTTTTGCAACGCGGCTCTTGATAGACTCGTTTATTGCTGTCTAGTAACTGCATTCCAGCAACGCATGACGACAGTCGGGCAATGCCTCACATGGAGAATGAACACGTAGCTTGGCTGCATTTGGCAACAAATGCTTGGCCTTTCCCCGTTCGTCCTATGTCCGGCAGATAGCGCGCGGTTATGTAGCAATGCTTGGGGTGGAAAATGGTCGCAAGGGTGGGAAGTGGGGACAGGCAAGTTGGCCGAAGGTAATTCAGTATCGCAAAGCAAAATCGATTTATCAGCAACCGGAAATGATGCTTCTACGTCGCATGTCCGTTTTGACGCCGATTGGCATAACATCTCCTCCGGCTTGCGTCGCGATTTGGGTGCGCAGGTTTACGGCCAATGGATTCGCTCCATCAGCCTTGGTGACTATTGTGACCTGACCGGCACGTTGGAGCTTTTGCTGCCCTCGGACTTTTCGGCAAGCTGGGTTTCCGACCATTATGCCGACCGCTTGCGCCTGGCATGGTCAAGCACCAACAGCAGCGTCAAGCAGTTGAAAATTCGCACCCGCCCCGGTGCGCCGCGTGTCGAATTGCTCCGCGCTTCTTCCAATACAGAACGCGCGGTCGCGCAAGAAACCAATGCGGCACAAGCCTCACGGTCGGCGCTTGACCCACGCATGACTTTTGCGAATTTCGTCAAAGGCCAAACCAACGTGCTGGCGCTGAGCGCGGCGGAGCGCGTGGCGTCGAAAGACAAGCCATTGTTTAACCCGCTATATTTGCAAGCCGCGACCGGCCAAGGCAAAACGCATCTGATGCATGCCATTGGCCATGGCTATGCTGAGGTAAATCCCGACGCACAGATTTTGTATATGTCCGCCGAAAAATTCATGATGGAATTTGTGACCGCAATGCGGCGCAAGGAAGTCATGGAGTTCAAGGCACGTTTGCGTGCTGTTGACGTGCTGCTGATCGACGATATCCAGTTCATCATTGGCAAGGTGTCGACGCAGGAAGAGTTTTTGCACACCATCGATGCCATCATTGGTGCGGGCAAACGCCTGGTGGTGTCCGCTGACCGCGCACCACAAGCGCTCGACGGCGTGGACCAGCGCATATTGTCGCGTCTGTCGATGGGCCTTGTTGCCGACATTCAACCCGCGGATCTGGAATTACGCCGCTTGATCCTACAACAGCGCCTCGCCAATATGCCAGAGGCGCAAGTGGGTGAAGATGTGGTCGAGTTTCTTGCCCGCACGATCAGCCGCAATGTCCGCGAACTCGAAGGTGGCTTGAACAAGCTACTCGCTTATGCCCAATTGACGGGTAAGCCAGTCACGCGGACATTGGCCGAAGAGCAGCTCAAGGATATTCTGAGTGCTTGCCGCCGCCGCATCACCATCGACGAAATTCAACGTGCCGTATGCGAATATTATCGCATCGACCGCAGCGAAATGTCTTCGAAGCGCCGTGCGCGTGCCGTTGTGCGCCCGCGTCAAGTCGCCATGTATCTTGCCAAGGTCATGACGCCGCGCAGCTACCCTGAAATCGGGCGCAAGTTTGGTGGGCGTGACCACAGCACGGTCATTCACGCCGTTCGCTTGGTCGAAGGGCTTCGGCAACAAGATAGCGACATGGACAATGATGTCCGCGCTTTGCTCCGCCAACTCGAAGCCTGAATCTTCCACC
>JAEMTM010000041.1:0-8965 GCA_016462305.1 Sphingomonadaceae bacterium | reverse complement strand
TTCCACCCCTTTTCAACAGGCTTTCCAGCGCTTATCCCCATGATGTGAGTCGGAAGGACAATGATGGGAAAAAAATGCGCGTCGTGCGGGTTCGCTAATCCAAGCAAAGCTGCCTTTTGCGCCAGTTGTGGGCGCGCGTTGGAGCCAAAAGCGGCGAAAAAACCTGCAACGTCTGCGCCAAATCGCAATTGGCGCATGCCGGTCGCTTTAGTCGCGACTTTATTGGCGCTGGCCGGTTTGTATTTCTGGCTGTTCATCGCTGACGATTTGAAGCGCGATGCAGATACGCAGATAACGCAAGCAGTGGACGCCTCAACCCCCGGCGCACGCATATTCTTCGCGATGACTGAGGTGAACTTACGCGATAGACCGAGCATTACGGGTAGCAACATTCTTGGCAAGCTGCCGCGTGGTTCGCAAGTCACCGGGGCAATCCAGCCTGGCTCAACCGCTGATGAATCATGGCTTAAATTGAGCGACGGCAATGGCTTTGTCGCCCTCACCAACATGTCGGAAAGTCGCCCCCCGGTCTTAGTAAAGTCATTGAACGACCAGTCATGGGTTGCAGATGGGCTGATCGATGTCTGGGCCACGACCTTGGCCAACAGCAATTTGCTTGACCGGCTACGCGAGGGCACAAAGCTGACGCTGTTGGGAACCACGGCAGATAATTTCATTGAGGTGAAACTTGCCGATGGTCGCTATGGTTATCTTGCAGACGCCCCGTCTATATTGTCGCGACTGGGGGGCAAGCCAATTTCCATCGGATTTAATCCTCAAACCTGTGTGTTTTCCGGCGAAATCGGTGCGGAATTTGTCAAGATAGGCACGCAGTTACGCGCACAATGGCAGGCGTTGGAGGCAAAGGAATACACCAGCGAATCTGCCCGTCAAAAGGCCTATGCGGCGGTGGAAGGCAAAAGCAAATATATGCGGCTACGCCGGTCATTTGAAGGCTTGTCATTGACTGGCCTAGCGCAGCATTATGAATCGCAATCCTTATATTTCGATGATTCACCCGCCAAGGTTATGGACGTATTTCGCGCACAAGGGTTCGACATCGGACGCGATGGGCTGTTCACCGGGACGGAGCTTTATGCAGGCATCTCCGCCACGCGGGGTGAGGGCGCGGCTTATGGAAAGACCGAGTTGGGCTGCGGCGTATAGACCGCCACATCCTTGACCCTAGCGTTTTTCCTCGGGCGCGACGGAAATCCGGACGGTCTCGCCACTATTGCCGGGGAAGCCTGTAAACATGGCCTCAACCAGATTAGGCACCAGATAGGGAAGTTTGTTCGAACGCGACTTGGCCTCTGCCTTGCCTTCGAACAGCCGCTTGCCGTCAATATTGCGGTCAATTTTTAGCTCCAGATTGGCGGTGTACACCATGAAGCTGTCCACATCATATGGCCGATTGAAGCCGCTGTAGAGGAACGGGTCATAATAGCCCATAACATAGCGCGCGCCGCGCTGCGTGCGCACAACATAAGGGCGGTAAAAGCTGCCAAAGCCCCAATAAGGATCGTAAAACGGGTCCTGGCGAACGATGTTGCGTTCCTTGCCTTCATCAACGGCATAATCGAGCGATACGGTCATGTCGGCGGTGCTGCCTGTTGACGGCACATACCCAATTTCCTGAAGCTCATTGCCGACCAACGCGGCATATTGGCCAAATTCAATGCCACCGGAGTTGGCAGGGTTTGTCGCGCGGATCATAAAGGTTTGACCCTGCGGCGCGGGCAGTTCCTGAAAACGCGACACATCGGCGTTAAAGGGCGTTGCGCATGCGCCCAAAGCAAGCAGCGCCAACGGAGCGAGAAAAGTTGCTACCTTTTTCATCAATTCAAATCCCTTCGAAAGCGGCCAGACGCCGTTTTGTAGCTAATGTGTCAAAATTATCTTAACTTCGCTGAACTGCGGTTGAACGACGATATAACATTATTCAACGCAGCAAGCCAAGCGCAGCATAAGCCGCCTTTAACGTCGGCGCACCCAATTCGCGGGCCTTTGCCGCGCCCTTGGCCAATGCCGCGTCAATTTGTTCATGGTCGTCCTTTAGCGCATTAAAGCGTTCCGAAATGGGGCGCAGATGTTCGACGACAATCTCTGCCAGTGCAGGCTTGAATGACCCAAAGCCCTGACCGCCAAAACGCGTCAGCGTATCTTCCACAGTCTCGTTCGCAAAGGCAGCATAGATGCCGACCAGATTCTTCGCCTCGGGCCTATCTTCAAGACCATCTGCCTCCGATGGCAACGGCTCTGGGTCGGTCTTGGCCTTTTTGATTTTGCTTAAGATCGTGTCGGCGTCGTCAATCAGGTTGATTCGGCTCATGTCGCTTGGGTCAGATTTGGACATTTTGGCGCTACCGTCGCGCAAGCTCATGATGCGCGCCGTAGCTTTGGGAATGATCGGGTCCGGCAGGGTGAAAATCTCTGTGCCCTTGCCAAAATCGGTGTTGAACTTTTGTGCGATGTCGCGGGCAAGCTCCAAATGTTGCTTCTGATCTTCACCCACCGGCACATGCGTCGCCTGATACAGCAGCACGTCGGCGGCTTGCAAAACGGGATAGGTAAACAACGCAATGCTTGCGCCTTCGCGGTTCTTGCCGGACTTGTCCTTGAACTGGGTCATCCGGTTGAGCCAACCCATCCGCGCCGTGCCTGTCAGCAGCCATTGCAGCTCCGCATGGGCAGGGACCTGCGCCTGATTGAACAGGATTGCCTTATTGGTATCCAGCCCGCAGGCGAGCAACGCGGCTGCCATCTCGCGGGTGTTTGCGGTCAACGCCTCGGGCACATGCGGCATCGAAATGGCATGTAAATCCGCGAGGAAATACAGGCATTCCATTTCATCCTGCATCTTCACCCAGTTGCGGATCGCGCCCAGATAATTGCCGAGATGAAGGTTGCCAGTTGGCTGAATACCCGAAACGACGCGCATAATGTTACTCGCTTGCAGAAGCCGCGGGCGCGGTTGCACGCCTGCGGAAAAGGGATTTTAATTCGCTGATCCGGTACGCCCCGAACAGCAATATGGCCAGCGCATAGACCGCGCCGCCAGCGCCTACCAACATAGACAAAACGGCCATGCGCCGCCACAAGCCCGTGCCAAGCTGGCCTTCGATACTTTCATTGCCGAAATAGAGCGCGACGCCCATAATCACCGCCGCCAAAATAATGCGCCATGCCTTTTGCTTTAACCGGGCATCGACGGCGATATGGCCGCGTTTACGCAAAGTGAACCACAGCAACGCCACGTTGACCCAAGCTGCGATGGCAGTCGCCACGCCGACGCCAATATGCGCCAAGGGCCAGATCAGGATCAGGTTGCCGACAAGGTTGACCAGCATGGACCATAAGGCCAGCCGCAAGGGCGTTTTGGTATCGCTACGTGCGTAAAATCCGGGGGTAAGCACCTTGATAAGCACATAGGCCGGAACGCCTGCCGAAAACGCCATCAATACCGCCGCTGTCCCTATTGTGTCGGCCGGCGTGAATGCGCCATGTTCGAATATGCCATGCACAATCGGGATCGCCGAAACAATCAACGCGACCGTCGCGGGCATCGCGAAGAATAAGGCCAGTTCGACGGCGCGGTTCTGCGTGTCGGATGCGGCTTTGCTATCTGCCCCGGATATCTGCCGCGATAAGGCTGGCAAAATAGCTGTGCCGATTGCTATGCCAATCAGGCCCAACGGCAACTGGTTCAGGCGGTCGGCATAATATAGCCAAGATACAGAGCCTTGAGGAAGGAACCGCGCAGCCAGCGAGGTGGAAATTAACAGATTGATCTGGATTGCGCCTTGGCCAATCGCGGCGGGTGCAATCAAGGCCAGCATCAGCTTCACATCGGGCGTCAGGCGCGGCAGTGTCAGTTTAAGATTAACGCCAGCGCGGTGACAGGCCCAGATGAGCCACAGCAATTGCAGCGCGCCCGACACGGTAACTGCGACCGCTTGCGTGACCGCCGTTGCAACGGGATTATCCCCACGGAAGAAAATCAGCGCGATAATCATGCAGATGTTGAGCAAGATCGGCGCTGCGGCATTGACCCAGAATCGGTTCAGCGAATTCAATATGCCCCCAAGCAATGATACCAATGATATGAGCGCCAGATAGGGAAAGGTGATGATCGTTAAGTGCCGTGCGAGCGCGAACTTCTCTGGCCCGCCATCAGGAAAACCGCCCGTCATAGCCCAGACAATAGGGCCAGCGGCCAGCATCATGAGGGCCGTGAACAGCACCAGAAACGGGAACAAAACCGACAATATTTGGCTGGCAAAATTGCGCGCGGCGATCAGGCCTTGGTCGGCCTTTTCGCGTTCGGCCTGCGTCATTTTTTTGTTAAACAACGGCACGAATACCGCCGCAAACGCGCCTTCGGCAAAAAGTGCCCGGAACAGATTGGGTAAACGCGAGGCGATCAGGAAGGCATCGGACGCGAGGCCAGCGCCGACGAAGCGCGCCATCAACATATCGCGCACGAGGCCCAAGACGCGGCTGACCAAAGTCAGTCCCCCGATGGTAATGCTGTTTCGAACCAGGCTCATCTGTTCACCTGGTGCCGTCGGCTTCAGGCTTCGCCGGCAGGCTGCGTCTCAGCCATTTGTTGCGCTTGCGAAAGCTGCTGAATGTAGAGCGCGTTGAAGTCGATGGGTTCAAGCACCAGTGGCGGATAGCCGGCATCGCGCACAGCGTCGGCAATGATTCGGCGCGCAAATGGGAACATCAAGCGCGGGGCTTCACCGAATAAAAACGGATGGGCTTGCTCTTCGCTGACATTACGAAGGCCAAACAGCGTTCCATAATCCAGCTCAACGGAGAATTGAACGCCATCGTCAGTCTCTGCCTTGATGGCAAGCCGTAAGGCGACTTCATGCACTTCGTCGGTAATGGCGTTGGCTTGAATGTTGACCTGCACATCAATTTGCGGCGCGCCTTCCCAGTTGAAGCTGTGCGGGGCGTGGGGACTTTCAACCGACAAATCCTTGATATACTGGTTCAACATGCCGACGGCGGGCGCAGTGTCTTCGCCATTTGCTTTTACCTTGTCGGAAACGATAGTGCCTTTTTTGTCGGCCATGATATGTCGTGCTTTCTTGTTGTTTGCCACAGCCGCAATGTTACGACCCTTGATGGCCGTCGCGCCTAGCAGGCGTGCCGTCAAAGGGCAATGATTGTTGCGCTTGCGCCATGCCCTTACCCCAGCCTGCATTTTTCTTTGGGCAAAGCCCTTTGAAACCCGTATGCATAGTGCCTATATGATGTAATGTGGAAACATAGCGATCCGTTTTCGCGCCGGGACCATGTTAGTTTTTTGCCGGATTTAGTTTTTTGCCGGATGGAGGCGTTGTGACGTTTACTATTGTTTTGCTCGCTCTTGTTGCAGCTTTCCTGGGCCTTCGCCTTTACGCAGTGCTCGGCAAACGCACCGGACATGAACAAGAACCCGTGGCCCGCCGCCCGATTGAAGCGAACACGCCGCCATTGTTGCGGCAGCCATCTGCGGGTGGTGATGCTGCGTCGGCTTTGCCCGCAACTGATCTGTCAAACGTCGATATGGCCGCGCAAAGCGGCATCAAAGCGATTGGCAATGCAGATCGCGGTTTTGATCTCGGCGCGTTCGTAGAGGGTTCAAAAACCGCTTATAAAATGGTGCTTGAGGCCTATTGGAAGAGCGACAAGGAAGCGCTTCGCTTTCTGTGCGATGATGACGTTTATGCCAGCTTTGCTGAGGAGATTGATGGCCGGGCTGCGCGTGGTGAGACGCTCGAAAACCGCTTGATCCGCATTGACGAGATTCGCGTTGTCGACGCAAGTTACGATCACCCCATGGCCCGAATCTCGGTGCGCTTTGACGCCGACATTGCCGCAATGGTCAAGGATGCCGATGGAAATGTCATTGGTGGGTCGATGTCAGATGCGGTTGAAACGCATGATATTTGGACCTTCATGCGCGACCTGAAATCGGGCGGCCGTAACTGGAAACTTGACGAAACCGACTCGGTCTGATTCACTCGGGCGATGAAACGCGCCCTTTTCATTCTCGGTCTATCGGCCCTCACGCTCTCCGCTTGTGCAAGCGGGGGGATGCCTAAAACTGGCCCTGCAACGTCGTCGGGTTCAACGGTGCCTGCACCGCCAGTCGCGGATATAGCGGCAACGCCTGCGCCGACGCGCGATGTCACAACAGCGGCGGGACTTGGCGTATTGCGCGGTCCGCAGATTAGCACTTTGCAGGTTGATGCGCGCAAGGCGGCACTTGCGATGGATAGTTTCAGGACAAGTTGCCCCGGCCTTGTCCGCCGTACCGACAATAGCGGCCTCACCCAAATTGGCGACTGGGTCGCGGCTTGCGACGCCGCCAAAACATGGACCAATGATGCCATTTCCTTTTTTGCAGAGCATATGGATGCGGTGCAGGTCGGCAATGGCAGGGCTTTTGCCACGGGCTATTTTGAACCCGAAATCGCCGGTTGCCGCACGCCGCAAGCGGGATGTGATGTTCCCGTTTATAAGCGCCCATCAGACCTGATTGATGTTGACCTTGGGCAGTTTTCCGATGAGCTGAAGGGGCGCAACATCCGTGGCAAGGTCAGCGGCACGAAATTTGTGCAATATGACGACCGGGCGTCGATAGAAAATGGCGCATTGGCCGGGCGCGGCCTTGAAATCGCTTATGCGTCCGATGTGGTTGAATTTTTCTTCCTGCAAATTCAGGGGTCGGGCCGGTTGAAGCTGCCCGACGGCAATGTGATGCGCATTGGCTATGACAGCCAAAATGGGCGCGGCTATACCGGCATTGGCCGGTTGATGCGGGATCGCGGGCTGATTACCGACGCCTCTATGCAGGGTATCGTCGCCTTTTTGCATGCCAACCCCGAAGAGGGCCGCAAGATCATGCAGGAGAATAAAAGCTATATTTTCTTCCGCGAACTGACTGGCACTGGTCCCTTGGGCGCGATGGGCTATCCTGTGGTGGGTGAGGCAAGCATTGCCGTGGACGTGAAATTCATCCCGCTGGGCGCGCCGGTATGGCTGTCGATGGACCGTGCAGAGCCCAATGGCATTTGGATTGCGCAGGATACGGGCGGGGCCATCAAGGGCGCGAACCGCGTTGATACCTTCTGGGGCGCTGGCGACCGCGCACGTATGATTGCGGGCGGCATGGCGGCGCGGGGCACAGCGCTTATTTTCCTGCCCAAGGCGGCGGTTGCGCGGCTGGGCCTGTAAATCTGGCATGGCGCGGCATCTGGACAGCGCGGAAAAGTCCCTTTGGGACAGGGTCATTGCGACCGTAAAACCGATGCATGGCGGCAAGCCAAAGCCAGTGCCTGTTACGACCCCGTCGGCGGATAAGGCGGTGTTGGCGCAGTTTTTGAACGCCAAGCCAAAGCCTGTCCCTGCCGATACAAAGCCGAAACAACCCCCCGTGCACAGCAAGATTGCGCCGATGCCCCTCACTCTCGACGGACATTGGGACAAAAGGATCACGCGGGGTAGCATCATGCCCGACGTTAGCATTGATCTGCACGACGCGTCGCTTTCGCTGGCCTATAACCGTCTCGATGGCGCGTTGGAGCAAGCGATTGCGCAGCGGATGAAAGTGATATTGCTCGTAACCGGCAAACCGCGCGCGCATGATCGCGCAAGTGGCGAGGGCCGGGGCGCGATTGCTGCGGTTGTCGGCGACTGGCTGGCGGCGTCGCGTCATGCGCGGCATATTTCGGCCGTCCGCAATGCCCATCCGCGCCATGGCGGGACGGGCGCGCTTTACATTATGTTGAAAAGCTAAGCCTAAGCCGCCAGCATTTTGAGCGTCACGCGGCGGTAAATCTCCGTGAGTGCGGCCAAGTCGGCAATGGCGACCGCTTCGTCCAATTTGTGCATCGTTGCATTGCACAGGCCAAATTCGACCACCGGGCAAATTTTGGTCAGGAATCGGGCGTCCGAAGTGCCGCCCGTCGTCGATGCTTCGGGGACGATGCCGACGACTTCCTCCACCGCCGATGATATAGCCGCTGAGAACGCCCCAGGAGGCGTCAGGAAGGCCTCTCCAGAGATCATGGCTGTCAGGGTGCCACCATGGCGCTCAACGAGCTCACGGAGCCTTAAAACAAGCGCATCGCCATTTTGCAGATCGTTGAACCGGATCGACAATCGTGCTTCGGCCTGTGCGGGAATGACATTGGTTGCCTTGTTGCCGACAATCAGGTCGGTAACCTCGATATTGCTCGCCTGAAACCAATCGGTGCCGTTGTCGAGCGTGATCGCTTCGATCTCGGCCAGAATCGCAATAAGCCTTGGAATTGGGTTGTCCGCCAGATGTGGGTAGGCGACATGGCCTTGCGTGCCCGCGACGGAAATCCACATGTTCACCGATCCGCGACGGCCGATTTTCATCATGTCGCCCAAGCGGTTGACGCTGGTAGGTTCGCCGACGAGGCAATAATCAGGGATGCTACCGCGTGCCTGCATATGGGTGATGAGTGCCCGTGTGCCGTGGATGGCGGGCCCTTCTTCGTCGCCCGTGATGATCATGCTGATCGTGCCGGCATCCTTGGGGATGTCATGCAGCGCAGCAACAAAGGCGGCGATGCTGCCCTTCATATCGACAGCGCCGCGTCCGTGCAGCAAATCGCCCTTAATCTCTGGCACAAACGGGTCGCTGGCCCAGCCATTGCCGGGCGGCACGACATCGACATGACCAGCAAACGCAAAGTGCCCGCCGCTTGCCGCACGCATGGCGAACAGATTTTCAACAGGCGCGCCATGTGCAGGGTTGGTGTCGCCTTCGCCCGACATAAAGCGTTCGACGGTAAAGCCCAGCGGGACAAGCATAGCTTCAAGCGCGTCAAAAACCGCGCCAGTGGCGGGTGTGACGCTTTCGCAAGCGATCAGTCGTTGGGCATAAGCCAGTGCAAGGGCATCATTCATTCATCCGAGTCGTTACGGATTAATGCGC
>JAEMTM010000168.1 GCA_016462305.1 Sphingomonadaceae bacterium | reverse complement strand
TGTATCTTTCGATTTTCCTGAAAAGCCTTGCGGTGGCTGCGCTCACTACATTGATTTGCCTCATCATTGGCTTTCCCGTGGCAATGGCCATTACCTTTGCTGCGCCGAAATGGCGGCCTTGGCTGCTGCTTGGCATCATGCTGCCCTTTTGGACCAATCTGTTGATCCGCACTTATGCCCTGATGGCGTTGATGGGCACCAACGGCTATATGAACAAGGGGCTGGGCGGGCTGTGGGACGGCGCAAGCTGGTTACGCACATTGGTGGGCATGCAACCGCTTGAGGCTTGGACGCCTGCGCAGTTGCTCTACAATAATTTTGCGGTCGTATTGGGGCTGGTCTATGTGCATCTGCCCTTCATGGTATTGCCGTTATATTCGGCGCTCGACCGGCTGGACAAAAGCCTGATTGAGGCGAGCCTTGATTTGGGCGCAGGCCATTTCAAAACTTTCATGCAAGTCGTGGTGCCGCTCGCGGCTCCCGGTATTGTTGCCGGCGTTATGATAACGCTCATCCCGGCATTGGGGGCATATCTGACGCCCGATCTGATGGGCGGCACCGATAGTCAGATGATTGCAAATGTTATCGAACGGCAGTTCAAGCGCGCCAATGACTGGCCGTTTGGCGCGGCTTTGTCCTTCTTGCTCATCTACGCAATGTTCATTTTGATTGCGCTACAATCGATGCGGTCGAACAAAGCAAAGGAGGCGCGCTGATGTTTAACCGCACCGCCATCGCCCCGCTTGAATATACCCGCACGCTGTGGATGCGCAGTTGGGTTGGGCTGACCATGCTGTTTCTCTATGCGCCGCTCATCGTCCTGATGATTTTCAGCTTTAACGACAGCAAGCGCAACGTGATTTGGAAAGGTTTCACGCTCAAATATTATGAAAAGGCGTTGAACAATGACAGCCTGGTCGAAGCGATGGTCAATTCGCTCACCATCGCGTTTTTGGCGACGATCGTTAGCTTGGTCATCGGCGCGTTGGCTGCGGTCATGCTCTGGCGCTTTCGTTTTCCATTCAAGGGGCTGGTCGAAGGCACCATGTCCTTGCCGATCATCGTCCCCGAAATATGCTTGGGCGTTGCGTTTTTGATCTTTTTCGCCAAGGTCGATTGGCCAACCGATCTGCCATGGCCACTGAACCTGTCCGCCATCACTATCGCCCACATCACTTTCTGTTTTCCCTTTGTCGCCATGGTCGTGCGTGCGCGATTGGCGAGTTTTAACAAGGAAGAGGAAGAGGCGGCAAAGGACCTTGGCGCGACCGAGTGGCAGGCGTTTCGCGATGTCCTGTTGCCGCACATAAAGCCGTCTTTAGTGGCAGGCGCGTTGCTCGCCTTCACGCTCAGCCTCGACGATTTCGTCATCACCTTTTTCACCAGCGGTCCCGACACCATTACCTTCCCGGTAAAGGTCTATTCGATGGTCCGCTTTTCGGTCACGCCAGAGGTGAACGCCGCGTCGACCATCCTCATCGTTCTCACTGTCGCCCTGACCTTCGTCGCGCTGAAATATCAGGGTGTGAAGGGCATATCGGACGCCCATTGAGATGCGAACCGCCACTTACGGAACACTGATATGACCGAAACCAAACAGCCCATCATCCAAATCCGCAATGTGTCCAAACGCTTTGGCAAGGTGACGGCGGTTGATAATGTCAGTCTGGATATTCGCGCAGGCGAATTTTTCGTTCTGCTTGGGCCTTCAGGCTGCGGCAAGACGACTTTGTTGCGGATGATCGCCGGGTTTGAATTGCCAACCGAGGGACAGATCCTGATTGATGGACAGGATATGAGCCTTGTCCCGCCCAATAAGCGGCCTGTGAACATGGTGTTCCAAAGCTACGCCGTATTTCCGCATATGAATGTGACCGATAATGTCGGCTATGGCCTGCGCATATCCGGCGTATCGAAAGGCGAGATTCGCGACCGCGTGGCCGAGGCGCTGGAGCTGGTGAAACTTGGCGGGTTTGAGGACCGGATGCCCGACCAAATGTCAGGCGGGCAGCGGCAGCGCGTTGCACTTGCACGCAGCTTGGTCATGCGGCCCAAGGTCTTGTTGCTGGATGAGCCACTTTCCGCGCTTGACGCCAAACTGCGCGCGCAAATGCAATTTGAACTGGCGGATTTGCAGGACAAGGTCGGCATTACCTTCGTCACCGTCACCCATGATCAGGACGAGGCGCTGTCAATGGCAAGCCGTGTTGCCGTGATCAACAAAGGCGAAGTCGCCCAACTCGCGCCGCCATCGGATCTTTACGAATATCCCGCCAACCGCTTTGTTGCGGATTTCGTGGGTTCGGTGAACATATTTGAAGGCACGCTGACGCTGGATGAACCCGATAAGGCTGCCGTCGATTGCCCGGGCCTTGGTAAGGTTTACCTGAACCACGGTGTCACTGGCCCCCATGGAGCAAATGTCTGGATCGCGTTGCGGCCCGAAAAAATCTATCTGCACGTCCCCGGCGAAGGCAAAGCCGTCCGCGCCGCCGCCCAAGACGCGCCCGACGGCCACAATCTGGCGCGCGGTACGATTAAGGGCATGAGCTATCTTGGTGATGTCACTTTATATGATATTCAACTTGAGGGCGGCCAAATCATCCGCGTCAGCCGCCCCAACCTGTCCCGCCATGACCAGGAAGACTTCACTTGGGACGACAAGGTCAGCATGCATTGGCGCGCCGACAGCCCGGTTGTTTTGTTGAGCTAATTGTTTATCAGATTCACAAAATTATGATTCGAAAGGTTGGGAATGTATAAATTCACGTCCCTCTGCATCGCCTTCCTGTTACCCACGGGACTTTATGCCGCTCCCACCGAATTGCCTGACGAATTGGTTTTGTCGGGCAACAACATCATCAATGTCGAAATCGAAGGACGTCCTTTGCGGCTGGAAGTGCGGCCCGATGCGGCAGGCGCGCCAACGATAAATCCTGCGATTGCCCAGCAATTGGGTTTCAAACCGGGCGTGTTTGGCTTTGTCATGGCTGTTGGCCCGACAAATGTAATGGCGTATTCGGCTGTCCATAAAATCAACTTTGGTGGCAAGCCAGAGAAACAGCGTATATTCTGGGCGACGCGAGACGTTTCGGTTATCGCCGACGGTACGATCAGCCCTGCATCTCTTCCCTATAAGCGGGTCAAATTTGAATTAAACGCGCGATCTAGCGGTGAACGGCTCTATCGCTACGCGCTCGACAATTTCGGATTTTTAGGCCGGGTCGGCATCGGCACAACGATCACCGCCCAAGATAAAAAGATGCAGATTGTATTCAGCCTCATCCGTGACCAAAATATGGTGAGCGCACCAACGGGTAACTGGCTTGCGACAAACTATAAGGGCCTTTTCAACGGCCCGCCGACGTCGACTATCATTTATTATGGCGTGGAGCGACCGACGCGGCCGATGGCACTTGGCTCGCCACTGGCAATTGGTGACCTTGCCATGACCAATGTGGCCGTTCGGGTCAGCGACTATGGGGATGCAACGGGCATCGCGGAACAATCCGCAGCGACTGATCCAGCGGCAACCGACGATCAGGAAATAGTTGTAGTGGGCAAAAAGACCAGGGATGTAGATCTGCGTGTCACTGTCGGACGCGGCATTCTAAACAAATGCTCAACTCTGACCTATGATATGGATAAGCGCGAAATTCGCATGTCGTGTGGATTTTAACGTCACGTCAATCGGCTAAGGCGCTGGTCTCAAATCGATCAACGTGACGATGATATTGCTTTGCGGCGATCCGTCTGCGGTTTTAG
>JAEMTM010000040.1 GCA_016462305.1 Sphingomonadaceae bacterium | reverse complement strand
GCCGGACGCGACACGCCGAGGCGGCGCATTTCTCGGTAGACAGTTGATCGACCGAGCCCAAGCTGCTTCGCCGCTTCAGTTGGAGAAATGTTTGATTGTATCAGCTTGATTGCAGAATCTACCCTGTTTTGATCGAGCGGTTGCCGCCCCGGTTGCTTACCTTTGGCCCGCGCGGCGGCGATTCCATCCTTAGTACGTTCAGAAATCAGGCGTCGTTCAAAATGTGCGATGGCTCCAAATACATGGAAAATCAGCTCGCCGGCGGCCGACGATGTATCAATTTTTTCTTCGAGGCTGAGCAATGCGATGCCGTTTTCACGCAACGTCGTGACTGTCGACAGAAGCTCGGCCAGCGAGCGTCCAAGTCGGTCAAGGCGAACAACGGCCAACGTGTCACTTTTACGCGCGTAGGCCAGCAGCTCAACCAAGCCGGGTCGATCCATGCTTTTGCCCGACATGACGTCGGTAAATACACGAATGGCGCCGGCTTCTTTTAGCCGCATGGTCTGGCCAGCGACATCTTGATCACCGGTACTGACACGGGCATAACCCAGAATGTCGCTCATCGCGCCAACCGGACTTCCAGGCCAGTGATAGTAAGCTCTGCCCAGGCCTTGTCCATCGTTAGAACTGGAAGACCTTCATCAATTGCTAGCGCCATGCAGCTACGATCACCAAGGCCGCTGCCGAATTTTTCCGTCTCGGGCCATAAAGCGGCGGCGGCAAACGCGCTCTGTGCATCGTGCGAACGAACTTCAAGGTGCAGCCCTGCAATCATTTCGCGCGCAATGTCCAAGGCGATACCCCGCCGCAGCAAGGCCTTTACGACTTCTTGCAGGTTTACCGCAGAAATGAGAGCATCACCGATGTGGTCTGCAACAACGTCAGCACCAGGCTCGTCGCGGAACAAAGCAATCAGGGCTGAGGCGTCGAGCACAATAGCTGCCATATTCAAGCTCTCTTGTCGCGCTCGGCTTCTGCGCGACGTTCGGCAATAAAATCGTCACTCGTCATATCGCTTTTTACGTGTTGACGATATAGCTCCTGTGCATGCCTGACGCTCTGCCGGATCGAACTGAGCATTATCTCGTCACCTTCGATTGAAACGACAACGGTTCCGCCGTCGGTCATGCCCAAGGCCTTACGCACCGCGCGCGGGAGAACCATCCGCCCATTTTGAGCCACACGTACATCTATCGACATTCCCACGAAACTGGCTCCATTGTTATATTTGTCTCAATATCAAACATGGCATAATTTAGAAAATGACGCAATGATTATATATGTCATTACGAATTAGCTTGGAAGACCGTCTCCCAAACGAACGATTTTTGGACAGGTGGGGAAAGGGTTGGCCACACCCTCTCAAATCCATCCACATACTATGTCTCTTTACCCATTGGCTCGAATGGCCTTTTGTGGACGGGATTCGGAATGGCGAAACGCAAACATGAACTTCTGACCGATGCAGAACGTCTGCAACTCATCGGCATAACCGATGACAGAGACCAACTGGCGCGACTTTACACTTTCGAGCCTTCGGACATAGAGATCTTTGGTGTCCAGACGATTCTCACAAATGGGCAGCACGTCGGGTGGCGAATGTTGCTTCGATCTCGGCGTTCGATCGGCCAAGACCATTCTGCATCGAGGCGCGTGCCATCTCAACCTTGCGCTGCACGAAGGCATCATGCTCGCGTTGCGCGCGTTGCTGCTGGACAAATGCGCGCATGAAATCCCGGACGACCTGCGACGCTGGACAATGGCTGGCCTCGGCCTCGGCCATAAACTCGGCCCGCAGATCAGGCTCCAGTTTCATCGTGAACACATCGGCTTTCATCGCAACACCTCCAAAAGTAATGACGTTGTATATACCAAATCATGTTGCGCTTGGTGAAGTCTCAGCGGTATCGCGAAATCATCGTTCGATCAAAAGCAAACTCGCGGCCTGCCCGGACCTCAATGCCTGGCTGGCCACGGCGCGGTTAGGCCGGGCAGGCCCTGTTGCCGTGCACGAACGCAAGACAGAACCGCCGCGTGGATTTCGGCCTCCATGATCTCGGTCATGGTTCGCAAGTGCTTGATAGTTTCCTTGATTTGGGCGCGATCCTCGGGTTCACCTGCGGTGCGCTCGATGAGGTCGGCAACGCCCAGCATCATGGCTCGTATTTCGCCGAGATGCGTGACGGCTTCGTGTGCCCGTTCGGGAAGGCGCGCCTCGTCCGCTCCATCGAACAGTCCTTCGACAAATCCCCCGGCCTCCTGACTGCGGATCATACCAAAATTGGCGAGATTGGCAGCCGTCGGCTCCATTGGCACCGGCATGGCTCTGAACGGTATTTTGGGATCCTGATAGGCCGAAAGCTCATTCCAGAGACCCATCACCAGCGCGCCAAGCAGTTCATTGGCATCTTCCATACTGTCGAACTCGGGCAATTCCCCGCCCCACAGGTCAGCGATCGCCGTCATGGGCTTCACGTCAGGATCGGGACGGGCGATCACGCCCAACAGTCGGGTGCGAACCTCGTGATAGCCAACTGGGCAAGCGTGTTTGGCCAGCAGGACGCGGATCATCTTGTCGCTGGGCAGCTTGGTTGCCATTTTTGCCATCGTAATGCCTCGAAGATATCTCTAATCCGGCTTTGCCTACACCAACTCAGCGTCTTTGGGCCAGCGAAGATTGGACTTGTAACGGTCGTCTAATCGCATATTCGTCAAGGAGGATTTTTGACACGTTTCTTGGGGCTATGATTCATTGATCGCAGTTATGTTCGTTTTGGTTTGGTAGTTCAGCTTCGGTTGCGTCGTTGATAGTCGTTTGCCGGGAATATGGTCGTCTACGCGGTCGAGACATGCGCGCCGCATGATAGGTTTCGTAAGGAAGGATATTGCATGTTTAGTTCGCATTTTGCCGATAAGGCACTTGCAGCCGTTACAACGCAATGATCCAGCCCGCGCCCCGACAGGGACGGCTCGACGCGTCCAAAGCATGGACGCAAACGAGAAAGAGATTTTAAACTCAGTCTATTGGTTTTTCTATTCTGCCCGGTCACGCCGATGCACAAGATCATGCGCTCGAAGCACGAAGGTTGCCGCGACCTTGCCCGCTCCATTGCCATGATGGATGCCTACCTCGTGTCACATCGCCAGCGAAAGAAGGTCGAGATGCTGTTCGCGCACCTCAGACGCATCCTGAAGCTCGACCGCTTGCGTCTTCGAGGTCCCTTCGGCGCAAAAGACGAGTTCCACCTTGTAGCAGCAGCCCAAAACCTTCGCAAACTCGCGAAGCTGCTCCCAATCCCGTTCGCAGCCGCAGCCTGAAAAGGCCGCCACCGTCGATCGCCTTCCTCTGGTAACTACCACCAACGCCCCCAGCGCGGACTTTTTCATCAGAATTTTGTCGTGTCCTGACAGTCAGCTTTTGAGGGCGTGACTGTGTTAAGCTGCCGTTCGTTCATCAATTCAACGTCTGTATCATGTTCCCGCGTTAAGCGCAGAAACAAGAACATCGCGTGCCAACGAAACGCGTCGGTGGCGCAAGGATGATTTTGCCGATGCAAGATAGAACTCGTTGGTTAGCACCTTCACTACTGCCAACATTTCGACGAGAGTGCAGGCAGCCCTATCGAATCGGGAGAGATATCCCGGCAGTACCATCCACCCAACTCCAGCGCACAAGCCTGAACGCAAAACGCGTAAGTCGGGTGCGGTCAGCGCCGGGAAAATGCCGTTTCATCATCGCGGTATTCCGGGCGGGGAGAACAGAAGCAACGACGCTTGTCCAGAGCAGCAGCGATCTTGCGCGATGCATCTCGGAGTTGTCGGGGTGAAGCAATTAATTTAGCTGACGAACAATACAATAAAATACGATTATTACGCTTAATTTTCAAAATTGCACGCCGATAAAGCCGTATTTGAAGAATCTATTGACGAATTATGTATTTGTATTGTACGATTCGTCAACAATCAAAGGAGGGATGTATGTCTAAGGCTTTGAGAAGCACTGTGGGAATATCTGTCTTTGCGATGGGCTGGGCTGCGGCAATGCCGGCACTTGCTCAGACATTGGATGAGCAACAGGTAGAGGATCGCGACACCATCATAGTTACGGCGCAGAAAAAGGCCGAAAATGTCCAGGACGTTCCCATCGCGATAACCGCACTCAACGCAGCAGCGCTTGATGCTGCGCGCATCGAGGATAGCAAAGACTTGCAGTTCAACGCCCCCAATGTGACACTTTCTGCGAACCGCAATTTGACGATCCGGGGGGTTGGATCGCAGTCGTTTGGCGGAACTGGCGACACGAATATCGGCGTGCTGGTAAACGGTGTTTTCCTTCAATCAGGCAGCAGCTTCGGCGACTTTTTTGACATGGAACGGATCGAAGTCTTGCGTGGTCCTCAAGGCACGCTGTTTGGTCGCAACACCACAGGTGGCGCGGTCAGTTTCGTGACCCGCAAACCTACAAACGAATTTGAAGGCTATGTTGAAGTTCAGGGGGAAAGTCCGCGAGGTATCCGAGCCAACGCAGCGATAAACATTCCCATAGCATCAGGCGTCAGTCAGCGCTTTGCTGTGAACTACATCAACCGTGACGGCTATACTAAGAACCTGCTAGACGGGACCAATGTCGATGGCCGAAACCAATATTCACTTCGTTCCAGCACACGGGTAGAACCTACCGACTCGACGACTATCGATCTGACACTTTTCTACTTCAAGGAAGACTCCGATCGCCAGAATGCGGCGAAGTCTCTCTGCACGCCAGACCCGACTTTCGGATGCTCACCCAATTCGGTCTCGGCTGCGTTTCCGACCAACAATTTCGGAATAGACAATATCTTTCTTTCAGGTCGGGTAAGGGCTGGAACATTTACGCCGAACCCTTCAAATCTTCGCGAGGTCAACATCGACGTGAAGCCGTTCCAGAAAGCCGAAGATTTTCTGGGAGCGCTGGAAATAAATCAGGAATTCGGTAGCGTAACCTTGACCTCGGTCACCGGCTTACGTGATGGTACAAACTCCAGTGATCGCGATTTTGATCAAGGTTATCGACCTAACGCGTTTAACCCTGGTACTTTTGGTACGCAGGTGATCCCAGACGCCGGGAACGGCAACGGCGTACTGACTTATCTTTTATCCGGACGGCCTGTAACTACGACCGATTACCGAACTTCGCAAACCGGCGGTGGAACGCAGAGGCAATTCAGTCAGGAAGTTCGTCTAGCTACTCGCCTTGATGGCCGCTTCAATTTCATTATTGGCGGTTTTTATCTCAACTCACGAGGATCAGGGTTTGTTGACACATGGGTGCCAGCAAATCTGTTGCGCGGTGCAGTTTCCAAATTTGACACGCGCATCGGTGAGGTAAAATCCAAGGCCATATTTGGCGAAGCCTATATCGATCTCACAGACAATCTGAAGCTCACTGGTGGTCTACGCTACACCCATGATAAGAAACATATTGAAACTGCATCAGGGACATTTGTGCTCAATCCCTACTTCATTGGCGATGCGGAATTCGACAAGGTCACTGGCAGAGCTGTTGTGAACTGGAGTCCGGAAATTGACTACACGGAGGACACAAATGTGTATCTTTCATTTTCCCGCGGATTCAAATCGGGAGGCTTTAACCCCGGCAACAACATTATTCCGCTGTTCAATTCCGAAATTATCGACGCTTATGAATTTGGCATCAAGAACACATTCCTTGATAACCGTGGTCGCCTCAATCTGGCGATTTTCAACTATGATTACTCCGACCTCATCGTCGGAAACCTAGTGGGGACGGCTGTTGCAAACGTAAACATACCCAAATCACGAGTTCGCGGATTTGAGGCAGAACTGGTAGTAACGCCGACCGAATCGTTGCGTTTGGAAGCCACTTTAGGACTGCTTGAAACCTCGGTTCGGAGCAGCTTTCTATCATCCGATCCGACGCGTGGAAGTGCCCGTTTTCAATTGCAGGGTAATCAGCTCCCTAATGCACCAAAACGTACACTGAAGCTGGCGGCAGAGTATAGCATCGATATGGGTAATGACTGGTCTGTCCGGCCGCGGGTTGATTTCTATTCGCAATCTGGTTTCTTTTCACGCGAATTCAATCTCCCGGCAGATCGCGTCGGCAGCTGGTCGCAGCTTGATGCGTCACTGCGGATTGCTCGCGGTGATGGCGACTGGAATGTAACCGCATTCGTCAAGAACCTGACCAACGAAGACAGCATTACTTTTCTAGAAGCGAACTCTAATCTCGTCGGCAGCTTTCGAAGTGCGTTTCTATTAGATCCACGGACTTTCGGTCTGAGCTTGCGGGTTGGGTTCCGCTGAGAACGAGCGGTTGCAATCGCGTGGTATATTCTTCCTCCTCCCAATCGAAGGCAGCGGCTCCGGCAGCTGCCTTCCACTGTTTTCAAATGCCTAAAAGGGTAAAGGATGTGACTGTAATGCGCAGGCGGTTGTTTGTGACGGCGATGATTGCTGCTTTGCTGCTACCCAAGGACGCCGGCTTCGCGACATCAGTCGCACCGCCACCTAACAGAGCCGAAATGCCGGAACTGTCAGGCAGGGGACCATTGGCTATCGGCACTAGGCAGGTGGAGTTCAAGAATGTAAACCGTACTATTGGCCTGCGCTTTTGGTATCCGGCAGAAAAGCAGCAAAAAGCCAGCGACATAACCTATCAACATACGCGCTCAGTTTCGGGGCAGCAGTCCTTGCAAATACACGAGCGGGGTTACGCGATTCTGGGCGCGAAACCCGATCAGAGTTCGAAGTTTCCGCTCGTGCTTATCTCTCATGGTTATGGCGGATGGGCGGAGCATATGAGCCAACTGGGTGAAGCTCTGTCGTCACACGGCTATGTGGTTGCATCGATTGATCATCGCGATCCGCCATTTCATGATGGCGCGTCCTTTGCTGCATCGTTCGGATCGGTACTGCTCAATCGCGCAACCGACCAACAAAGTGCGCTGCGAGAAATATGCCAAGGACGCCTAAAAAATAATCCTGCTGTCGAACAGCTGGACTGCAAAAACATCGCTATCATCGGATTTTCCATGGGCGGTTACGGGGCGCTGACTACCGCCGGTATCGGTCTAGATGCTCAAGCACCGGCTTATTTACAAATGCCTCCTGCTATGCGCGCTGCTTTGCCTAAGGTTGACCTACAGCTTGCGCAATCGATCAAGGCTGTCGTCGCAATGGCACCATGGGGCGCCCAGCCTAGTGCGAATGTATGGGCTGAGAAGGATTTAGCGGCATTCGCTACTCCGTTACTTTTGATTGGCGGAGATCAGGATGATGTAGTGAATTTTCGTGAAGGGATCAGTCGCCTGTTTGCGGGGGCACAATCAAGTGATCGATATATGCTCGTCTATCGTGAAGCGGCTCATAACATTGCCGGAAATCCCGTCGCGCTGCCATCCAACGCCGATTTCTCATCAATCGAATATGTGTCCGATCCAGTTTGGCGCAAAGAACGCATCGAAGCTATAAATCAGCACTTCATACGTGCTTTTCTAGATATTTGGCTCAAGAACAACAGGGCCAGCAGAGCTTATTTGAATGTGCCCACGCGCATTTCAAACGAAGGTCAATGGCCATCGGCCTTTGGGCAACAATGGGGCGGCATGGTCGCTGGTGACAAGCAGCCCGGATATTGGCGCGGTTTTCAACGGCGCTGGGCCCGAGGGCTGGAATTGCATCATAAATCGGCAGGCGAATGAAAAATGGGAAATTTATTTGATCTGGATGGCCATGTTGCCCTAATCACTGGCGGGAACGGTGGCTTGGGCTTGGCGATGGCAAAAGGACTGACCAAGGCCGGTGCACTATTGGCTATCTGGGGCCGGGACAAAGCCAAAAATGCTGAAGCAGTGGCCCAGATTGAAGCCATTGGCGGCCGGGCACACAGCTTTGTTGCCGATGTCACAGATCCCGTTTCGTCATCGGTGGCATTCGCCCAAACAATCGATGTTTTTGGTAAAATTGACAGCTGTTTCGCCAATGCAGGTGGTTCTGGCGTTCGCGGTCCTTTTGCTGACTTGACCCGAGAAGACTGGCTGACGACGAATGATCTCAACATTCTGAGCGTTATCGACACTTTCCAGTTGGCAACTCGGCACTGGAATGAACAAAATACCGGGGGTAAACTTATCGTAACATCTTCCGTTGCGGCGTTGTTAGGACTTCCCAATGCAGCCGGTTACTGCCTGACTAAGTCGGCTGTGACTGGATTGGTACGATCTTTAGCAATAGAACTTGGCCGTAGTGGCATTCAGGTCAACGCCATTTTACCGGGCTTCATCGAAACCGAATTGTCGTTGAATACCCCAAAATCGTTTCAGGATGGCTGTCGGCGTCGATCAGCATCAGGTAAGATTGGCAAGTTGGAGGATATGGAGGGCATTGCAGTGTACCTTGCCTCACAACAGAGCAATTTCATGACTGGGCAAGCCTTAGTCCTTGATGGCGGGCACTCTATTTTTCCGATGTGATCATACAAAATAAGATAAAAAGGAGCAGAGCAACATGAATGCCCCGCACGATGGAAATGAAAATCAGACTTTTTTGATTTGGACCATCGCGTGACCGCGGCAGTGCATGGCACTCAGCAACCAATCGGTTTCTGGCGCATCGCTGCCTTTGGATCGGTGCAGCTGCCATTGGGCATGATCGGACTGCCTATCGCAATATATTTGGCCCCGCTGTACTCGGGGCAGATGCAGCTGGGCCTGCAGCTAATTGGGATTTCGCTGATTTTGGCGCGGCTATCGGACTTTATCACCGATCCGATTATCGGCATAATCTCTGACCGCTGGCGACCCAAAATTGGTCGCCGTCGCGTGTGGCTGATTTTTGGTTCGATAACCATGATGGCCGGTGTCTATCTGCTGTTCAGGCCTTCGCCCGGTGTAGACATTGCCTATTTTCTTGCAGCCGTAGCGCTAGTTTACCTGGGCTATACGATGTTGCTGCTGCCCTATCATGCGTGGGCTGCGGAGCTATCGGAAGACTATCATGTTCGCACGCGGATCAGCTCGGTATCGCAAGCTTTCAGCATCACCGGCCTGATCGCATCGACCCTTATCCCGGCCTATGTTCAAATGCAGCCCGGCATGAGTAGTGCCGATGTTATGTCGGCTTTGAGCGTGGTTATCATTTCATTGTTACCGATTTGCGCGGCACTCGCATTCATCTGTGTGCCAGAACCGGCTGCACCAATTCGAAAAGCGCCATTCAGCCTAGCCAAAGCGGCAAAAATGCTGGCGTCGAACCGCGCGTTTCTGCGCGTAACTCTGCTCGTGCTTGTTGCGACCGTTGGCGAAGTGTTCAGGCAAACGATCACTGTGTTTTTCGCGCGCGATGTCGTTGGCGTACCTAATATCGGCTTTGTCTATTTTCTCTACTTTGTCGCAGCACTGCTGGTAGTGCCGGGCTGGGTATGGCTGGCAAAGCGGATCGAAAAACACCGAGCCCTTGCTTTGGCGCTCGTTATTGTCGCAGCAACCAATGCTTTAATGTTTTTTGTACCCAAAGGCGGGGTATATGTCTTTATCGCACTCTTCGTCCTGAAAGGTGCATGCTATGGAGCTGTGCTCATGCTGCCGCACGCTATGATCGCCGATACCGCCGATATCGACACCGCAGACACGTTGGATCGCCAACAGGGTCTGTTCTATGCGGTGACGGCGATGGTTCAGAAAATGGGATATGCGGCGGGCTCAGGTCTGCCTTTGCTCATTCTTGGCGGCGTCGGCTATGTTTCTGCTGGTGAAAGCAGAGCAGAACCGCTGCTAGCCTTAACGATTAGCTATAGTGTTATTCCGGCGGTTCTAGTGTTGATCGCCGCCTATATGGCATGGAACTATAACCTGACCGAGGCGCGGCACCGCGACATCCGCGCCGAAATTGACGCACGAATGGCTGCAGTAGCAAGCGAGGGAACGGAGCAATGATCAAAGGTGTCCATCATGTCGGGCTTTCGGTTCTCGACCTCGATGCTGCGATCAAATTCTATGGGCAAGCGCAGTCTTTCGATCTACTTTACCGCTTCGAGGTTGATGACAGTCCCGCCAATCGCGCGATGCTGCAAGTCGATAACGCATCGGCGCGCGCAGCGTTCATGAGAGGGACGCTGGGCTGCCTTGAACTGTTCGAGTTTGAATCCACGTGCGATACAGCCGCTCCAGATCGCGCCGTCAATGCAGCGGGAATCAGGCACATCTGCCTGCAATCAGAAATTTCTGACGGGCTCTATGATAGCTTTTTGGTTTCCGGCGCGTCGGCACATGCGCGACCGGCTGGGTTGGGGACCGGGAACAGCTATGTTTATATCCGCGACCCCGAAGGCAATTTGATCGAGCTTGAAGGCACGCCATGGGCCCCCGCAGGAACATGTCGACCATGGTTTGCACATGCTGCCCTAGTCACACCGGACATCAATCGCTTGACGGATTTCTATACAATGCTGACAGGCGTTGATGTGCATCGCCGAGGAAGCTTTGGGCCCGATGCCAAGTTCGATGTGGTCGCCGGCATCGACGATGTCAGGTTCCACGGGGCTTGGGCGCGCCTTACTAATGCTGAATTGGAATTCTGGCAGTATGAAGCGCCCAAAACCGTGCCAGCGGAACCACGCAGCGCTGCTGCACTTGGCTGGAACCATCTATGCTTCGAAAGCGATGATATATCTTCAGAATATAAGCGGCTTATCGCACAAGGTATCGATCTGCATGGACCGCCGCACGACTTCGGCAATGCGCAGGTGTTCTTCGGCCGGGATCTGGATGGTAACATCTTCGAAGTTCTGCAGCCTGGACGAGGTGCAGAGGTGACAGTTGAGAAGATGCTCACCGATGGAGACGGCAGCCAGGTTGATGCCGCCCGGATTGCTGCTCGCAGCGCGGCCTGAGCGGAGTGATGAGTAAACCAGATTCCTTCTTTTCTGGCAATACAGAGCTTCGCTCGGGTCGGATCGCGGTGGGGAACGGAATTGAACTCCACGTCCGGAAACAAGGTTCGGGCGATCCGATCCTGATGCTTCACGGTTTTCCTGACCATGGAGGTTCGTGGCGCGTGCTCGCCGGCCTCCTTGCCCCGCAGTACCGGCTGATCATGCCCGATCTGCGCGGTTATGGTCTGTCTAGCCGACCGGAAACGGTGGCGGACTATCGCATAGATTTGCTGGTAGGCGATCTGATAGGTCTGCTGGACGTTCTGGGATTGGATCAGGTTTATCTGTGCGGTCACGACTGGGGCGGGGTGTTGGCTTACGAACTGTCTCGCCACGTGCCAGAACGGGTTGCGGGACTTGTCGCGCTGAACGCCCCGCCGCCCCAAGTGCTCCAGGACATGATTTGGCACGATCCGGCCCAGCGCGCGGCTTCGCAGTATATTTCAATGCTGCGCTCATCCGAGGCCGATGCCATCTTCCACGAGTCAAATGTCGATACGCTGATCGAGCGATTCCTGGGGGAACCAAGACGGCGTGGTCAGCTAAGCGATGACGATTTGACGGATTATCGTCAAGCCTGGACACAGCCCGGTGTCTGGCAAGCGATGCTGGCTTGGTACCGTGCAGCGCCGTTCGATGTGCCTCTGGTCGATGCGACGGTTCCACCTTCGCTTGGTGCGAACGCATCCTCAGAGCTTCCGAACGTACCGGTCCAAGTAATTTGGGGTGATCGCGACGCAGTGTTCGTTCCCGCGATGCCCGATGCAATTGCAGGCTTCTGGCCGGATTGCCGAGTAGAGCGGATCGCCGAAGCAGGCCATGTACCCCATCGTGATGCGCCAACTCGCTGCATTGAAATTATCATGGGCTTTCTGTCGCATCATCCCCTGCAAATTGCTGAAAAGGAATAAAGCCTATGCCCGATCAAACACTTTCAGGCCGCGTTGCCATCGTTACAGGGGCTGCCCGGGGAATTGGGCTGGCAGCTGTCAAGCGGCTGTGCGCCGGCGGCGCCAGTGTGCTGGCCTTCGATCGGCCAGATACGGATTTTACTGATGCGCTCGCCGCCGGAAATGTCGCCAGTTTTGGAGGTGACGTGGTCAATGCATCAGACTGGACGGCAGCAATCGGGCAAGCCTTAACGCTTGGACCTCAAATCGACATCTTGTTTAACAATGCAGGCATTTCTGGAGCGATCGCTAATGCGATCAACTATCCGGAAGAAGAATTTGACCGAATTATCGCCGTTAACGTCAAGGGCGTTTTTCTTGGGCTGAAACATGTTGGTGAGCATATGCTGGCAAACCGCAGCGGAGTGATCGTAAACACCTCTTCGGTTTCCAGCTTCGGCGGAAGCGGCAACATTTTCGGTTACACGGCTAGCAAACATGCGGTGAACGGGATGACTAAGTCGGCTGCGATAGCACTTGCCCCTCATGGAGTGAGGGTGCTGGCCATCTGCCCAAGTCCAACTGCAACCGAAATGATGTTCCAGCTCGAACGGCGGCTGTCGCCCAATGACCCCGAAGCCGCGAGGCCGCAGTTGGTGCAGGGCATTCCAATGGCGCGCTATGGAACGCCTGAAGAAGTGGCTGAAGTGCTGGCGTTCCTGATAAGCGATGCCGCTGCATTCATGACCGGCGCATTGATACCCGTCGATGGCGGAACATTAGCAAAGTAACTGCTGAAGGAGATTATGATGGTTGCACCGATTGAGCGCGCATTTGGAGAAAATTTCTGAAAAGCATCGACAATTTCTACACGCACGGGATTGACTGGCTATTCAACGAATGGTGGGAAACTGCGCCCGCCGACGCGATAGCCAAGTATGAAGAAGCTATCCTAGATCATCCCGACCACGGGCCATTAGCCCGCGAAGGATGGCTCGCTCCGGATTTCAAGCTCTCATCCCTCGACAGCTATGAACCTGGGACATTTGGGCATGCCTACCGCGCGTTTATGGTGGACAACCACCTAGTTGAACAGCTTGCCGCCGGATATCACGCCAGACATGATGAATTGGTGCGCAGCGGAAAGATTGCCCGAATGCCTCCAGCTTTGGCTTACAGGTTCTACGTGGTTTCCAGACCCATGACTTGCACCATGTGTTGACCGGCTATCCCGCTACTCCTTTAGGGGAGCTGGCGATACAGTCCTTCCAGCTAGCACAGATGGATTACCCCTATGCTGCGATGTGGATCGCAGTGGTGACCGGACACATGACACTGGTCGATCCGCATCTGATCAAACCAGCGATGGACGCAATCACTGACGGCTGGTCGTTTGGCCGAAATGCTCGCAGCATCCAGTTTGTGAAATCCGAACAGCGCCTCGGCGAACCACTTGATGCAATCCGGGCGGAGTTCGATCTGTTGCGAGCTCCATGTTCGATTGCGCAGACCCCTTCTGTCAATGCGCCTGAACTGCTCAGCGGTGTGGCATAAGTCAGGTCAAGTGGTGACAGCAACGCCTCGGTGGATTGGCCGGAGCCGCGCGGTCTGCTCCCGCATGAGTTCATTGAAGGTACCCATGATCATCGTCACCGTCATATCTTCCAGTTGGTCGCGGCTGAGCTTGCGTTGCTGAAGATAAGCGCCAGCGGCGGCGGGAAGGCCGAAACTTATGTCGGTGGCGGCCCTTGCCATATCTGGAGGGAGGCCGAAGTTCTCGGTAACAATCTCGGCAAGGTAGCCAACCGCCTGATCGCGGCTGAATTCAGTGGGGTCATGAATTGCCGAAACCGAAGGTTCAGATTGTAATCGTTCGATTAGCATCCCGCGTTCATCAATATATTTGAGATATACATGGGTCACTGCCCGCACCAATCCCTCAAACGTCTCGGCCTTTTCGGCCGCTTCGGCTTGGAGACGCCGCAAACGCCGCCATTCGCGCTGGAGCAACTGCCTCAGCAAATCTGTCATATTGGGAAAGTAATTATACACCAGCGATTTGCTTATGCCTGCTTCGCGACCGATGCGATCCATCGACAACGCCGATACCCCTTCGCGAGCGATGATTTGGGCTGTGTGGTCAAGAATAAGTGATTGCCGCTCAGAAGGAGCAAGTCGGACACGTTTAAGTGATTTCGCCTTAGGTTTTTGATCGAGTTTAGACATGACTTCAGACCCTAAACAGCACGACCTTATGCACGCAAGCCATTCCGTGATCGCAAATACTCGATCAGTCAATAAGCGCCTGAGTTGGGGATTAGAAAGTATCGTCGATTAATCATGCCTTCAAAGCTACAAACCTCTCATTTAGTCCCGACGCAATTGGGCGTCTGCTATTGCCCTGAACACTGGCCCGAACCGCTATGGGCCGAGGATGCCCGACGAATGGTAGAAGTCGGGATTTTGCGGGAGCGGATAGGCGAATTCGCGTGGAGTCGCATCGAACCAGATACGGGACGGTTCGATTGATACTGGCTTGATCGTTTTAAAGAATGTCTCGACCGTGGCGTTGCCGTAACAGTTGCCTTTGCCACTCATCGATGGTCGCAGGCCTTAGGCCTGCAGCTTCTTCTGATATTCATAGGCACAGTATTGGCTGCCGCGATCAGAATGGAAGATGCCGCCTTCGGCGTAAGCGGTGTTTTCAGCTCACGTGGGTCCATGGCATGAGTTCGCCGACCTTGT
>JAEMTM010000167.1 GCA_016462305.1 Sphingomonadaceae bacterium | reverse complement strand
CCAAAAGCCAAGCCGATACCGACGTCCAAACCTTGCAAACACAGTTGCAAGCGGACAATTATGCGCAGGAAGCCGCCGAGGCGCAACGCGCCGAACTGACCTCCGCCCGCGATATTGCCCAAGTCGCAATCGCGAGTGCCAAGGCCGAACTGGCCGCATTGTTGACCGAACAAAGCGCACTACAGCGTTCCTTGACCAAAAGCCAAGGTAACAAGGCGATTGACCGCATTTCGGTCAAGCCAGGCTATGAACATGCTTTGGCCGCCGCACTGGGTGAGGATGCGGACGCCAGCATTGGCGGCGAAACCGGACGGCGCTGGCTTGGCGGGGCGGCGGCGCTGGGCACGGTCGCCGACGCTGCCCTGATCCATTTTGTCGACGCGCCGTCAGAGCTTGCTGCGCGATTGTCTATGGTGCGCGTCGTCGAGACCGACGATGGCCAAGCACTCGCCCCTGGCGAACGTCTGGTGACGCTGGCAGGCAGGCTGCGCCGTTGGGACGGCTTTGCCACCGATGGCGATGGCGCGACGATTGCCGAGCAATTGGTCCGCGCCAACCGTTTGGCCGAATTGGATATGCTCGTCGCGCCCGCGCAAGCCGCGCTCAATGCACAAGCGCAAAGCCTGTTGCAGATGACGGATAAGATTGAAGCGGCGCAGGACGCGGCTCGCAAGGCGGCGGCGGCGCGTGTCATGACCGAAGGCCAGTTGCGGCAAGCCCTGCGCGCGGTCGATCAAGCCGAAGACGCACTGACTCGCCTAAAATCTGCACAGGCGGCGCTTGGCGACCGGATGGCCGCCGCCGCGCAAGATGTGGCCGAGGCGCAAGCGGAGCGCACAGCAGCCGAGACGGCACGAAATGCCCTGCCCGACGGGTCGCATCATGCCGACCGCGTCCAAAACCTCGCGGCGGCACATGATGCAACACGCGACCTGTTGGCGCGTAATCAGGCGGACCTGTCTGCGCTCGAACAAAGATTAGCGCAAAGCCGCGAGCGCCGCGCCGTGGCGATGGCCGAAATTCGCGGTTGGCAGGAACGTGCAGGCGAAGCCGAACGCCGGATCGCCGAAATGAACAAACGCAGCGCTGATATTGCTACTGAGCAAGCAGACAACGCGGGAAGGCCGGAAATGCTGGCCCGCGAGATTGCTACTATGCAGGCAGACAAAGCGCAGTTGGCCGAGAAGCTCGCTGGCCTGCAATCCGCCGAAACGGCGCATGAAACGACGTTGCGCGCACTCGAAAGCGAATATTCAGCAGCAGCCGAGCAGCTATCTATTGCCCGCGAAACCCGCGCCGGGGCGGAAGCCCGCGCCGAAAATCAGGAACAGCGCCGCGTCGAAATGGGCCGGATTTCAGGGGAAAGGTTCGAATGCCCGCCACCTGTCTTGCCGGAAAAATGGGCGTTTGATGAAGATGCGATGGACGATGCGGGCGTGGAATCAAACCGCCTCGACCGCCTACAAAACGACCGGGAACGGATCGGACCTGTCAACCTGATCGCCGCCGACGAACTGGCCGAACTGGAATTGCAGCAAGGCAGTGGCCTTGCCGAAAGCGAAGAGCTGACCCTTGCCATCAACCGCTTGCGCGGTTCCATCGGCAGCCTGAACCGCGAAGGCCGCGCGCGGTTGCTCACGGCTTTTGAGGCGGTAGACGGCCATTTTCGCCGCCTGTTTTCGACCTTGTTCAATGGCGGCCAAGCGCATCTGGCGTTGATCGACAGCGATGATCCGTTGGAGGCTGGCCTCGAAATTTTCGCGCAACCACCGGGCAAGAAACTTCAATCGCTCACCCTGCTATCGGGCGGTGAGCAGGCGCTCACGGCGGTCGCGCTGATCTTTGGGTTGTTCCTCACCAACCCAGCACCCATTTGCGTCCTCGACGAAGTTGACGCGCCTTTGGACGACGCCAATATCGAACGCTTTTGCGATTTGCTCGACGCCATGACGCAGGAAACTGAGACCCGCTATTTAATCGTCACCCACAATGCCGTGACGATGAGCCGGATGCACCGTTTGTTCGGCGTGACTATGGTTGAACAAGGCATCAGCCGACTGGTATCGGTTGACCTTGGGGGCGCAGAGCAATTACTGGCCGCAGAATGACTTTAGTTGGCCCCATCACCAACAGCTTTATCTCGCAACGCCTTCGGCTAAATTATGTCGACTGGGGCAACCCCGACGCGCCGCCCTTGCTCTTGGTCCATGGTGGCCGCGATCATGCGCGCAGCTGGGATTGGGTGGCCGAGGAATTGCGCCATGACTGGCATATCATTGCGCCCGATTTAAGGGGCCATGGCGACAGCGCCTGGTCGCCCGATGGCAGCTATGAAATGTCGACTTTTGTCTATGACATGGCGCAATTGATCCATCAGCTCAATCTTGCCCCCGTCAGCATCATTGCGCATTCGATGGGCGGCAATATCGCGACCCGCTATGCCGGCCTCTTCCCCGAAAATGTCCGCAAAATGGTCAACATCGAAGGACTGGGCCTGTCCCCAAAGATGCAGGCCGAGCGCGATGCCATCGGCATTCAAAACCGTTTCCGCCAGTGGATAGAGGACAAGCGCAACGCCGCCGGTCGCACGCCAAAGCGGTACCTTAATATCGAAGCCGCTTATGAACGGATGAAGACCGAAAACAGCTATTTAACCGACGAACAAGCGCGGCATTTGACGGTCCATGGCATCAGCCGCAACGAGGATGGAAGCTGGAGCTGGAAGTTCGACAATTACCTCAATATCTGGGCGATCTTTGATATGCCGCGTGAGGATTTATTGGCCATTTGGCAGTCGATCACGTGCCCGATGTTGCTGATATATGGCGCCAATAGCTGGGCCTCCAACCCCGAAAAGGACGGCCGCATCGCGCATTTCCCAACGGCAAAGGTCATTGAATATGAAAATGCGGGCCATTGGTTGCACCATGACCAGTTCGACCGCTTCATGGCCGATGTGCGGGCGTTTCTGATAATTTAGTGCACTGTCACCGTAATTCCAAGGTGCGCTTCAAATCATCCGATGCACTTATAATGCGGTTGCTTGCCGATTCCGGTTTCAGTGCTCGCATGTTCAAGTCTCTGGGACGGGTGTTTAAAGCAGCTGCATTGGAAGCGGCGCTTGAGTTGCTGCAACACCGCGACTCATTTGATGCCGATATTGCGTGTTTGCTCATTAGCTTGACGTTTATTGCTGAAAGTCACGCCAGTCGCATGTCGCCGTGCGTACTCGGCTCGCATCAGACGGTTTTATAGGAGAGATAGCCAGCGATGCGATAGGCCGCTCCTCCCGGCCTATCGTTGTGATGGGTTTGCCCATCGTAAACTGGAATACGCGGAAAATCGAAAGGGCTAACGCCTTCGATACAAGCGACATTGATACTGATCTCGTCGGGATTTGATCGCCGAAGATGGTATGTGTAAATGCCGCAAATACCGCAAAAGTGATGCTCAGCTTGCATTGTGTTGAAGCGATAGAGCTTCATATGCTCGCTGCCTGCAGTGATTTGGATATCTTCCCGGTTCGCGCTGGCCACCACTGCCCCCCGCATCTGACATAGCGAACAGTCGCAACGGCGCGCGTTGTTGAACTCGTCAGATAACTTGACAATGAACTGAACAGCGCCGCAATGGCAAGCGCAATTCAAAAATTCCGATTGGTTCAAATGCTCAGCCACTACAACACCTCCCTACGGAAACAGCATAACCAAATTGTGCATGCACCACTAGAGATTATGATCGAAAGCTGACGCTGTGGTGTAAAAATGCGCGCGCAACTCTC